>NZ_JAPYKM010000016.1:0-140169 GCF_029623465.1 Pseudomonas sp. RIT-To-2 | reverse complement strand
AGCTTTTCCTTCAGGGCGTCGAAGGCCAGGCGCAGGGCGCCGTCACCGGCAGGCTCCACGGTGTCGAGAATGAGCTGGTAGTCGCCGCGGCCTTCGAACAGCGAGACCTTGCCGCGCACTTTCACCGCCAGGCCATCCTTGAGCGCCTGGCGCACACGCTGGGCGTTCTGGCGGAACAGCGCACAACGCACTTGGGCGCCGCTGTCCTTGAGGGTGAAATACACGTGGCCCGAGGCCGGGCGCGCAAGGTTGGAGATCTCGCCCTCTACCCAGATGCTGCTGAAGACGTCTTCCAGCAGCACGCGCGCGCGGCCGTTGAGCTGGCTGACAGTGAGGACCTCGCGGTCCAGGCCGAGTACGGCGAAAGGGTCTCTGTTCATGGGGGCATGATAAGGGTATTGCGGCGATGTCGCGATAGGCGCGCGCACTTCGGTCACCTGCTTTCGACACCTGGAAAATCTCGCTAACATCCGCAGCCTTGGAGCAGACAAGGCAAAGGAACGTCATATGCAACCTATCGTCGCCAGCATCGAGGCCATGGCCGCATCGCGCGGTTACCAGTTGGACGAACAGCAGGGGGCGTGCATCAACCGCCTCGCCCACCTGGCCGAGCGGGTGATGCACCCATCATTGCTGCCCTCGCGCAAACCCAAGGGCCTTTATATATGGGGCCCCGTGGGCAGGGGCAAAAGCTTTCTGCTGGATGCCTTCTTCGACCGCCTGGCGCTCGCGGAAAAAAAGCGCTTCCACTTTCATGAGTTTTTCCGTGAGTTGCATGCGCGCATCTTCGCCAATGCCAGCAGCGAGCGCAGCATGGAGGACGCCCTGGATGAAATGCTCAAGGGCTGCAAGCTGCTGTGCTTCGACGAGTTCCACCTGCATGACATCGGTGATGCGATGCTGATCAGTCGGGTGTTCACTGCGATCTTCGCGCGCCAGTGCGCGCTGGTGACCACCTCCAACTACCCGCCCGAAGGCTTGCTGCCCAACCCGCTCTACCATGAGCGTTTTCTGCCGACCATCCGCTTGATCGAAGCGCACATGGACGTGGTATCGATCGCCGGGGGGGTCGACTACCGCAGCCTGGGCGGCGAGGGCGATGCGTTCGGGCTCGGCGCGTTCGTCTCTCCGGGCAACGCCACCCAACGCCACCAACTGGGCCTGCCCGAGGTCACGGCCAGCCGTGTCGAACTTAAGGTCAACCACCGGCCGCTGCGGGTGATGGCAGCCTCGCAAGGGGTGCTTCATGTTGGTTTCAGTGATATCTGCGAGGCCCCCACGGCGACCATGGACTACCTGGTGCTGGTCAAGACCTACCCGCGCTGGATCATCGAAGGCATTCCGCGTATTTCCACGGCGTCGCCCGCGGCACAACAGCGTTTTCTCAACCTGGTGGATGTATTGTATGACACGCGCTGCGAAGTATTCATGATCAGTACGCTGCCGTTGAATGAAGCGGTTGATCATTGTGATATCGCCGATATTGTACGAACCCGTAGTCGGCTCTCACAAATGAAGCAGTTACATGTTAAAAACGATACAGAAATGGCGTTTGGCCATTAGTACCAAGGTATTATTGGTGTGCGTGAAACTTTTAGTTAGCGTACGGTCAATCGGCAGGAACGCCAGATAACAAGAACAACACGAATGGAGTCATGCAATGAGCGACGCGTTTGCAGTCGGGTTGCCCGGCTATGCGATTATCTTCGCCGCACTGTTATGTGCGTATATCATTTTCGGCATCGCCGGATTTGGTACCGCTCTTATCGCCAGTCCTGTGCTGGTGCTGTATATCCCCATCGCCAAGATCGTTCCGCTACTCGCGTTGATGGACCTGTGCGCCGCACTGGTCAATGTCAGCCGTGATGGCCGCAAGGCCGACTGGCGCGAGCTCAGGCGGCTGGTCCCGCTGATGGTGGTGGGGAGCCTGATCGGGGCGGCCATCCTGCTGAAGGCCAGGCCCGATATCCTGCTACTGGCGCTGGGCATCTTCGTGGTGGGCTACTCGCTGTATTCACTCAGTGGGCTCAAGCCAGACCGTACCTTTTCCCCGGCCTCGGCCATTCCCTTCGGCTCGGTGGGTGGCGTGTTCAGCGCCTTGTTCGGCAGCGGCGGTTTCATTTACGCCATTTATCTGAGCGGCCGGATCAAAGACAAGAATGCCATGCGCATCACGCAAACCACGCTCATCGGCTTGAGTACCCTGACCCGGGTGGTGCTGTTTGCCCTGGCAGGGGTATACCTGGACAGCAGCCTGTTGTGGCTGGCACTGTTTCTCGCCCCGGGCATGTTGCTGGGCACGGCCATAGGCCGCCGGCTGACATTGAAGATGTCTCGTGAACAATTCCTCAAACTTATCAATGTTGTCGTGCTCGCCTCTGGCGTGGCATTGATTATCCGTTACTTCAGCTGAACCCGTACCGGGCCTGAGCGCCCCTGATGACCTGTGCCTGTTCGTCCAACTTCCGAGTTGGGCGGCGGGTTGTGCCGTGCCTGAAAACCGCAAGCTTCGCCAATAACGATAATAGGAGAACGCGTTTGGACAACAATCACCCGAATGAAATGATGACGGGCTCAGAGTTTCTGGACAGCCTTGATGACGGTCGCCACGTGTATATCTATGGTGAGCGTGTCGAGAATGTTTGCGAACACCGGGCGTTTCGTAACAGTGCGCATTCATTATCGCGCTTATACGATGCCCTGCATGATCCTGCCAGCCAGGAGGTGATGACCGATATCGACCCGGATGGTTACCGGACCCACCGCTACTTCATGCCCTCGCGTTCCGCGCAGGACTTGCTCAAGGCTCGGGATGCCATTGCCCATTGGTCACGGTTGTCTTACGGCTTCATGGGCCGCACACCGGATTATAAAGCAGGTTTCACCGCCACCCTGCACTCGGACCCGGACTTGTACGCGCCGTTTCATGACAACGCGCAAAGCTGGTACAGAAAATCGGCGCGCAAGGTCATGTTCCTCAATCACGTGCTGGTCAACCCACCGGTGGGCAGGGCACGGCAGATCGCCGACATGCGCGACATTTACCTGCATGTGGAAAAAGAGACTGACGCGGGCATCATCGTGCGCGGCGTGAAAATGGTCGCCACCACCGCGGCGCTGTCCAATGCCACCTTTGTCGCGCAGAACAGCGCCACCCATTATCAGGCCGGGGCCGAGGAAGATTTCGCCTTGTGCTTCATCCTGCCGATGAACGCACCCAACCTCAAGATCATGTGCCGCCGCTCATTCGAGGCGGCGTCGTTGAGCCCGTTCGACCACCCGCTGTCCAGCCGTTTCGACGAAAACGATTCGGTGCTGATCTTCGACGGCGTGCTGGTGCCTTGGGAAAACGTGCTGATCTACCGCGATATCGAGCGTGCGCGCAGTTTTTATGCCGCGTCCGGTTTCCTCAATCGTTACCCGCTGCAGTCCGGCACGCGGTTGGCGGTGAAGATGGACTTCATCTGCGGGCTGTTGAGCAAGGTGCTGGAGTCCAATGGCTCGGCGCAGTTCCGTGGCATTCGCACGCGCCTGGCGGACATCGTCGCGTTGCGCAACCTGATGTGGTCGTTGACCGAGAACCTGTGCCTGAACCCCGAGACCCGGCGCGATGGTTCGGTAGTGCCACGCCTGGAGGCCGCGGCGACGGTGCGTTACTTCGGCACGCAGATGATGAGCCAGCTCAAACCGGTGTTCAACACCATCCTGGGCGGCTCGCCCATCATGCAGACCGCCAGTTGGCTGGATATGGGCAACCCGGAGGTTCGTCCCTTGATAGACCTCTATTACCAGGGCACCGACCAGAGCGCTGGTGAGCGAATGAAGCTGGTCAAGTTGCTGTGGGACGCCTTGGGCAGTGAGTTCGCCGGTCGCCACGAGCTCTACGAGCACAACTACGCCGGCAACAATGAGCAGGTGCGCCTGGACATGCTGCGCCACTGCGAAAGCGCCGGGGTGCTGGCCCAGTGTACCGACCTGGTCGAGCGCTGCCTGGCCGATTACAACGAGCAGGGCTGGGCCCCGGGCTCGGGATGGCGGTTCGAACCCGCGCAACACGAAATCCGTTAAGCCACCACGCTGGTCCCGGCAGCCCCCCGAGAGGCTGTCACGGGCAGGTTCAGACTGAAAATGGAGCGGGACATGCTTTACGACAGTGGATGGAATCGCGAAGAGCTGGATTACAAGGCCTTGGAAAACCAATGGCACGTGGTTGCGCGCAGTGAAGATGTCAGCGCCGAGCGGCCCACGGCTGTCAGGCTGCTGGGCGAAGACCTGGTGTTGTGGCGCGACGGCAGCGGGGGCATTCATGCCTGGAAAGACTACTGCGGCCACCGCGGCGCACGGCTCTCGCTGGGCTGCGTGAAGAAGGGCGAGATCGAATGCCCGTATCACGGCTGGCGCTACGACGGGCAGGGGGACTGCACCCTGGTGCCGGCGCACCCCGACCGACATGCCCCGGCTTCGGACCGGCTGATCTTCAAGCACTATGCCGAGGAGCGTTACGGTTATGTCTGGGCCAGCCTGGTGCGGCCCGAACGGCCACTGCCCGAACTGCCACAGTGGGACGATGACAGTTTTCGCAAGGTCTATGCCGGGCCTTATCACTACCAGGCCAATGCGCTGCGGGCGCTGGAAAACTTCATCGATGCCTCGCATTTTCCTTTCGTACACGCCCACCTCAACGGCTTGCCGGACGCACCGGAGCCGCTGAAGAAATACACCGTCAGCCAGGACGAGCGGGGCCTGCATTCATCGGAAATCAGTGTATTCCAACCCTTCGGCGATCACCGCGGCATCCCGGTGACTGCGCGCTACACCTATTCGGTGTTCAACCCGACCACGGCCTACTTCAAGAAGAAGACCGGTGAGGTCGAGCGCTTCTGCACCTTCTTCAATGCCACCCCGGTGGACGAGAAGGCCTGCATCATCTGGCTGATCGTGGCGATCAACTTCGGCCCCGAGTTGACCCTTGATCAGATCCTGGCGCGGCAGAACACCGTGTTCGAGCAGGACCGCCATATCGTCGAGTCACAACGCCCCGCCCGCCTGCCCCTGGACCCCAAGGCTGAGATGCACGTGACCAGCGACCGCCTGGGCTTTGAATACCGGCGTTGGTTGCGCGAGCTGGGCGAGGCCCGGCGCGCCCCCGGGCAACTTGAACAGACCATCCGCGCGGTATCACTGTGAGCAGGAGCCAGCCATGACCATGCAGCCACTTGAGCGTTTCATTGAGCGTGAATCCAATGCCAGAACCTATTCGCGCAACTTCCCGGGGGTATTGAGCCATGGCGCACTCGCCCAGGTGACCGACAGCGAAGGGCGTCAGTACCTCGATTGCCTGTGCTGCGCCGGGGCATTGGCCCTGGGCCACAACCATCCCTTCATCCAGCGGCGGGTGATCGAATTTCTGCAGTCGGGCCAGTTGCAGCAGGCACTGGACCTGGCGACGCCAGCGCGGCTGGCATTCGTGGATAAACTGTTCCAGTGTTTGCCTCGCGCTTTTGCCACGCAGGCCAAGGTGCAGTTCTGCGGCCCCACGGGCGCCGATGGGGTGGAGGCCGCGCTGAAACTGTTCAAGACCGCCACCGGCCGCCGTTCGGTGCTGGTGTTCCAGGGCGCCTACCACGGCATGACCCATGGTACGCTCGGCATGATGGGCAACGTCGCCCCACGCCAGGCCATTTCAGGAGTGCCCGGCGAGATCCAGTTTCTGCCTTACCCCTACACCTTCCGCAGCCCCTTCGGTGCGCAGGTGGATGCACTTGAAACCGAGCGGCTGAGCCTGGCCATGTTGGAAACGGCACTCAGTGATCCGGAAAGCGGCGTATGCAAGCCGGCGCTGGTGCTGCTGGAGGCGGTTCAGGGCGAAGGGGGCTGCATTCCCGCCAGTGCGCCTTGGCTCAAGGGTGTCAGGGAGATCACCGAGCGCCATGGCGTACCCCTGGTCATCGATGAAGTGCAGTCCGGGATCGGCCGTACCGGTGATATGTTCGCGTTCGAGCACGCCGGTATCGTTCCCGATGCCATCGTGGTATCCAAAGCCATCGGTGGCGGCTATCCGTTGTCATTGCTGTTGTACCGGGACGAGTACGACCAATGGAAACCCGGCGCCCATGCAGGCACCTTCCGCGGTAACCAGATTGCCCTGGTCAGCGGCCTGGCGACGCTGGAGTACATCGAGCAGACCAACCTGCTGGCCCACGTTCGGCAGGTAGGTGTGCAACTCAAGGAGGGCTTGCTGGACATCCAGAGCCGTTACCCCTGTATCGGCGATGTGCGCGGGCGCGGCCTGATGCTGGGCGTGGAACTGGTGGATGCCGATGCGCAGCCCGACGCCCTGGGCCACCCGCGCGGCGCCACGCAACTGGCCGCCAGCGTCAAGAAGGCCTGCCTGCAGGCGGGGCTGATCATTGAAAGCGGTGGGCGCAATAATGCGGTGCTGCGCTTCCTGCCGCCGCTGGTGATCACTGCGCTGGAAATCCAGACGTTGCTGGCGCGCTTCGAGCAGGCATTGGCCGCTTGTGCTCCAGCCCGCGCACGGCCATTGCCGGCACCGGGTTTCGCTGAGGTGCAGCCATGAGTGCTCGCGACCCGCTGCATGATGTGCTGGGCATCGGTTTCGGCCCGGCGAACATTGCCCTGGCGGTGGCGTTCGAAGAGCTGGCGCCGGACTTGAGCGTGCGGTTTATCGAGCGCAAGCCGCGGGCCGCCTGGCAACCGAATATGTTGCTGGCGGGGTCCGATATCCAGAACCACCCGTTGCGGGACCTGGTGACGCCGCGCAACCCGCGCAGCCGCTATTCGTTCACCAACTTTCTGTTCGAGAACGGGCGCCTGTACGAGCATTTGAACCTGCCGTTGCACTACCCATTGCGGCTCGAATACGCCCAGTACGTCAGTTGGGTAGCCGGTTTCTTCGCCTCCCGCGTGGATTACGGCCGCGCCGCGCAGCAGGTGGAACTGGTCGAAGCCCAGCCTCAGGTACCCCGCCATTATCGGGTGACCACGGCCGAAGGTCAGGTGTACCGGGCCAGGAGCCTGGTCCTGGCGCCAGGACGTACGCCCCATATACCGGCGCCGTTCGCCGATGTGCGGGACGCCCGCGTGCAGCACCTGAACCATTACCTGCCAGCGCTGGAGGCGGCAGTGGCGGCCACTGGCTCGCGTTGCCGTGTCGCTGTCATTGGTGGCAGCCAGAGCGCGGTGGAAATTCTCTTGCATGCCGAACAGCACCCCGGGGTGAGCCAGGTGACGGGCTATACCCGCAACTTCGGTTTTCGCCAGAAGGACACCAGCCCGTTCTCCGATGAAGTGTATTTTCCCGCCTTCGTCGACACCTTCCATCAGGCCAGCCCCGCCAACAAGCGACGCCTGCGCAACGAGTTGGCGGCCACCAACTATTCCTCGGCCGATATCGACGTGCTCAACCAGCTTTACCTGCGCCGTTACGAGCAGCAGTTGCTGGGCGGGGACCGCCTGCGGATCAATACCTGCCATGAAATCATCGAGTGCGCGGCGACGGCCGACGCTGTAACGGTACAGGCGCGGCACTTTCTGCAGGGCACCGTCCAGCAGGGCGCGTTTGACCTGGTGATATTGGCCACCGGCTTTCTCGATCTGGGCGACGGCGAGCGGCAGGAGCCCTGCCCACCGTTATTGCTCGGGGTGGCAGGCGACAAGGACGCTCTGGCCATTGGCCGAGACTATCAGGTGCAACTGCAGGGCGGCCTCCCGACCTACCTCAACGGCTTGTGCGAGTCTTCCCACGGTATGGGCGATGCGGGGTCATTCAGCTTGCTGGCGATCCGGTCGCAGACCATCGTCGATTCGCTGTTGGGCCAATTCGAGCATGGAGCGGAGCGCCAGCGCTATGGTTGATGCCGCATTGCACGCTTTGCTGGACGCGCCCTCGACATGGCAAGGCAGCGTACCTGCGCTGCGCGGCGCCAGCCCGTTGCCTGCGCACAGCGACATGGTGATCGTAGGGGGCGGCATCGGCGGGCTCAGCGCTGCGCTGCATGCACTGCACCACGGGTGCAGCGTCACGGTACTCGAGGCGGGGGAACTGGGGGCAGGGGCCAGCGGCCGCAATTCAGGCTTTGTCGTGCCCGTGCCGGCCCGGCATGGCCCCGATACACTCAACGCACTGCTGGGCGACGCTGCGGGGCCGTATGTGCGGGCCTTGCAACAGGCCGCACGGCAGGCCTTGAGCCGGGGCGGCCCGCAGGTGGTGCGCCAGGGCTGGCTGCAGCCCTTTGCGCAACCGCCCCTGGGCAGCCTTCGGCACCTGGCCAGGCAATGGCAGGCGCTGGGCATTGACGCTGAATGCGTGGAGGGCCAGCGCCTGGGCGCACTCGCAGGCACGCGATATTACCCCGAGGCCTTGCTGTTCAAGGGTGGGGGCGGTGTAGATCCTTTGGCCCTGCTGCACCAGTTGGCCGACGCCGTGATGGCGCTGGGTGGCTGTATCGTTGAGCAGTGCAGCGCGTTGAACACCACGGTGCGTGGGCAGGGGGTCACCGTCCATACCCCACAAGGGGACATCCGCGCCGGTCGCGTGCTCCTGGCTGCAAATGCCTATGGCACGGGTGCCAGCCAGGCGACTCGGCGGCCCATCGGCCGTATCGCGCTGGGCCTGGGGACGTTTACCTGCGAGGACCTGCCGCCCGAAACCGCCTGCCTGCCCTTTTCCGACGCCCGCAAGGACATGTGGTTTTGCCGGCGCCTGACGGGCAACCGCTTGATAACGGGGGCGTTCATCCTGCCGGGTGCAGGCGGGGCAGCAGCGGCCGCAGGCCTGATGAGCGAGCGCTTGCAGGCCTTGTTCGGCCCAGGCCCATGGACACCAGGGCAGCTATGGGCCGGTTACGTGGGCGTGACCCGCACGGGTATGCCCGTGGTACGCCAGCACGGCCCTCGCATCATCCGTTGGAGCGGCTGCAATGGGCGCGGTATCGCCTTGTCGAGCCTGATGGCGCAGCGGTTGGTGGACCACCTGATGGGTGAGCCCATGCCGACGCTGCCGCAAGCCACATTCAACAGTGCGCTGCTGGTCCGCTGGTTGGCGCACTCGGTTATCCAGCGGGACCGCCGTCGCCAGAAGAAAGCGATGGTGGCCCACCCCTCCCGTTTTCCGCGCGAGACCACTTCATGAGCCTGTGTCCGTTTCATTATCAGGAACATCGGTCCAGCGATGCCGACCTGATCGGCCGCTTCATCGATGCATTTCCGCTGGCGTTGATCACTTCATCAGTGGCAGGCAAGCATTACAGCAGTTACATCCCCTTGCTGCGTGACCACGACCAATCTCTGTTCGGCCATGCCGACCGCCGCAACCCGCAATTCGCCGGGGAAGCGTTCAGTGCGCAGGTCTTTTTCGTCGGGCCCAATGCCTACATTCCCCCGGAAGGCTACAGCAGTGCGCAACTGCCTACCTGGAATTACCTGGCGGTGCACATGCAAGCCCAGGTCCAGACGGTGCAGGGCGATCGGTACGCCCTCGATATCCTGCGCCGCACCGCCCAGGCAATGGGGGCCCAGGGCTCCCGATACCGCGTCGATGATGCAGACCCCCGAGTGCAGAACAACCTTGCCCATATTGTCGGGCTGCGGTTGGTGCCCAGTGAGGTCGAGGCGCGCTTCAAGCTGTCGCAAAACAAGGCGCAGAAAGACCGAGATGCCGCTCTGGACTGGTTTTTGAGCGGCGATCTGGAGCAACACCGGCAACTGTTCGAAGACCTTCTGCGCCATACCTCCGGCGCCCGGGAATAAGGGGAAGACCATGCCTATCGTCAGAATCGAAGATGCGACCCAGCGCTCCCTGGCCGAGCAGCGGACCTTGGTCGAGGCGGTCTATGCCAGCCTCAGGCAGCAATTTGGGGTCAGTGATGAAGAGCTGCAGGCTCGCTACCATTACCTGCCAGCCACTTCCCTGCGCACCCCCGGTGACCGGGACGGTTATGTGCAGATCACCATTACCCTGTTCAAGGGGAGAAAAGCGGCCACCAAGCGCAAGTTGTACGCCGATATCGTCGAACGGCTGGCGCGGGCCCTGGCGATTGAGCCGGGGGCAGTGCTGATCCTGCTGGACGAGCATGATGCCGAGAACTGGGGCATGCGCGGCGGTATCGCGGCCAGCGACATCGATTTCGGCTATGCCGTGCAAGTCTAGATAGCGGCACTGGGGGCTGCGCGCTTGACCTGCGCCCCCATGGCATTATGCTGCGCGTATTTACGTTACCCGCAGGCCTGCCTTCATGAGTTCGCAAAGCATTATCGTCCCGTTGATCTCCAGTTTCCCCGGGCGCGAAGGCAAGGCCCGGCGGGTGTTGCGCTGGTTGTGGCAGAAAAACGTCATCGAAGAACAACTGACCACCTGCGGGCGCACCGGCAACGGCATGGGCTACGCCATCGGGCCGGGCGCCCGCAACGTGGTGGAGCACCCGGACCTGTTGCCTTATGGCCAGGCAGTCAACGGCCTCGAACTGGTGACCAAGCGCTGCATCTTCACCCCCACCAAAGACTTCAAGGAAGAAGCGGGCTGCCCCGAATGCCGTCAGGAAATAGGCGAGGCGCTGTTCGACAGCCTGGAAGACTGGATGCCCGGCCACACCGACAACTTCATGTGCCCCGAATGCCGCCATGAGGATGACATCAACGGCTTCCTGTTCCTGCAGCCCTGCGCGTTTTCCAACCTGGGGTTCATCTTCAACGGCTGGGCCGACGCACGGTTCAAGCCCGAATTCCTCTACGAGTTCGGCGAGCGCCTGGAACGCAAGGTGCGTGTGGTGCGCGTCGATCTTTAGGGTGCGACGCAATTGCCCTGATGTTTACATTGAGCATCGGGGCATGTATGAGTATAATGGCGCGCTTCCATTTTTCCCGCTCGGGAGCCCCCGCGATGCTGCGTATCAGCCAAGAAGCACTGACCTTCGACGACATTCTCCTCGTACCCGGTTACTCCGAAGTACTGCCCAATGAAGTCAGCCTGAAGACCCGTTTGACCCGTGGCATCGAGCTGAATATTCCCCTGGTCTCGGCGGCCATGGATACCGTGACCGAAGCCCGTCTGGCCATTGCCATGGCCCAGGAAGGCGGCATCGGCATCATCCACAAGAACATGACCATCGAGCAGCAAGCTGCCGAAGTGCGCAAGGTCAAGAAGTTCGAGGCCGGCGTGGTCAAGGACCCGATCACCATCGAGGCTGGCGCCACGGTACGTGACCTGTTCGAGCTGACCCGCCAGCACAACATCTCCGGCGTGCCAGTACTGCACGACGGTGACCTGGTCGGTATCGTCACCTCCCGTGACGTGCGTTTCGAAACCCGTCTGGAAGCCACCGTTCGCGAAGTGATGACGCCCAAAGAGCGCCTGGTCACCGTGCGCGAAGGCGCCGACAAGAACGAAGTGCGCGAGCTGCTGCACAAGCACCGCCTGGAAAAAGTCCTGATCGTGGACGACAAGTTCCACCTCAAGGGCATGATGACCGTCAAGGACATCGAAAAAGCCAAGGCCTACCCACTGGCCAGCAAGGACGACCAGGCCCGCCTGCGCGTCGGCGCTGCCGTCGGTACCGGCAAGGACACCGGCGAGCGCGTTGCCGCCCTGGTAGCCGCCGGTGTTGACGTGGTGGTGGTCGACACCGCTCACGGTCACTCCAAAGGCGTGATCGACCGCGTTCGCTGGGTGAAGGACAACTACCCGCAGGTCCAGGTCATCGGTGGCAACATTGCCACTGGCGCCGCGGCCAAGGCCCTGGTTGAAGCCGGCGCCGATGCGGTCAAGGTCGGTATCGGCCCTGGCTCCATCTGCACCACCCGTATCGTCGCCGGTGTCGGCGTGCCGCAGATCAGCGCCATCGCCAACGTCGCCGCCGCGCTGGAAGGTTCGGGCGTGCCGCTGATCGCCGACGGCGGTATCCGCTTCTCCGGTGACCTGTCCAAGGCCATCGTCGCTGGCGCCTCGTGCGTGATGATGGGTTCGATGTTCGCCGGTACCGAAGAAGCCCCGGGCGAGATCGAGCTGTTCCAGGGCCGTTCGTACAAGGCTTACCGCGGCATGGGTTCGCTGGGCGCCATGTCCCAGGCCCAGGGCTCGTCCGACCGTTACTTCCAGGATTCGGCCGCTGGCGCCGAGAAGCTGGTACCGGAAGGCATCGAAGGCCGCGTACCGTACAAGGGTTCCCTGACCGCGATCATCCACCAACTGATGGGTGGCCTGCGTTCTTCCATGGGTTACACCGGCAGCGCCAACATCGAAGAGATGCGCACCAAGCCTGAATTCGTGCGTATCACCGGTGCCGGCATGGCCGAATCTCACGTCCACGACGTGCAGATCACCAAGGAAGCGCCGAACTATCGCGTCGGCTGACGCCCGGGCGCCCGTGGCTATTGCCCCGGGCGCCTGCTGAATTTAAAGGCGGGGCTGTTCAATGCAGCCCCGTGTTGTTTCCGATTACCACTGACGAGAAATAGTCATGGCCCTCGACATTCACGCCCACCGAATCCTGATTCTGGACTTCGGTTCCCAGTACACCCAGCTGATCGCCCGTCGCGTGCGCGAAATCGGCGTGTACTGCGAGCTGCACCCCTTCGACATGGACGACGAAGCGATTCGCGAATTCGCCCCGCGCGGCATCATCCTGGCCGGTGGCCCGGAGTCCGTGCACGAAGCCAACAGCCCGCGCGCACCGCAAGCGGTATGGGACCTGGGCGTGCCGGTATTCGGCATCTGCTACGGCATGCAGACCATGGCCGAGCAACTGGGCGGCAAGGTCGAAGGCTCCGAGCTGCGTGAGTTCGGCTACGCCCGTGTCGACGTGGTCGGCAAGAGCCGCATCCTGGACGGCATCGAAGACCACGTCGACGCCGACGGCGTCTTCGGCCTGGACGTGTGGATGAGCCACGGTGACAAGGTCACCAAGATCCCGGAAGGCTTCCACGTGCTGGCCAGCACCCCGAGCTGCCCGATCGCCGGCATGGTCGACGACAGCCGCGGCTACTACGGCGTGCAGTTCCACCCGGAAGTGACCCACACCAAGCAGGGTGGTCGCATCCTGTCGCGCTTCATCCTCGACATCTGCGGGTGCGAAGCCCTGTGGACGCCGTCGAAGATCGCTGAAGACGCCATCGCCACCATCCGCGCCCAGGTCGGCACCGACAACGTCCTGCTGGGCCTGTCCGGCGGCGTCGATTCCTCGGTGGTCGCAGCCCTGCTGCACAAGGCCATCGGTGACCAGCTGACCTGCGTGTTCGTTGACAACGGCCTGCTGCGCCTGCACGAAGGCGAGCAAGTGATGGCCATGTTCGCCGAGAACATGGGCGTCAAGGTGATCCGCGCCAACGCCGAAGACCAGTTCCTGAACAACCTGGCCGGTGAAGCCGACCCTGAGAAGAAGCGCAAGATCATCGGCCGTACCTTCATCGACGTGTTCGATGCCGAATCCTGCAAGCTGGACAACATCAAGTACCTGGCCCAGGGCACCATCTACCCCGACGTCATCGAGTCGGCTGGCGCCAAGAGCGGCAAGGCTCACGTGATCAAGTCCCACCACAACGTGGGTGGCCTGCCTGAGGAAATGAACCTCAAGCTGGTCGAGCCGCTGCGTGAACTGTTCAAGGACGAGGTTCGTCGCCTTGGCCTGGAACTGGGCCTGCCGTACGACATGGTCTACCGCCACCCATTCCCGGGCCCGGGCCTGGGCGTGCGTATCCTGGGTGAAGTGAAGAAGGAATACGCCGACCTGCTGCGTCGCGCCGACCACATCTTCATCGAAGAACTGCGCAAGGCCGACTGGTACCACAAGGTCAGCCAGGCGTTCGTGGTGTTCCAGCCGGTGAAATCGGTAGGCGTGGTAGGTGACGGCCGTCGTTACGCCTGGGTAGTTGCCCTGCGTGCGGTGGAAACCATCGACTTCATGACCGCCCGTTGGGCACACCTGCCGTACGAGCTGCTGGAAACCGTCAGCGGCCGTATCATCAACGAGATCGAAGGTATTTCGCGCGTGACTTACGACGTGTCGAGCAAGCCGCCTGCCACGATCGAGTGGGAATGATCCCACCTCTGGCATAGGCCGGCATCAAACGGCAACAAATACCTCGGAGGCCCGCGTAATCGCGGGCTTTCTTGTTTCCGGGTGTAGTGTATTTAACGGCGCCACGTGACTTGTATTTCGGTTTTCTGCAGCGGACCTGGCCGCGTCACAGGCGCCGCGTGGTGTCAGGCATACCGCATTCACTGCTGACGCGGCCAGGTCCGCCGCAACAAGGCTGTGGAACGCCGGGCCAAGCTCGGATTATTTGCGAACCCCTCTGCTCATCCGGCCCACTTCACGTTCCGCACTGCGATAACTGCGAAAGCTGAAAATCAGTGGCTCCCATGAGTCCGGGTCGACCCCGGCGCCGTCTGCCAACGCGATATGTTCGTGTACATGCATGGCCTCGACGCGTGCGGCAACGACCAGGAAGCCCTCAGGCGCTTCATCGATCAGCATCGTGCTTTCGACCACGGCTTCCATCTGGATCGGGCACTCGGTAATTCGGCCGGGGCGCACGCCTGTCGACGCGGTGCGGTTGAGCTCCGCGGCATGCCACTTGTCCTGCTCGAAGCGAAACTGCCCGGCCTTGTGTTCCGGTACCTCGGGCATCCCTGTCAGCCCTGAAAGCCTTTCGACCTGTTGCCACATGGAGGCGCTGGGAAGGTTGATCGTCAGTTCGGGGAGGCGTCGCAGGTTGGCGACGGTCCTGGAAGCCGCACCCATGCCCAGCACAATCCTGTTGCGCAGTGACCAGGTTGACGACATGGGCGCGATGTTTTCCGAACCGTCTTCATTGAGCGTGACCAGCAGGGCAACGGAGCTGCCGTAGTACATGCTTCTCGGGGTGACTTCGATGGTTGCCAAAACACCAGTTCCTCAATACGAAAAGAAGGCCCGCACGCGGCCGATGGCCTCATGGTGCTCTTTGCTCAGGTATTGATAAATGCCGTTACGTGCAAGGTTGCAGTGCGCATGACGCACGATAGCGCGATGCAGGACAGGGGAGGGCGGCTAGCTCAGGAATTTCACCGCTGCCGCAGCCCGGGATGGCACGTTCAGGCTGCGCGACAACGATGACACATGAATGCGCACGGTGAAGGGCGAAATATCAAGGGCCCTGGCGATTTCCTTGTTGGTCTTGCCCTGGGCGATCAGGCGCAATACCGCTTGCTGGCGGTTCGTCAGCGCTGGGGTGGCCAGCGGCAACAGGCCCGATGGTTCGTATCTGACCAGCATTGCACCTGCACGAATAGCCAGCAGCGCCTCGATGAATTCGCCGGGGGCAATGTTCTTGCCGATGAAACCATCGATGCCGCAGCTCATCACCTGTTCGATCAGCTCGGGGTCGTCCACCATCGACACCACGATGATCGTGGTGCGTGGCAGTTGTTGCCGCAGGTCTGCCAGATGGCTCATGCAGGTCAGGCCGGGGAAGCGCAGGTCGAGCAGCAATGTATCGACCGGCGCTCCGGTCACCACCTGTGCGCGGACAGTGTCGAAGTCGCCGGCCTGTTCTATGGCTGCCTCAGGCACCAGCCGCTGCACGGTATGGACCATGGCCTGGCGAAACATGGGGTGGTCGTCGGCTATGATGATCCGGCATGGCATGGCGTGCGCTCCCTGGGCCCGTTTTGGAACAGCGTACGTCAGCGGCCCGCCGGGTGGGTATCGATGGTGTGTGACGCTCAGTTGCGCAGCTGCTGCACGGCGGCAGGACGCCGGTTGTTTATTGCTTGGTGCATTGGGCGCCCATTCCCATGCCCATCGACCCCAGCGCGACCATCGGGCCGCTTGGCAGCTCGCATGAGTATTCGGCGCTCGCTGTGTTGGCGGTGAAATAGGTTGTGCTACTGTCGTTGCGCACGTTCGAGATTCGGGTAATCGGCTTGCCGATGCTGGTCTGGGCACGGCTCTTGAGGTCATTTTCCGATGGCTTCACCACCTGGCAGCCGGCCAGGCCGAGTGTCGATGAGGCGAGCAGCGTCAAGGCGAGAGTTGTGCAGCGTAAGTTCATAAGGTCCTTCCTGGGTACAGTTGGCAGCGCCGTGAATCGGGCAGATGGAGAGCTCCGATACGGCCCTCGGTTTGCCCGAGGACTTAATGTCGAAGGACCTTGGGGATCAATTAGGGCGGATGTGCTAATGGCCGTTTGCCGCATGGTCTGCGGAGGTCGTAACACGCCGCGGGGGCAAGCCCCCGCGGTGGTTTTTATCAGGGGGTCCACTTCAGCCCGGTCATCCGTAGCCCTATGGCCAATTCGTTGATGCTGTCAAAGCGGCGTTCATGCACGAACGTCCATTGTGGGCGCTGAATATAGTAGTTCGCGCCGTCCTGTATGATCGGCGTGCGCACCAGCACGCCATCCCTGCTGCGGTGCACGATGTCCATGGTGCTGGAGTCGATCGCGAACATGCCCGGGTTTGGCAGGCGCGCCTCGAAGTTCTGCGCCACAGAGGTGATGTCGACTTTGCCGCCGTAGTAGACCAGGTCGCTCTTGACGAAGTAGTCCCTGCTGTTCATCGCATCCGTGCCGTTTGCGCCCGGGTCTACCTTGATACCTCGAAAGGCTCCAGGGTCGGGGTCCTGAATGCGCAGCCCGATGGCACCCTCCAGTTCGGCGACGCCGGCTACCCCTTCAAACGTATTGGCGTGCGAGCTGCCGACCAGGGCCACCCAGTTGCCGCCATTGCGAATGCTCTGCTCGGCCCGAATGACCTTGCTGGCATAGAAATTCATCATTTTGATCCGAGCGCTGGCGAACTCGCGTGCCGCAATCCCCTTGGGAAAGTAACTGGCCAGGCAATCGATGGCCTGCACCCGTATATGGTGCTTGGCGGCGGTCCTTACGAGTGCGGTAAAGTTGTAACGGCCGCTGCGGTCGGTTCTCTGGCCAATGTCCTGATCCTTCAAGTAGGCACTCAGGTCATCCGACATCGTTCCGGTACGGCCGAACGCTTCAAGGTCCGCTTGATGGAAGTCGGTGAACAAATGCTCCATGTAGAGCGTGCGCACGTTCTGGCTGGCCAGCAGTTCCATGTTGTCGATCAGAAATTTCTTGCTGGCGATACAGTCGTGTGCTTCGCCAATGACGATACCCTGGGTTTTCGTAAACAGCTGGTTGATGATTTCCTTTTCGCTTGCATTGGGCGCGATGCCAGGTATTTCTGGCCGCGGCACTGGCTCGATCGCTTTGAAAAAAGCCTCGGCGTCGGCGGCCAGTTTCTCCCGTAGATCGATGGCGACACTGACCGATATGTCGCTGCCGAAGATTACATCTCCCCGCATTAATTTGGACATCAGCAGGGTGTCTTTGACCGAGGTTTCGAGAAGCGGACGATCTGCCTTGGGGACTTCATAAGCGTACTCGGGAATCAGCGCGACCGGATCCGCAGGCATGGCCGCGCGCCCCCATGGCCATTTGCCGAGAAATTTTCCGCCGCCCTTCAGACCGCCTGGGTCCAGGGGCGACCATGTCCCTTCCGGCGTGAGCCTTACCGGCACGTTCTTGTAGAACGAGAACGGGTTGGCCGGGTCGACGATGACCCAGGTGCTCATTTCCTTGACGTAGCGTACCTGGTAGGTCTGCCCGTCGATCTCGATGCAGGTGTTGCCTTCATCACTGAGCTGGACGCCGCGCATCCTGCCCTCCACCGTCAGGTCGGTATCGCCCACCAGGATTTCATTGGTTTCAAAGGGTTTGAGCATGACTTCGTCGGGCACCGGTTTCAGCGGCGCGGGCAGGGAGGCTTCGACTCTCGCGGCCGCCACGGCGGTTTCCAGTGGCCTGACTTCTGCAGCGGCTGCCTTGGCCTCCTTCAACAGGAACGCACCGTTGAACAATACGTCAATGCCATTGAGGATCGCGCCGATAACGCCCGCCTTGCGCTCGGCGGTGCTATGGGCATGCACCGCCTCGTCGATGTTGAGCCCCATGTCGGCCAGGCTCGCGCCCACCAGCGCCAGGGTCACCGGCCAGTCGACTGCGGCCATGCCGCCGAACGTTTTGCCAAAGGTATCCAGGTAGCCGACCCACATCAGCTTGCGGATCTGGGCATTGGAGACCAGGCAGTGCTCGGCGTCTGCGTACATGCGCGTGCGCATGGCGTCGGCCAGGTAGGTGAAGGCGTCCTGTGTCAGCGCTTGTTCGTTGGTGTTGACGGCCTTGGCATGGTTGCCCCAGCCGTAGAACAGCAGGTCGAGCATGTGGTTCACGCCCCGGGTATCATCCTTGGATTCGCCTTGAGCTTCCTTGGAGAAGTGGCTCAGGAAGCGTGCCCGGTTTTCCGCCTGGTTGGTTTCGTTCATCACCCACCAGTACAGGTCGCGCGAAGTCTCGAACACGTGGAAGGCCACGGCATCACCGGGCACATACAGGTATTGGAAACCGTCGGGGTCGACGATGCGCAAAATGTCCGTGGCCACGTGACCGCCGATGTCGAACGCACAGACTTTCAGACCGTGCTGGGTGTCCGCCTTGCCCTCGCTGGTCAGGGTGTCCAGGGTGACCGGCCAGGCGATGTCGCCCGCGACGGCGTGCACCACCACTTGGAATTCGTTGAAGGTCAGGTGTTTGGCGTCCAGCGCCTGGAGGGCCTTGGCCAAATAGTTGGCTTTTGCCAGCGTGCGATAATTGTCGGTGTTCTGGTCCCAGAATGTGTCCAACCGCCTGCTGTAGTAAGACTTGAAGTCTATGTCCCAGAACATCTTCAGGACGTCGGCGGGAATCAGCTGTACTTCGGTTTTTTCGTCATAAACGCCGTCATGTGGACCGGTGGTGTAGAACCCGGCCATCTGCTGCAGGTTGTCCGCGTTATCCTGATCACTGGGGTAGAACCGGTGCATGATCAGTTGCGGGAAGGTCAAGGACTCGTAGGGCCAACCCACATGCTCCCAGCCGGTGAAGGTCCGGGGGCTGCTCTGGGCGTTGGTCCAGCGGTGAAACCAGACGTGGTCGGGTTCGAGTTCGCCGTGGTCGTGCTTTTCCAGAAGCGTCTGGCTGAACAGCCGGGCTTCTTCGCGCAGGTCCGGGCACAGCGGCGGCAGGGCCTGGGCCAGCGCTTTGAGCGCGTCCCGGGCGGCAGTTGTATCGACTGTTTGAGGCATTGGCTGACTCCTGAGGTAGGTAAGCCAATAAAGTGGCATCCACCCTCGGGCGCGCGGTGGTAGTTATATGGGGGGGCGGAGAAGGGAGTAGTTTTTCAAACTGTTTCCGCAGCGCTGATCGGACTGTTTCCAGGTGTATGGTGTGGGCCCTTTCTGTTTCACGCCAGGTGTTCGTGATGCCCCTTACCCGCCGTCAAATGCTTGTTGGCCTCAGCGGGCTGGGGGTGGTCGGTATCAGCGCGGGCCTGGGCGCGCGTTACTGGCTGGGGCGACGCGCTGATCAGGTGGCGGCTGAATACGAGTTGATCGCCGCGCCTCTCGATGTCGAACTGGTCGCTGGTGCCCTCACCCCGGCCTGGGCATTCGGCGGCTCGGCCCCGGGTACCGAGTTGCGCGTGCGCCAGGGTGATTGGCTGCGCGTGCGCTTCGTCAATCTGTTGCCGGTGCCGACCACGATTCACTGGCATGGCATCCGCCTGCCGCTTGAAATGGACGGCGTGCCCCACGTCTCCCAGTTGCCGGTGTTGCCGGGCGAATACTTCGACTATCGTTTTCGTGTGCCCGATGCAGGCAGCTTCTGGTACCACCCCCATGTGGCCAGCGCCGAGCAGTTGGGCCGCGGGCTGGTGGGCCCGTTGATCGTCGAAGAGCGTGAGCCCAGCGGTTTCAGGCATGAAGCCACCCTGTGCCTGAAAAGTTGGCACGTGGACGAACAGGGCGCGTTCCTGCCTTTCACCGTGCCCCGCGAAGCCGCGCGCAATGGCACCCTGGGGCGCCTGTCGACGATCAACGGCGTGCCCCGGGGTACCGTGGACCTGCCTGCGGGGCAGATCGCGCGGGTGCGCCTGCTCAATGTCGACAATACCGCCACGTACCGCCTGAATTTCCGCGGCAATGCCCAGTTGCGCCTGTATGCCCTGGACGGCAACCCTATCGAGCCGCGCGACTTCGGCAAGGAGTACTGGCTGGGGCCGGGCATGAGGGCGTGCGTGGCGGTGAAGATGCCAGCGGCGGGTGAAGAGATTGCCGTGCGTGATGGCCCGATGCGCCTGGGCACCTTGCGTTCAGTGGCCAGCAGCGAGCCCGGGGGTGACTGGCCTCGGGCGCTGCCGCCCAACCCGGTGGCCGAGCCGGACGTGGCGGGCGCAGAAAAACTGCTTTTCAACTTCGAATGGGTGGGCTCGGTGTCGGTTTCAGGGGATAATGGCCGCCCGCCCAGCTTCTGGCAGATCAACGGCCAGGCCTGGGACATCACTGACAAGACCTGCGCTGACCGGCCCATCGCCCGGCTGGCGCTGGGCAAGAGCTATATTTTCGAATTGAAGAACATGAGCCAGTACCAGCACCCGATCCACCTGCACGGCATGACCTTCAAGGTGCTGGCTTCCAGCACCCGCAAGGTGGTGCCGTATTTCACCGATACCTACCTGCTGGGCCGCAATGAACGCGCCCAGGTGGCGCTGGTGGCGGATAACCCCGGGGTGTGGATGTTTCATTGCCATGTAGTGGACCATATGGAAACCGGCCTGATGGCCGCGATCGAGGTGGTGTGAAGATGCGCCAGCCACAGATCATCGACCGCAGCCGCGACCAGCACTTCATGCGCGAGGCCCTGGCCCTGGCGGCCCAGGGCGCCGCCATGGGCGAGGTGCCGGTAGGCGCTGTGCTGGTGCACGACGGTGAAATCATCGGGCGCGGGTTCAACTGCCCGATCAGCGGCAGCGACCCCAGTGCCCACGCCGAGATGGTTGCCATTCGCGCGGCGGCCCAGGCGGTGAGCAATTACCGCCTGCCGGGTAGCACCCTGTATGTAACGCTGGAGCCGTGCAGCATGTGCGCGGGGCTGATCGTGCATTCGCGGGTCAGCCGTGTGGTGTATGGCGCCCTGGAGCCGAAGGCAGGGGTGGCGCAGAGCCAGGGGCAGTTCTTTGCGCAGGGGTTTCTCAACCATCGGGTGCTGATCGAGGGTGGGGTGCTGGCAGAGGAGTGCGGGACGATGCTCAGCGAGTTCTTCAAAGCGCGCAGGGCCAAGGGCTAGCTGGGGGTGGGGAGCAGAGGGTGGGGGTGGACGCTGGCCGCCAGCTCCCGCGCCAAGGCTAGAGCGAAGGGTTGTCCTGCGCCGGCTTGTCCTTGTTCACCCCCGGCGTGTGCAGGTTGCTCTCGGCCACCTGGCCGCCTTCCAGTTGCGGCTGGGTCACCCAGGTGAGAATGTCGTAGTAACGGCGGATGTTGGCGACGAAATGCACCGGCTCACCGCCGCGGGCGTAGCCGTAGCGGGTCTTGCTGTACCACTGCTTCTGCGACAGGCGCGGTAGCATTTTCTTCACGTCCAGCCACTTGTTGGGGTCCAGCCCCTCGTTCTTCGCCAGGGTGCGGGCGTCTTCCAGGTGGCCGCTGCCGACGTTGTAGGCCGCCAGGGCAAACCAGGTACGGTCCGGTTCGGTGATCTTGTCGTCCAGCTGGTCGCGGACCACGGCGAAATACTTCGCGCCGCCTTCGATGCTCTGCTTGGGGTCGAGGCGGTTGGACACGCCCATGGCCTGGGCGGTGTTCTGGGTCAGCATCATCAGGCCGCGCACGCCGGTCTTGGACGTCACGTCGGCCTGCCACATGGATTCCTGGTAGCCAATGGCGGCCAGCAGGCGCCAGTCCACCTGTTCGTTCTTTGCCGAGGCGTGGAAGTTTTTCTCGAAGTGCGGCAGGCGTTGCTGCAGGTGTTGGGCGAAGGTGTAGGCGCCGACGTAGCCGAGTACGTCCACGTGGCCGTAGTACCGGTCCTTCAAGCGCTGCAGCGTGCCGTTCTTCTGCACCTTGTCCAGGTAGCTGTTGATCTCGTTGAGCAGGCTGTTGTCTTCGCCGGCCGCCACCGCCCAACGCTGTTGCTGGGCATCGCCGAGGTCGAAGGCCACGCGCACGTTGGGAAAGTAGACCTGGTTCATCGCCAGTTCGTTGGAATCCACCAGTGTCAGATCGATCTGACCTTCGTCCACCATGCGCAGCAGGTCAACGACTTCGACCGCGTCGGATTCTTCGTATTGAATGGCAGGATTCTGCTTTTTCAACTCGGCCAACTGGGCCGCGTGGCTACTGCCCTTGAGCACCATGATCTTTTTGCCTACCAGGTCGGCGGCGTCGGTGGGGCGTGATTGGCCGTTTCGATAGATGACCTGGGGCGTGACTTCCAGGTAGGGGTGAGAAAAGCGCACCTGCGCCTTGCGCTGGTCATCGCTGACCAGGCCAGCGGCGGCCAGCACCGGGCCGTTGGGTTTGCCCACCTGGCTGTACAGGTCGTCGAGGTTGTCGGCGGTTTCGATTTTCAGCTGCACGCCCAAGTCATCGGCGAAACGCTTGACCAGTTCGTACTCGAAACCGGTTTCGCCGTTGCGGTCCTGGAAATAGGTAGCGGGGCTGTTGCGGGTAATCACGCGCAATACGCCGTCCTCCTTGACTCGCTCGAGCGTGCTGGGTTTGTCGACGCAGCCGCTGAGCAATAGAAGGAGACCGGTAGCGATCAGCCATTTGGCATAGCGCGGGCGTGAGGCAGTCTTTGAATGCATCGGTGCAGTATACGCAAAGCGGGTCGGGCGCCATATCTCGACAGCATCGCGCGAGTCTGCTAGGCGAATCACGCAAGCTACTTCCCATGCCTGCAGGACCGGGTTGCCATGCGCTCTGGAGGTCGGAAATATTTGACTCCTGAGACAGGATATGCCCTCCGACGCCCGGCTTATGCCGTCAGTAGCGTTTTGGGTGCCTGCGGCGGCGGTTTAGGCTAGAATGCACGGCCTCTAAGCACACCCCTTCCTGAGGCTGTCCCGACGATGTTGATCCTGCGCGGCGCTCCTGCCCTTTCTGCCTTTCGCCACGGTAAATTACTCGAGCAACTGAGCCAGAAAGTCCCCGCTGTTAGTGGCTTGTACGCTGAATTTGCCCACTTCGCCGAAGTGTCCGGTGAACTGTCCGCTGACGAGCAGCAAGTCCTTGCTCGTCTTCTCAAGTACGGCCCGAGCGTGCCGGTACAGGAGCCCAATGGCCGCCTGTTCCTGGTCATGCCGCGCTTCGGTACCATTTCGCCATGGTCGAGCAAGGCCAGCGATATCGCCCATAACTGCGGCCTGGCCACTGTTCAGCGCCTGGAACGTGGTATTGCCTTCTATGTCAGCGGCCAGTTCAGCGACGACGAGGCCCACGTGGTCGCCGGCCTGCTGCACGACCGCATGACCCAGGTGGTACTGAGCAGGCTTGAAGAGGCTGCCGGCCTGTTCAGCCACGCCGAGCCCAAGCCACTGACCGCGGTGGACGTGCTGGGCGGCGGCCGCGCCGCGCTGGAAAAGGCCAACGTCGAGCTGGGCCTGGCCCTGGCCGAAGACGAGATCGACTACCTGGTCAAGAGTTTCGAAGGCCTGGGGCGCAACCCCCATGACATCGAACTGATGATGTTCGCCCAGGCGAACTCCGAGCACTGCCGTCACAAGATTTTCAACGCCAGTTGGGACATCGACGGTCAGAGCCAGGAAAAAAGCCTGTTCGGCATGATCAAGAACACCTACCAGATGCACAGCGAAGGCGTGTTGTCGGCTTACAAGGACAACGCCTCGGTCATCGTCGGTAGCGTCGCCGGCCGTTTCTTCCCCAACCCGGAGACCCGCCAGTACGGTGCGGTGCAGGAGCCGGTGCACATCCTGATGAAGGTGGAAACCCACAACCACCCGACGGCCATCGCGCCGTTCCCGGGTGCGTCCACCGGTTCCGGCGGCGAGATCCGCGACGAAGGCGCTACTGGCCGTGGCGCCAAGCCCAAGGCTGGCCTCACCGGTTTCACCGTATCGAACCTGAACATCCCGGGCTTCGAACAGCCTTGGGAAAAGGCCTACGGCAAACCCGAGCGAATCGTCACCCCGCTGGACATCATGATCGACGGCCCGCTGGGCGGTGCCGCGTTCAACAACGAATTCGGGCGCCCGGCCCTGACCGGCTACTTCCGTACCTTCGAGCAGGCCATCGATACCCCGCACGGTGAAGAAGTGCGCGGTTACCACAAGCCGATCATGCTCGCAGGCGGCATGGGCAACATCCGCGCCGAACACGTGCAGAAAGGCGAGATCACCGTCGGCTCCAAGCTGATCGTGCTCGGCGGCCCGGCCATGCTCATCGGCCTGGGCGGCGGTGCTGCTTCTTCCATGGCCACCGGCACCAGCTCGGCCGACCTGGACTTCGCCTCGGTACAACGTGAAAACCCGGAAATGGAGCGCCGCTGCCAGGAGGTCATCGACCGTTGCTGGCAGCTGGGTGACAAGAACCCGATCAGCTTCATCCATGACGTGGGCGCGGGCGGTCTGTCCAACGCCTTCCCGGAACTGGTGAACGACGGTGGCCGTGGCGGCCGCTTCGAGCTGCGCAACGTGCCCAACGACGAGCCGGGCATGGCGCCGCTGGAAATCTGGAGCAACGAATCCCAGGAACGCTACGTGCTGGCCGTCGACGCTGCCGACTTCGAGCGCTTCCAGGCCATCTGCGAGCGCGAGCGCTGCCCGTTCGCGGTAGTGGGCGAGGCCACCGCCGAGCCGCAACTGACCGTGACCGACAGCCACTTCGGCAACAACGCCGTGGACATGCCACTGGAAGTGCTGCTGGGCAAGGCCCCGCGCATGCACCGTTCGGCGGTGCGCGAAAGCGAGCTGGGCGATGCCTTCGACCCGGCCCAGCTCGACCTGGGCGAGTCCATCGAGCGCGTGCTGCACCACCCTGCCGTGGCCAGCAAGAGCTTCCTGATCACCATCGGCGACCGCACCATCACCGGCCTGGTCAACCGCGACCAGATGGTCGGCCCGTGGCAGGTTCCGGTGGCCGACGTCGCCGTCACTGCCACCAGCTTCGACGTGTACACCGGTGAAGCCATGGCCATGGGCGAGCGCACGCCGCTGGCGCTGCTCGATGCCCCGGCATCGGCACGCATGGCCGTGGGTGAGACCCTGACCAACATCGCCGCTTCGTCCATCGCGAAAATCTCCGACATCAAGCTCTCGGCCAACTGGATGTCCGCTGCTGGCCACCCAGGTGAAGACGCGCGCCTGTACGACGCGGTGAAAGCCGTGGGCATGGAACTGTGCCCAGAGCTGGGCATCACCATTCCGGTGGGCAAGGACTCCATGTCCATGAAGACCCGCTGGAGCGACGAGGGCACCGAGAAGAGCGTGACCTCGCCGATGTCGCTGATCATCACCGGCTTTGCCCCGGTGGTCGATATCCGCAAGACCCTGACCCCGCAACTGCGCATGGACAAGGGCCTGACCGACCTGGTGCTGATCGACCTGGGCCGCGGCCAGAACCGCATGGGCGCCTCGATCCTGGCCCAGGCCCACGCCAAGCTGGCCAAGGCCGCGCCGGACGTGGACGATGCCGAAGACCTGAAGGCGTTCTTTGCCGTCATCCAGGGGCTGAACGCCGACGGCCACCTGCTGGCCTACCACGACCGTTCCGACGGTGGTCTGCTGACCACGGTGATGGAAATGGCCTTCGCCGGCCACTGCGGCCTGGACCTGCACCTGGACACCCTGGCCCATGCCAAGGATGAGATCAACGCCATTCTCTTCAACGAAGAGCTGGGCGCCGTGATCCAGGTTCGCCAGGACGCCACCGCCGACATCCTCGCCCAGTTCAGCGCTGCCGGCCTGGGTGACTGTGTGGCCGTGATCGGCCAGCCAGTGAACAATGGCCACGTGAGCATCAGCTTCAACGGTGACGTGCTGTTCGAAGGCGACCGTCGCCTGCTGCAGCGCCAGTGGGCCGAGACCAGCTACCAGATCCAGCGCCTGCGCGACAACGCCGAGTGCGCGGACCAGGAGTTCGACGCCCTGCTGGAAGAAGACAACCCCGGCCTGAGCGCCAAGCTGGGCTTCGACGTCAACGACAACATCAGCGCGCCCTACATCAAGAAAGGCGTTCGCCCGCAAGTGGCCGTGCTGCGTGAGCAGGGCGTCAACGGCCAGGTCGAAATGGCCGCCGCCTTCGACCGCGCCGGCTTCAACGCCATCGACGTGCACATGAGCGATATCCTCGCTGGCCGCGTCGACCTGAACGAGTTCAAGGGCCTCGTGGCCTGCGGTGGCTTCAGCTACGGCGACGTGCTGGGTGCCGGTGAGGGCTGGGCCAAGTCGGCGCTGTTCAACGCCCGTGCCCGTGATGCGTTCCAGCAGTACTTCGAGCGCAACGACACCTTCACCCTGGGTGTGTGCAACGGTTGCCAGATGATGTCCAACCTGCACGAGCTGATCCCGGGCACCGAGTTCTGGCCGCACTTCGTGCGCAACCGCTCCGAGCAGTTCGAAGCGCGCGTAGCGATGGTCGAGGTGCAGAAATCCAATTCGGTGTTCCTGCAGGGCATGGCCGGTTCGCGCATGCCGATCGCCATCGCCCACGGCGAAGGCCATGCGGAGTTTGCCAACGAGCAGGCGCTGATCGAAGCCGATGTATCCGGTTGCGTGGCACTGCGCTTCGTCGACAACCACGGCAAGGTCACCGAAGCCTACCCGGCCAACCCGAACGGCTCGCCGCGCGGGATCACTGGCCTGACCAGCCGCGACGGGCGTGTCACCATCATGATGCCGCACCCTGAGCGTGTGTTCCGTGCCGTGCAGAACTCGTGGCGTCCGGATGACTGGAACGAAGACGCTGCGTGGATGCGCATGTTCCGCAACGCGCGCGTCTGGGTGAACTGAGGCCTTGCACAAGCTTGCCTTCTTCGTCCCGCCCAGCCATGTAGAGGCTGTCAAGGACGCCGTGTTTGCCGCCGGTGGCGGCCGCATCGGCGACTACGACAGGTGCGCATGGCAGGTCCTGGGCCAGGGCCAGTTCCGCCCCATGGACGGCGCAACGCCGTTCCTGGGGCAGAGCGGGCAACTGGAGCGGGTAGAGGAATGGAAGGTCGAGCTGGTGGTAGCTGACGAGTTGATCGAAACGGTGGTGGCGGCGCTCAAGCGCAGCCACCCTTACGAAACGCCCGCCTACGAAGTCTGGCGCCTCGCCGACATCTGACCCCCACAGTGGTAGCTGAGGCCAGGTCAGCCCTCCTTGTGTTTTATTCCCCCTTGCAATGTCTGCTCCCGGTCATGCCCCTTGGTGCGAATCAGCCCCAGGTCTGAGGTCCGGTCTTTGCTGTCCTGTGTGCCGGTAAAGGCATTGAGCAGATTCTGGGTCATTTCCTCCGGCACGATCGACAGTTTGCCCTCGATGCCGAACACATGGTCGTTTCCACTCAAACTGCTGGTGTTCACCGTGCCGCCGCCCAGGTCGACCTGGCCACGTGCGCTGCTCAGCTGTGCGCCGTTGAGTTGGGTGCTGCCTTCGACGTTCAGGGCGATGCCATCCCGGCCGTTGAGCACGCTCTGGGCGCCTGCGGTGTCGCGGGTGGTCTTGCTGGCATCCAGGTGCAGGGTAGGGGCGAAGCCGGGGTCGGCTTTCTGAATGCCCTTGGCGACGTTGCCCGAGATCTTGCCCGCGGCAGGCCCGGCCAGCGCACTGGCACCATTGAGCAGGCCCTGCGGGTTCTGGTCGGCGTTGAGGCGCGCATCCACATCAACCTTGTAGCCGTTGACCTGGTCCTGGCGGCTTTCCACCAGCAGGTCGCCCGCCACGGTGCCCTTGATGGTGTCGGCCTGCACCTGCACGCCGCTTAACCGGGCATCGCGGCGGGTGTCGAGTTGCAGCTGTTCCACCCGCAACTGGCTGTTGTCAAACGTGGTGCTGGCCAGCTTGTCCAGGCCCAGGGTGGCGCGACCATGAATGGCACTGTTGCCTTTGGTGGCCTCAGTGGCGGTAGCGCCGTTGACGCTCAGGCCCACGCCGACCCCACGGTTGTCGCGTTTTTCCTGGGACTCGGCAGCGGTGATCGCCAGGCCGCCCTTGCTGGCGTCCAGGCTCAGGCGCTTGGCGTCCAGTTGCAGCCCCTCAAGCGCGATGGCTTTATCGTCGCTGGCCCCGGCACTGATCTGCGTGGCGCCCGCCACCTGCCAGTGCGCGCCCTTGGCCGTGGTGCTTTGCTCGCGGGTGCGGCCCAGCTCAAGGCTGCCGCCCACGCCACCACCTTTGGCGCCAGATGGCGCCTTGCCGGCCATGCTCAACTGCAGGCCACCGCCATAGAGACTGCCACTGGCCTCGTGGGTGTCGGTACTGGCGGCGACCGTGGCACGCTCACCGGACTTGATATCAAGGCTGGCGACCTTCTGTTCAGTGCTGCCGACCTGGCTACCCTGCATCAGCACCTGCTTGCCTGCCTCGATACTGACCGCCCCGGGCGTGCTGATGTGCGCGCCACGGCCCTGGCTGTCGGCGGTGCTGGCGGTGTTGTACTTGCCGATCACGCTGCCACCCCCGCTTTTTCCAGTCTCCGGCCCAGTGCCCACTTTGACCCAGGATGAGCCGTTGACGGTGGTCTCCTGGGTTGTCTGCTGGTCTCGCGCTTGTTCGAGCGCCACGGCGCCGCCGGCCTTGAGGCTGATGTCGCCCGCTTCACTCTTGAATTGGCTGCCTTCGTAGCGACCGTCTGTGCCCAACTGCACCTGAATGCCGGCCTTGCCCTCGATCAGGCCCGGCACGGCGGTGTGCTGTTGGCCCTGCTTGTCGATGGAGCCACCGCTGCCGACCACTTTGACGTTGAGGTCGGAGCCCGTGTTGGTGTCCAGCCGGGCACGAACGTCCACGTCCAGGCGCTTGAGGCTGTCGTGGGCACGATTGGCGGCAGCGGCCTGGTCATGGCTGCCGGCAGTGATCAGCACCTTGCCTTCGGTGGCCTGGTAACGGGTGCCGACGTCCTTCAGGGCATCGCGCACATTGACCTGTACTTCGCTGCCGCCAAGGCTCGACACCTTGGCGGTCTCGTCGGCCTTGACGCTGTCGCGTTGCAGGTGGGTCACCATCAGGTCTGCACCCAGGCTGGGAGCGAAAAGGTTGTCTTCCACGGCCTGGTTCTGGAAGCGGCTCTGGTCCTCGCCCTTCACCACTTTCTCGATAGGCCGGGTGATGTCGGTATATTCGGCACTGGCGCCCAGCGAAGCGCGGGTGACGTGCCGGTGTTCTTCGGTGGTCACCTTGTCGTTGACGGCCAGCTGGGTGGCTTGCCTGAAGCCCAGGCTGGTCTTGCCCTTGCTGGCCACCGACGAGCCTTCGCTGGTGAAGGTGTCGCCTGTGAGCGCCTGGCTGCCATTGCTGGTCATGACCGTGCCGACGTGAGTGGCTTCGTTCCGGCTTTGCGTGTCTTTCGCGTACCCGCCATCGAAGCTGCTGCCGGCCCGGTCGATGCCGCCGGTCACGCGCAAGGTGCCGTCGCTGGTGGTGAGGGTGCGGCTTTCGCGCTTGGTTGCCTGGCTGGCGAGCAGTTGCTGGTGCGGTGCGTCGATGTGCGTGGCGGTCTCACTATGAACCTTGGCGTCGACCAGCTTCACGGTGCCTTCGCTCTTCAGCTTCACCGTGCCACCCTTGATTTCAGGCGCCACCGGCGTGCTGGTGGCACGGTCGCTTTTGGTGTTTTCAACCTTGTAGCCGACCTCGGCGTAATACTGCTTGCTGCTGTCCTTGCCGTCGCCCGCCTGCTTGGTTTCGCCAGCAGCCACGGCAAAGCCTTGCTGCTTTGCCTGACCGTTGTGTTGCTCGGTGTCCAGGGCCGGGCGCAATTCGATGCCCTTGGGGGCGGTGACGACGACGTCGCCCTTGGCATCAAGGCGCGAACCGATCAGCACGGCCTTGTCGACCACGTCCACGCGCAGGTTGGACGCCGAGTGCATTTCACTGCCTTTCTGGCTGACCTTGGTGGTGTTGTCGCTGGCAGTCTTGCCGAAGAAAAACCCGCCGGCCAGGTCGCCACGGTAGTCGGCCTTCTGCTGACCACCGGTCAGCGCCTGGCTGTCCAGCGTGACACCGCCCGCAGTGCGCAGCGTGCCGTCACCCTGGCTGTGCAGGCGGCTGCCAACGATGGCTACGTCGCCTACGCTGTCGACGTTGACCACGGCTCCCTCCAGCACGCTGGGGCGGTGGGTCTCGTTGGCATCGGTGGTGTTGCTGTCGCCGCGCCACAGGTGCTTGCGGTGGCGCACGGTTTCAAACACCTCCTTGCGGTCCACTACCGCTTCAACGGTGGTGGTGCCCTTGCTGTCCAGGGTCAGGGTCTTGCCTGCCTTGCCGGTGGCGCCGCTCAGGTGCAGGGCGGTGCCGGCCGCCAGGCTCAGGTCGCCCGGAGTTTGCAGGTCGGTGGCCAGGTGTTCGCGGGTGGTCGTGGTGGTGCGCCTGGAGTACTCCTCGGTGGGTATGAACCAGGCCTTGCGGTCTTTCTGTTGGTGGTCGCGGCTCACCTGCTCACGGGCGCGGGTATCCAGGCGCAAGGCCTTGCCGGCCCTGATCTCGATGTTTTCGCCTTTGACCTGCACGGCGGTCAGGCGCAGGTCGGCATTGCTGTCCAGGTGCACATCGCCCTGTGCGGCGCTGACGATGCCCTGGCCCAGGTGCACGTCACCCTGTGCCTTGATCGCCACCCCGTCGCGGCCCACCAGGTGGCTGCCGGGCATCTTTACCCCGGCGCCTTCAGTGGTGCTGACGATGCTGATACGCCCGGCGCGCATGGCGCCCAGCAGGTGGGCGTCGACAGGCGGCGCCGTTGGCGCGGCGGTGCGCAGCAGCGTCCGGTCCGGATAAGCCAGGGTGTTGTGCCCCAGGGTGATGTCCAGTGCGTCCCGGCTGGCCAGCAGGCCGCGGCCATCGATGACCGGGGTGATCAACTCCAGTGCCCCCTGGGGGTTGTTGATTCCGCCTTCACCTACCGCCAGGACTGCCTGGTCATGGCTGGCGGCCAGGCGCACGATGCGGCCGTCCTCCAGTTCCGGAATGCCTACCAGGAAGGTGGCGCGGTTGGTGTTGATGAAGCTGGCACCGTTGGCGCTGATGCCATTGGGGTTGGCCAGGATGTAGTCGGCCCGCTGGCCGAAGATCTCCTGGGGGCCATTGATGCGCGAGCTGCTCATGCCCGTCACTTCGAACACGATGGCGCTGGCGGCCTGGCCCTGAAAATGCCGGTTGGCCTCCAGTACAGGGCCCAATTGCGCCTGGCCGCCCTGCAGGGCGTTGTTGATGATCAAGCCCTGTGCATCAACGTTGTAATCACCGAAGCGGTTGTGGGACGTGCCCTGGGCGTCGGGCATGACGATATCCACCGCGGGAATGCCTTGTTGGTCGACGATCACGGGCATGCCTGCGGGCCCGGCCACAGGGGTAACGCCGTCGCCAAGGGCCGCCAGGCTGGAGCCCAGCAGCGCGCTGGCAATGGCCCAGCGCAAGGGGTTGAGGGGAAATCGAAAGGTGTGCTGATTCACGTTGTTATCTCTTTTATAGATGAGTCAGAAGTCCAGTTTCAGCTCCGTGTTCCAGAAGCCCGGCTCTGAGGAAGGGCCGTCCTTGATCACCATGGCATGGCGATATTCGAGTTTCAGTTCCCCGCCGGGCCAGCCAAGGCTGGCGCCGCCGCTCAGGGCGGCGAGGGCGGGGTACTGGTGTTCGCGGGTGTAGGTGCCCCAGCCGCGGCCGTAGTCCAGGCCCACCTGGGGCGTCAGGGCCAGGCCGCGGCCCAGCGGCAGGGTCACGCCCAGGCTGTTGCGCCACACCAGGGCGCTACTGGCGGCGATGTTGCTGTCGCGAAAGCCGCGCACACTGTTGGGGCTGCTGAGCAGCGCCTGCTCACTGGCGGGCAGGGGGTTGGGGCTGTATTGCGCCTCCAGGCTGCTGTCCCAGCGCCACAGGCGCCCCGGAACAGGCCATTGCCGGGTGCGCATCACCGCCGCGCGCCAGCGCTGGTGGCTGCGGGCGGTCGCATTGAACCAGGGCAGGCCGTGGTCGTAGCCCAGTTGCCCGCTCCAGGTGGCGCGGCCCAGCCACAGCACGTTCAGGTCCAGGCTGGCGCTGGTCAGGTGGTCATCGGCGCGGGCATAGCGCCGGCCTGCGATCCAGCGCTCCTGGCTTTTGCGGGTCAGGCGCAGGCTGGCGCCGACCAGGGTGTGCTGGTCGCGCCACACCGTGCGGTTCAGGCTCAGGCTTTCGCTGGTACCGACGGCTTCGCTACGCGTATGGCTGACCGGTGCGAAAGCCACCTGCTGGCTGCGCGCCAGGCTGGCACCCAGCGTCCAGGGGCCGTAGGGCACGCTGTAATACAGGCCCACGCCGCTGGCATGGTTGGGGGCGGCGCCGACACTGCGGAACAGGCTGACGTGCAGCACATCGTTCACGTGCAGCGGATTGTCGTGGCTGGCCACCAGACTCAAGCCGTGGCGGCCGGTGACAGCATCCCCACCGTTGCCGTACCGCACACCCAGGCCCCAGCGAGAGTGGTGCGCGCGTTGCACCAGCAGGATCCGCGAACCACCTGCCAGTTCGCCTGGCGCGATCTGCGCTTGAAGGTCGATGCTGCGCAGGCGGTTGAGCTGGTCCAGCCCCTGTTCCAGGGCAGGCAGGTGCAAGGGCCTGCCCACCATGTCGGGGAAAGCGCCCTTGAGCGACACCGGCAGGCTGTCGTCATTCAGCTCGATGGACTCGACGAAACCCTCGTCCACCGTTATCTCCAACGGTTCGCCCGCCGCGGGCGGCGCGGCCGGGTAGGCGCGGGCGGCGATGTAGCCACGTTGCACATAGGCCCGGGTGATGGCGGCGAGCATGTGGCGGATGGCGTCGACGCTCAGGCAGGGGCGCACGTAAGGCGCCAGCCGCTGACGCAAGGCGGCGTCGCTGATCAGGTGGTTGCCGCTCAGGCGCACGCCAGGCAAGGGCCAGCATCGGTTACTGCCGTCGTCAGCCTCTGGCGGTCGCCCTTGGGGAGCGGCCTGTACCTGGCGCTGCAGTTGGCGCAGGCGTTCCTCGCGCTCCAGGCCGTCGCGCTCGCGCCGCTGCTGGTCGAGCCAGCGCAGGGTCTCGTCGGCGTAGGCAACCGGGGCGAGGAGGGTGCAGCAGGCCAGCAGGCGGAGGAGGGCACGCATCTTGTTATTCTTCTGAGTGGGTAAATACATCCGATAGGGAAGAATTTACCTATTTACACACTCGTTCGAATTCGGATGCGTCTAGAAAATCTGTAGGAATAATCTGGAACTATCGTTCCATTTTGTTCAAGGGGCTGCCGGCCGGTGCAGGCTCAAGGTCGGATTTCGATCATGGTGCCATCCTTGACCATGCTCCACAGCTCGCGCATGTCCTGGTTTTTCATGGCGATGCAGCCGTCGGTCCAGTCCAGGCTGTTGAAATACCACTCGGGGTAGTCCTCGCTGTCCGGCGTGCCGTGGATCATGATCATGCCACCCGCCGGGACGCCGGCATTGCGGGCGCGTGCCGCGTCGGTGGTGTTGGGGTAGGAGACGTGGATGGCCAGGTTGAAGCGGTCGCTGACCTTGCGCCAGTCCAGCCAGTAGAAGCCTTCGGGGGTACGCATGTCACCCTCGTACTCCTTCGGCCCGCGCGGGCGTTTGCCCAGGGACACACGGTAGGTCTTGAGCGGCTGGCCCTCACTGAGCAGTTGCAACTGGTGCGTCGACTTGATCACCAGCACCTTGTCGACCACGGCGTTGGCGAGATTCTTCGGCACGCTGGGCGTCACCCCGTGCACGGGGTCGATGACGTTGGCGGGCAGTTGCGACACCGGCTTTTTCTCGATGGTGACGGTGAAGGCAGCCGAGGACACCGTGGCGAACGACAGACAGAAGAGGGCAAGCAACCAGCGCATTTAACGATCAATCCTGCAGGTAAACGCACCCCGCTTGCGCCGGTGCCGCGTGACACGGTCGGGTTCAGGTCTGCGCCAGCCCGTGCAGCGGCGGCAGATATTCATTGCGAACCGGGTAGTCGTGACCCAGGCGGTCGGCAAAGTAGCATTCTAAGGTACGGCTTACCGTGGGAAAAGCCAGCTGCGCCCAAGGGACCTCGTGCTGGGCAAACAGGCGTACCTCCAGGCTTTCCTCGCCGACGGCGAAATCCAGGTCGGCCAGTTCGGCGCGGAAGAACACATGCACCTGGCTAATGTGCGGCAAGTCGAACAGGGTGTACAGCGCCAGTTGGCGCACGCGCGCGCAAGCCTCTTCTTCGGTCTCGCGGCTGGCGGCCTGCTCCAGGGTCTCGCCGTTTTCCATGAAGCCGGCGGGCAGGGTCCAGTAGCCGCGGCGCGGTTCGATGGCGCGCCGGCACAGCAATACGCGATCACCCCACACAGGCAGGCAACCGGCGACTATATTGGGGTTCTGGTAGTGAATGAATTCACAGTGCCCGCACACGTACCGCAGGCGGTTATCGCCCTGGGGGATGAGCTGGCTGACCGGGTTGCCGCACTGGCTGCAGAATTTCATCTCGGGCTTCCTGTTCGCTGCGCCTATCTTGGCGCCAGCGGGCTCGCCGAGCAAGGGGGTTGGGCACGGCGCGGCTTTGGTGCATGATTGCCCCAGGGCATCGAAAAGAGAGAGACCATGCTGGACGAGCTACTGCGCCGGATGAGCAGCCACAGGCCACGGACCCTGGAGACCGATCGTCGTTTTCCCGAGGCTGCCGTGCTGATGCCCATTACCCGCAGTGATGAGCCCGAGCTGGTGCTGACCCTGCGCGCCAAGGGCCTCTCCACCCATGGCGGCGAAGTGGCCTTCCCCGGTGGGCGCCGCGACCCCGAAGACCCCGACCTGGTGTTCACTGCCCTGCGCGAGGCCGAGGAAGAGATTGGCCTGCCGCCAGGGCTTGTCGAGGTGCTGGGGCCCTTGAGCCCGCTGGTGTCCAAGCATGGCCTCAAGGTCACGCCTTTCGTGGGCATCATTCCCGACTTCGTCGAATACCGCGCCAATGACGCCGAGATCGCCGCGGTGTTCAACGTGCCGCTGGCGTTCTTCCGCCAGGACCCGCGCGAACATACCCACCGTATCGATTACCAGGGCCGCAGTTGGTATGTGCCCAGCTATCGCTTTGGTGAATACAAGATCTGGGGCTTGTCGGCGATCATGATCGTGGAATTGGTGAACCTGATCTACGACGCGGATATCAGCCTGCACCGGCCCCCTGAACGTTTCACCTCAACCTGAGCGGACCCGCGAGCCGCCACTTGCCTGCCTGAGGACTCACCGATGAAATACCGGCTGGGCGATGCCCGTGTCGAGACGCACCCCGACAGTTGGGCTGCCCCCACTGCCACCCTGATCGGCCGCGTGCGCCTGCAGGAAAACGCCAGCGTGTGGTTCGGCGCCGTGTTGCGTGGCGATAACGAGTTGATCGACATCGGCCCTGACAGCAACGTGCAGGACGGCACCGTGATGCACACCGACATGGGCTCGCCCCTGACGCTGGGGCGCGGTGTTACAATCGGCCATAACGCCATGTTGCATGGCTGCACGGTGGGCGATTACAGCCTGATCGGTATCAACGCGGTGATCCTCAACGGCGCGAAGATAGGCAAGTACTGCATCATCGGCGCCAACGCGCTGATCGCCGAAGGCAAGGAGATCCCCGACGGTTCGTTGGTGATGGGCTCGCCCGGCAAGGTCGTACGCGAGCTGACCGAGGCGCAGAAGAAGATGCTCGAAGGCAGCGCCGCCCACTATGTCCACAATGCCCGGCGCTACGCCCGGGAGCTTGAGCCCCAGGAAGACTGATGACCCAAGAACGCCCCGTCGCCTCGCCCTGTGTGCAGGTGTGTGCCCTGGATGACGACGATATCTGCACTGGCTGCCAACGCACGGCGGCCGAGATCACCCGCTGGGGGCGCATGAGCAACGACGAGCGCCGCGAAGTGCTGGTCAAATGCCATGAGCGCGCCGTGGCCGGCGGCATGATGTTCGTCGCCGGCGCCTGATTTCTCTTGTGGGCGACCGGCCCTGTTCATTGATGGCATCCGCCCGAGGCACCATGCTTTTCCTGCTTTCCTACATTGCCAGCGTCGTGCTGATCAACTTCGCCTTCAGTGCCGCGCCGCACCTGGACATCATCTGGTCGGCCTGGGGCGGGTTGGTGTTCATCCTGCGCGACATGGTCCAGACCCGCTTTGGCCACGGCGCCTTCGTCGCCATGCTGGTGGCGCTGGTGCTGTCCTATGTCACCTCGGACCCGGCCATCGCCGTGGCCAGTGCCACCGCGTTCGGCCTGTCCGAACTGATCGACTGGCTGGTGTTCACGGTCACCAGGCGCCCACTGCACGACCGCCTGTGGATCAGCTCGGCGCTGAGCATTCCGCTGGATACCTTCATCTTCTTCGGCATGATCGGTGCCCTGACGCCGGCGGTGGTCCTCACTGCCCTGGGCTCCAAGTTCGCCGGGGTCACCTGCGTGTGGCTGGCCATGGCCTGGCGGTCGCGTCGCACCACGGCGGCCGGCTGATTGATGTAAAATGCCGCTTCGGTGGGCCGCAGCTGGTGGCCTGCGATAACCCGTTCCCCTTAAGGACCTGAAATGACCCGTATCGGAACTCCACTGTCGCCTACCGCGACGCGCGTACTGCTGTGTGGCTGCGGCGAGCTGGGCAAGGAAGTCGTGATCGAGCTGCAACGCCTGGGCGTTGAAGTGATCGCCGTCGACCGTTATGCCAATGCCCCGGCCATGCAGGTCGCCCACCGCAGCCATGTGATCAACATGCTCGATGGCGCCGCGCTGCGTGCGGTGATCGAGGCCGAGAAGCCGCACTACATCGTGCCGGAAATCGAAGCCATCGCCACCGCTACCCTGGTGGAACTGGAGTCCGAAGGCTTTACCGTGGTGCCGACCGCCCGCGCCGCGCAGTTGACCATGAACCGTGAAGGTATTCGTCGCCTGGCCGCCGAAGAACTGGACCTGCCGACCTCGCCGTACCACTTCGCCGACACCTTCGAAGAGTACCGCAACGCTGTGCAGGACCTGGGTTTCCCGTGCGTGGTCAAGCCAGTGATGAGTTCGTCGGGCAAGGGCCAGAGCCTGATCAAGGGCGCCGACGACGTGCAGAAGGCCTGGGACTACGCCCAGGAAGGCGGCCGTGCCGGCAAGGGCCGGGTGATCATCGAAGGCTTCATCGACTTCGACTACGAGATTACCCTGCTGACCGTGCGTCACGTCGGTGGCACCACCTTCCTGGCCCCGGTGGGCCACCGCCAGGAGAAGGGCGATTATCAGGAGTCCTGGCAGCCCCAGGCCATGAGCCCGGTGGCCCTGGCCGAGTCCGAGCGTGTGGCCAAGGCCGTGACCGAGGCCCTGGGTGGCCGTGGCCTGTTCGGCGTCGAGCTGTTCGTGAAGGGTGACCAGGTGTGGTTCAGCGAAGTCTCGCCTCGCCCCCACGATACCGGCCTGGTGACCCTGATTTCCCAGGACCTGTCCCAGTTCGCCCTGCACGCCCGCGCCATCCTCGGCCTGCCGATTCCGCTGGTGCGCCAGTTCGGCCCGTCCGCTTCGGCGGTAATCCTGGTGGAAGGCAACTCCACCCAGACCGCGTTCGCCAACCTGGGCGCTGCCCTGAGCGAGCCGGACACGGCCCTGCGCCTGTTCGGCAAGCCGGAAGTGGCCGGCCAACGCCGCATGGGCGTGGCCCTGGCGCGTGACGAGTCCATCGAGGCGGCCCGCTCCAAGGCGACCCGCGCTGCACAAGCCGTCAACGTCGAGTTGTAAGCGTGGAGCTGCAAGCCAGGAATCTTTGGCTTGCAGCTTGCAACCTCAGTCCACCAGGCTCAAATCCTCATCCCGCGTTTCTTTCAGGCACAGCACCGCCAGCACGCTGAGCAGTGCTGCCGCTGATACATACCCGCCCACCCAGCTCAGCCCACCCAGGCTCACCAGCTTCTGCGCCGCGAACGGCGCGGCCGATGCGCCGACGATACCGCCCAGGTTATAGGCCGCCGAAGCCCCGGTGTAGCGCACCCGCGTGGGGAACAGTTCCGGCAGCAGGGCGCCCATGGGCGCGAAGGTAAAGCCCATCAGAAACAATTCGATGCTCAGGAACAGTGCCACGCTGGTGGTCGACCCCTGTGTCAGCAAAGGCTCCATGGCAAAGCCCGAAACGATCGCTAGCACGCCGCCGATGACCAGTACCGGCTTGCGGCCGAAGCGGTCGCTCAAGGCCGCGGAGATCGGTGTGGCCAGCGCCATGAACAGCACCGCGAAACACAGCATGCCCAGGAAGCTTTCACGGCTGTAACCCAAGGTGGCCACGCCGTAGCTCAGCGAGAACACCGTGGAGATGTAGAACAGCGCGTAGCACACCACCATGGAGGCCGCGCCCAGCAGCATGGGCCGCCAGTATTGGGCGAACAGTTCCACCAGGGGCAGTTTCAGCCGCTCGTGCTGGGCCATGGCCTTGGCGAATACCGGGGTTTCTTCCAGTTTCAGGCGTACATACAGGCCTACCATCACCAGCAGGGCGCTCAGCAAGAACGGCAACCGCCAGCCCCAGGCGCGGAATTGCTCGTCGCTGAGCAGCACGGCCAGGCTCAGGAACAAGCCGTTGGCGGCAAGAAAGCCAATGGATGGCCCCAGTTGCGGGAACATTCCGAACCAGGCCCGCTTGCCCTTGGGGGCGTTTTCGGTGGCCAGCAGCGCCGCGCCACCCCATTCGCCGCCCAGCCCCAGGCCCTGGCCGAAGCGCAGCACGCACAGCAGGACCGGCGCCCAGGCGCCGATCTGGTCATAGCCTGGAAGCACGCCAATCAGGGTGGTGCACACCCCCATCAGCAGCAACGAAGCCACCAGGGTCGACTTGCGCCCCACCCGGTCGCCGAAGTGGCCGAATAGTGCCGAGCCCAGCGGGCGTGCCAGGAAGGCGATGCCGAACGTGAGGAAGGCCGATAGCATCTGCGCGGTGGCCGAGCCTTGGGGAAAAAATACCGGGCCGATCACCAGGGCCGCGGCCGTGGCATACACATAGAAGTCGTAGAATTCGATGGCGGTGCCGATGAAACTGGCGGTTGCCACCCGGGCGGTGGAATTGAGCGGCTGGTCCGTGCCGCTGGCAGCGTAGGTGCTGGTGCTCATTGCAGAATCCCTGGCAGTCGTGCTCCCGCGCTGGGGCGGGGCGAATTTATTATGGGTGCGGGGCAGGGTGGGCCGCAGGAGGAAGGCCGGTACACCTCCAGGCGGGTAGCAGGGGCGGCGGCAGTTGGCTGGGTAAGCCGGCTTGATTATAGGAAGGGGGGTGGTGGGCGTCCAGACCGACAGGGGTGGCGCCCACAAGGCGCCGCCCCTTCAGGCCAGCTTGGGCAGGCTGCTGGTATGCCAGATAAGCACCCGGGTCACGCGGTTTTCCTCGGCCTGCAGAATCTCCAGCCGGTAGCGGCCGATCTTCAGGCACACCGCGCAGTCAGGAATGCTTTCCAGTGCTTCGGTGACCAGGCCATTGAGGGTCTTGGGCCCATCACTGGGCAAGTGCCAGCCCAGGGTCTTGTTCAGTTCACGGATGGACGCCGCGCCTTCCACCACAAAGCGCCCGTCGGGTTGAGGGTGCACGTGAGGGTTGTCCATGCTGTGTTCTTCCTCGAACTCGCCGACGATTTCCTCGAGGATGTCTTCCAGCGTGACGATGCCCTGCACTTCGCCGTATTCGTCCACCACGATGCCCAGGCGCCGTTGCTGCTTGTGGAAGTTCAGCAATTGCAGGTGCAGCGGGGTGCTTTCCGGCACGAAGTAGGCGTCGTAGCAGGCTGCCAGCAAGGCCTCCATGGTCAATGCACCCTTGGGCAGCAGGTGGCTGACCTGGCGGGTGTTGAGCACCTTTTCCACCTGGTTGATATCGTTGTGGTACACCGGCAGGCGCGTGTGCCGGCTGATGATCAGTTGTTCGGCGATTTTCTCGATCGGGTCGTCCAGGTTCAGGCCGTCCACTTCACTGCGCGGCACCAGGATGTCGTTGACGGTGATGCGGTTCAGCGCCTGCAGGCCGCCGAGCAAGTGCGGGGCATCCGGGGTTTCGTCGTCCTGGTCGCCGTCGGGCTCGGCGTGGTCTTCGTCGTCATGCTGGCGCGCGATGGGCGTGGCGATCGGCGCGAAAGGCTTGAGCAGCAGGCGGGCGATGCCGCTGAACGGCCAGACCAGGGGGTAAAGCAGTTTCAGCGGCAGGCGCAGCAACGAGTTGCCCAGGCCGATGAAGGGTTCGGGGTAGCGGCGGGCCAGCAGGCGCGGCAGGTATTCGCAGAAGGTCACCAGCAGCGCGGCCATGATCAGGCCGCCCAGCCACAGGCCTTTCACGTGCCAGTGGTAGACCGCCAGGAACACCCCCAGCACCACGGCCAGCACGCGGCACAGGGTGTTGCACAGCACCAGGCTTTCCAGTGGGAATGCCAGGCTGGGGCGCTCGCCCACCTTGCGGCGGGTGCGCAGGGCGGCCAGGTGGTTGCGGGCCGTCTCGACGCCCGTGAACATGGCCGACCAGAGCATCGACAGCAGCACGACGCCCAGCATCGAGCCCAACGGGAGATTGTCCATTTACTCGCCTGTCAGATGTGCAGAATGTATTCGCGGACCAGCTTGCTGCCGAAATACGCCAGCATCAGCAGGCAGAAGCCCGCCAGGGTCCAGCGGATGGCCTTGTGGCCGCGCCAGCCCAGGCGGTTGCGGCCCCACAGCAGCACGCTGAACACGATCCAGGCCAGGCATGCCAGCAGGGTCTTGTGCACCAGGTGCTGGGCAAACAGGTTCTCGACGAACAGCCAGCCGGAGATCAGCGACATCGACAACAGCGCCCAGCCGGCCCACAGGAATCCGAACAGCAGGCTTTCCATGGTCTGCAGGGGCGGGAAGTTCTTGATCAGGCCGGCCGGGTGCTTGTGCTTGAGCTGGTGGTTCTGCACCAGCAGCAACAGCGCCTGGAACACCGCGATGGTGAACATGCCGTAGGCCAGGATCGACAGCAGGATATGCGCGAGCATCCCCGGCTCTTCGTTGATCAGCGGCACGGTACCCTTGGGAATGAACTGCGCCACCAGGGTGGTCAGGGCACCCAGCGGGAACAGCAACAGCAACAGGTTTTCCACCGGGATGCGCGTGCAGGCGATCAGCGTCAGGGCAATGACCGCCGCGGAAATCAGACTGGCGGCGCCGAAGAAGTCCAGGCTCAGGCCAAGCGGGGTCATCAGCTGGAATTTCAGCGCGATGCCCTGGGCCACCACGGCCAGGGTGCCGACGAGGTAGAGAAGGCGTTTGTCCACCGTGGCCCGCTGGTTCACGCGGGTGCCGTGGTAGACGGTCGCAGCGGCATAAAGGAAGGCGGCGGCGAGGCTGGGTAGCAAACTGGGTGACAAGGGGAGCATAAGTCCTGTGGAGCAAGCCCGAAAGTCGCTGAGTGTGGCATAGAACCGCTGTCACAAGAAAGACTGGCGCGGCACTGGTGTCCGTGGCGCGGAGTCTTCGCTATAATCGCCGACTGCCCTCGCCGCGCCTCTGCTTAATCACGGGCCAGGCTGCTTAACCTCGGTTCAATTGAGCCTGAAAGGATCGCGCATGTTTGAAAACCTTACCGAACGTCTTTCCCAGACGCTGCGCCATGTCACTGGCAAGGCCAAACTGACGGAAGACAACATCAAAGACACCCTGCGTGAAGTGCGCATGGCGTTGCTGGAGGCCGACGTGGCCCTGCCAGTGGTCAAGGACTTCGTCAACAAGGTCAAGGAGCGTGCGGTCGGCACTGAAGTGTCGCGCAGCCTGACCCCGGGCCAGGCGTTCGTGAAGATCGTCCAGATCGAGCTCGAAGGCCTGATGGGTGCGGCCAACGAAGACCTGGCGCTCAACGCCGCGCCACCGGCCGTGGTGCTGATGGCGGGTCTGCAGGGTGCGGGTAAAACCACCACTGCCGGCAAGCTGGCGCGCTTCCTCAAGGAGCGCAAGAAGAAGACCGTCATGGTGGTGTCGGCTGACGTCTACCGTCCGGCGGCCATCAAGCAGCTGGAAACCCTGGCCAACGACATCGGCGTGACCTTCTTCCCGTCCGATATCAGCCAGAAGCCGGTGGCCATCGCCGAAGCGGCCATCCGCGAAGCCAAGCTCAAGTTCATCGACGTGGTCATCGTCGACACCGCCGGCCGTCTGCACATCGACGCCGAGATGATGGGCGAGATCCAGGACCTGCACGCGGCCATCAAGCCGGTGGAAACCCTGTTCGTGGTCGACGCCATGACCGGCCAGGACGCCGCCAACACCGCCAAGGCCTTTGGCGATGCGCTGCCACTGACCGGCGTCATCCTGACCAAGGTCGACGGTGATGCCCGTGGCGGTGCCGCGCTGTCGGTACGGGCCATTACCGGCAAGCCGATCAAGTTCATCGGCATGGGCGAGAAGAGTGAAGCGCTCGAGCCTTTCCACCCGGACCGTATCGCCTCGCGGATCCTGGGCATGGGCGACGTGCTCAGCCTGATCGAGCAGGCCGAGCAGACCCTGGATAAAGAGAAGGCCGACAAACTGGCCAAGAAGCTGAAGAAGGGCAAGGGCTTCGACCTCGAAGACTTCCGTGACCAGCTGCAGCAAATGAAGAACATGGGCGGCCTGGGTGGCCTGATGGACAAGCTGCCGAGCATCGGTGGCATGAACCTGTCGCAGATGGGCAACGCCCAGAACGCCGCTGAAAAGCAGTTCAAGCAAATGGAAGCCATCATCAACTCCATGACCCCGGCCGAGCGCCGCGACCCTGACCTGATCAGCGGTTCGCGCAAACGCCGTATCGCCATCGGTTCCGGTACCCAGGTGCAGGACATTGGCCGCTTGATCAAGCAGCACAAGCAGATGCAGAAGATGATGAAGAAGTTTTCCACCAAGGGCGGCATGGCCAAGATGATGCGCGGCATGGGCGGCATGCTGCCCGGCGGCGGTGGCATGCCCAAGATGTAAGGAATTGGCGCAGGCCCCGGCCTGCGCCGTTCGCAGTGATGCGAACACTGCTGTAACCCTGCTTCGGCAGGGCCCACGGCCATCGTGATGATGGCTATATAAGGCAAATCGAACAGCCACACTGTATGTGCCGGAAAAAGGCATTTGCAAAAGTCCGGATATTCCTTGAGAATATGCGGCCTTTCGGGCACCCGTGTGCCCGCTGTGCATTATGATTTGCAGCACCGACTACAGGAACGATGTTCAATGCTAACCATCCGTCTTGCCCGTGGCGGCTCCAAAAAGCGCCCATTCTACCAACTGACCGTGACCGACTCGCGCAACCCGCGTGACGGCTCGCACAAAGAGCACGTTGGCTTCTTCAACCCAGTGGCTCGTGGTCAGGAAATCCGCCTGTCCGTGAACCAAGAGCGCGTCAACCACTGGTTGAGCGTTGGTGCACAGCCTTCTGAGCGCGTTGCTCAGTTGCTGAAGGAAGCTGCCAAGGCCGCGGCCTGAGCAATATGAACACGACGCCAGCTACTGCTGATGATTTGATCGTTATCGGCAAGATTTTCTCGGTTCACGGCGTTCGTGGCGAAGTGAAGGTTTACTCCTTTACTGATCCGATAGACAACCTGTTGGACTACAAGACCTGGACGCTCAAGCGCCAGGGCAGCGTGGACAAGCAGGTAGAGCTGGTCAGCGGGCGCTTGCAAAGCAAGTTCCTGGTCACGAAGCTCAAGGGTCTCGACGACCGTGATGAAGCCCAGCTTCTTTCCGGCTACGAAATCTGCGTGCCGCGTAACCAGTTTCCCGACCTGACTGACGGCGAGTACTACTGGTACCAGCTGGAAGGCCTGCATGTCATCGACCAGCTCGGGCAATTGCTCGGGAAGATCGATCACTTGCTGGAGACCGGTTCGAACGATGTGATGGTGGTCAAGCCTTGTGCTGGCAGCCTGGATGATCGCGAGCGCCTGCTGCCCTATACGGAGCAGTGTGTGTTGGCCATCGACCTGGTAGCGGGTGAGATGAAGGTTGATTGGGACGCGGACTTCTAGGCAATGGCGAGCCTGCGCGTAGAAGTGATCAGTCTGTTCCCCGAGATGTTCTCGGCCATCAGCGAGTACGGCATTACCAGCCGCGCGGTGAAACAGGGGTTGTTGCAACTGACCTGCTGGAACCCGCGGGACTACACCACAGATCGTCACCATACGGTGGATGATCGGCCGTTTGGCGGTGGTCCGGGCATGGTAATGAAGATCAAGCCCCTGGAAGACGCGCTGGCCGAGGCCAGGAACGCAGCGGGGGAGTCGGCGAAGGTCATTTACCTGTCGCCGCAAGGCCGCCAGCTGACACAGCAGGGGGTACGCGAACTGGCTGAATCGGAGTCGTTGATTCTGATCGCAGGGCGCTATGAAGGCATCGACGAGCGGTTCATTCAGGCTCATGTCGATGAAGAGTGGTCGATTGGTGACTATGTTCTGTCTGGCGGTGAGCTGCCGGCGATGGTCCTGATCGATGCGGTTACACGACTGCTGCCCGGAGCTTTAGGGCATGCGGACTCCGCGGAGGAAGATTCCTTCACGGATGGGCTGCTGGATTGCCCGCACTACACCCGACCGGAGGTGTATGCGGATCAGCGTGTTCCCGACGTATTGCTAAGTGGCAATCATGCACACATCCGGCGCTGGCGTTTGCAGCAGTCCCTTGGGCGGACCTACGAACGACGTGCCGATCTTCTGGAAAGACGCTCGCTTTCTGGAGAAGAGAAGAAGCTGCTGACGGAGTACCTCCGTGAGCGGGACGATAGTTAACGTATCGATGGTAGATCACAACGATTTACCTTAGGAGCACAGCATGACCAACAAAATCATTCTGCAACTCGAAGCCGAGCAGATGACCAAAGAAATCCCGGCCTTCGCCCCGGGCGACACCATCGTCGTTCAGGTGAAAGTGAAGGAAGGCGACCGCGCTCGTCTGCAGGCGTTCGAAGGCGTTGTCATCGCCAAGCGTAACCGTGGTGTGAACAGTGCTTTCACTGTTCGCAAGATCTCCAACGGTGTTGGCGTAGAGCGTACTTTCCAGACCTACAGCCCGCAGATCGACAGCATGGCCGTGAAACGTCGTGGTGACGTGCGTAAAGCCAAGCTGTACTACCTGCGCGACCTGTCGGGTAAAGCAGCTCGCATCAAGGAAAAACTGGCTTAATAGCCGTTTTACCGATGCAAGAAAAAAGCAGCCTGCGGGCTGCTTTTTTGTGCCTGAAATTTATGCCACCTTCAGACAGGCAGCACCCATGACCCCACGCGATCAAGAGATCCAGCGCCGCACCGAACTGTCGGTCAGCCGCGTCACCAAGGCGGTGTTCCCGCCCACCACCAACCACCACAACACCCTGTTCGGCGGTACCGCCCTGGCATGGATGGATGAAGTGTCGTTCATCACCGCCACGCGCTTCTGCCGCTTGCCGCTGGTCACCGTGTCCACTGACCGTATCGACTTCAATCATCCGATTGCTGCCGGCACTATCGTCGAACTGGTAGGCACCGTGGTCAAGGTCGGTAACACCAGCCTCAAGGTGCGGGTGGAAGTGTTCGTCGAGAGCATGAGCAGCGACGGCCGTGAAAAGGCGATCGAAGGGGTGTTCAGTTTCGTCGCCATCGACGACGACAAGCGCCCGATACCCGTGCTGCCAGGCGTGTAAGGTAAACTGCGGGTTTTCCTCGCCCGGTTCGCCCTGATGCCTGCTGCAGACCACCCGCTCATCGACCAATACCTCGACGCCCTGTGGCTGGAAAAGGGGCTGTCCGACAACAGCCGCGACGCCTACCGCAGTGACCTGACGCTGTTCAATGGCTGGTTGCAGGAACAGGGCGTGGCGTTGCCCCAGGCGGGGCGCGAGCTGATCCTCGACCACCTGGCCTGGCGTGTCGACCAGGCCTACAAGCCACGCTCCACGGCGCGGTTTCTTTCAGGTGTACGAGGCTTCTATCGTTACTTGCTGCGCGAAAAGCTGATCGCCGTGGACCCGACCCTGCAGGTGGAGATGCCGCAGCTGGGCAGGCCGTTGCCCAAATCCCTGTCGGAAGCCGACGTCGAGGCGCTGCTCAAGGCGCCAGACCTCAGCGAGCCCATCGGCCAGCGCGACCGCGCCATGCTGGAGGTGCTGTATGCCTGCGGCCTGCGGGTGACCGAGCTGGTCAGCCTGACGCTCGACCAGGTCAACCTGCGCCAGGGTGTGCTGCGGGTGATGGGCAAAGGCAGCAAGGAACGGCTGGTGCCCATGGGCGAAGAGGCGGTGGTGTGGGTGGAACGCTACCTGCGTGACGGCCGCAATGACCTGCTGGGCGGGCGCCCCAGCGATGTGCTGTTCCCCAGCCAGCGCGGCGAGCAGATGACCCGCCAGACCTTCTGGCACCGCATCAAGCACCAGGCCACGGTGGCCGGCATCGGCAAGTCGCTGTCACCCCACACCCTGCGCCATGCCTTCGCGACCCATTTGCTCAACCACGGCGCCGACTTGCGCGTGGTGCAGATGCTGCTGGGCCACAGCGACCTGTCCACGACTCAGATCTACACCCACGTGGCCCGGGCCCGCCTGCAAGACCTGCACGCCCGCCACCACCCACGCGGCTGAGAGGCGAATACCGCACATCTCTTGTTGCCTTGCCAGTCGGACACGCCCGGCGAATGTGGTAGGCTTGGCCGGTTACCAAAGCGGGCATCGAATGCGGGTCGTTTCCGGACGGCCCACCCAGCACGATTGGCCCCTTCGTCCGCTGCCTCAGGAGTTCCCATGCGCGTGACCCGAATTTTCGCTGCTGCCGCCCTCGCGCTGCTCAGCACCGTCGCCCTGGCCGACGACAAGGCCGAGCAGGCCATCCGCAAGACCCTCGACACGCTGCACCTGGACACCCCGGTGGAAAGCATCTCCGCCAGCCCGCTCAGCGGCCTGTACGAAGTGAAGTTGCAGGGCAGCCGCGTGCTCTACGCCAGCGCAGACGGCAAATTCGTGATGCAGGGCTACCTGTTCCAGGTGCAGGACGGCAAGCCGGTGAACCTCACCGAAGCCACCGAACGCCAGGGCGTTGCGAAGACCATCAACGCCATTCCAGCCAATGAAATGGTGGTGTTCCCGGCCGTCGGCGAGACCAAGTCGCATATCACCGTGTTCACCGACACCACCTGCCCTTACTGCCACAAGCTGCACGAAGAAGTGCCGGCCTTGAACAAGATGGGCATCGAAGTCCGTTACCTGGCCTTCCCGCGCCAGGGCCTGGGTTCCCCAGGTGACCAGCAACTGCAGGCCGTGTGGTGCTCCAAGGACCGCCAGGACTCGCTGACCAAGCTGATCAACGGCAAGAGCGTCGACGCACCCAAGTGCGCCAACCCGGTGAGCAAGCAGTTCGCCATGGGCCAGTCCATTGGTGTGAACGGCACGCCGGCCATCATCCTGGAAGACGGCCAGATGATTCCTGGCTACCAGCCGGCCCCCCAAGTGGCCAAGCTGGCCCTGGGTGCCAAAGGCTGATGGCCGCCTCCGTGTCATCCAAGATCAAGGCCTGACGGGAATGCCCGCCAGGCCGTAAATACCAGGCCGCACGGGTGTGCGGCGGTTTGTCACGGCCGACCCTGCGTCGGCCGTTTTATGGGGAGTTCAGAGTGAAACCGGTCAAAGTAGGCATCTGTGGGTTAGGTACCGTCGGTGGCGGCACCTTCAACGTACTTCAGCGCAACGCCGAGGAAATTGCCCGCCGTGCCGGGCGTGGTATCCAGGTGGCCCAGATTGCCATGCGTTCGCAGAACCCGAATTGCCAGATTACCGGTACCCCCATTACCAACGATGTCTTCGCAGTGGCCACCAACCCTGAGATCGACATCGTCATCGAATTGATCGGCGGCTACACCGTGGCCCGCGAACTGGTGCTCAAGGCCATCGAGAACGGCAAGCACGTGGTCACCGCCAACAAGGCGCTGATCGCCGTGCACGGCAACGAAATCTTCGCCAAGGCCCGGGAGAAGGGCGTGATCGTGGCGTTCGAAGCCGCCGTGGCCGGTGGCATTCCGGTGATCAAGGCCATTCGTGAAGGCCTGTCGGCCAACCGCATCAACTGGGTGGCCGGCATCATCAACGGCACCGGCAATTTCATCCTCACTGAAATGCGCGAGAAGGGCCGCACCTTCGAAGACGTGCTCGCCGAGGCACAAGCCCTGGGTTACGCCGAAGCCGACCCGACCTTCGACGTGGAAGGCATCGACGCGGCGCACAAGCTGACCATCCTGGCGTCCATCGCCTTCGGTATTCCGCTGCAGTTCGACAAGGCCTACACCGAAGGCATCACCCAGCTGACCACCGCTGACGTGAACTACGCCGAGGCCCTGGGTTACCGCATCAAGCACCTGGGCGTGGCCCGCAGCACCGCCGCCGGCATCGAACTGCGCGTGCACCCGACGCTGATCCCGGCCGACCGCCTGATCGCCAACGTGAATGGCGTGATGAACGCGGTGATGGTCAACGGCGACGCCGCTGGTTCAACCCTGTTCTACGGCGCCGGTGCCGGCATGGAGCCTACCGCTTCCTCGGTCATCGCCGACCTGGTGGACGTGGTTCGCGCCATGACCAGCGACCCGGAGAACCGCGTGCCGCACCTGGCCTTCCAGCCCGATTCGCTGTCGGCGCACCCGATTCTGCCGATCGACCAATGCGAAACCGCCTACTACCTGCGCATCCAGGCCAAGGACCACCCGGGCGTGCTCGCCCAGGTCGCCAGCATCCTGTCCGAGCGCGGTATCAACATCGAGTCGGCCCTGCAGAAGGAAGTCGAGGAACAGGACGGCCTGGTGCCCATGATCCTGCTGACCCACCGGGTGCAGGAACAGCGCATGAACGACGCCATCACGGCGCTTGAAGCGCTGGAAGGCGTGGTCGGCCAAGTGGTCCGCATCCGCGTCGAACACCTCAATTAACTGGGAGCGGCAAGCTGTAAACTGCAAGCGGCAAGCGAGGCACCGCACGTTCATGAATGTGCGCGTACCCACTTGCAGCTGGCAGCCTGAAGCTTGACGTTCAAACCAAAGGTTTGAAAAACATGCGCTATATCAGCACCCGCGGCAAAGCCCCGGCCCTGAATTTCGAAGACGTGCTGCTGGCTGGCCTGGCCAGTGACGGCGGCCTGTACGTGCCGGAAAACCTGCCACGTTTCACCGTGGAAGAAATCGCTTCGTGGGCCGGCCTGCCGTACCACGAGCTGGCGTTCCGCATCATGCGCCCGTTCGTCACGGGCAGCATTCCGGACGCCGACTTCAAGAAGATCCTCGAGGAAACCTACGGTGTGTTCGCCCACAACGCCGTGGCGCCGCTGCGCCAGCTCAACGGCAACGAGTGGGTGATGGAGCTGTTCCACGGCCCGACCCTGGCGTTCAAGGACTTCGCCCTGCAACTGCTCGGCCGCCTGCTGGACTACGTACTGGCCAAGCGCGGCGAGCGCGTGGTGATCATCGGCGCCACCAGTGGTGACACAGGCTCAGCCGCCATCGAAGGCTGCAAGCACTGCGAAAACGTCGACATCTTCATCCTGCACCCGCACCAGCGCGTATCGGAAGTGCAGCGTCGGCAGATGACCACGCTGTTCGGCGACAACATCCACAACATCGCTATCGAAGGCAACTTCGACGACTGCCAGGAAATGGTCAAGAACAGCTTCGCTGACCAGAGCTTCCTGAAGGGCACCCGCCTGGTCGCCGTGAACTCGATCAACTGGGCGCGGATCATGGCCCAGATCGTCTACTACTTCCACGCGGCCCTGCAACTGGGCGGCCCGGCGCGTTCGGTATCGTTCTCGGTGCCTACCGGCAACTTCGGCGACATCTTCGCCGGCTACCTGGCACGCAACATGGGCCTGCCGATCAACCAGCTGATCGTGGCCACCAACCGCAATGACATCCTGCACCGCTTCATGAGCGGCAACCAGTATGCCAAGGAAACCCTGCACGCCACTCTGTCGCCGTCCATGGACATCATGGTGTCGTCGAACTTCGAACGCCTGCTGTTCGACCTGCACGGCCGCAATGGCGCCGCCGTCGCCGAACTGATGGACACCTTCAAGCAAGGTGGCGGTTTCAGCGTCGAGCAAGAGCGCTGGACCGAAGCGCGCAAGCTGTTCGACTCCCTGGCGGTCAGCGACGAAGCCACCTGCGAGACCATCGCTGAAGTCTTCGCCCAGACCGGCGAAGTGCTGGACCCGCACACCGCCATCGGCGTCAAGGCCGCGCGCGAATGCCGCCGCAGCCTGGACATTCCCATGGTGGTGCTGGGCACCGCGCACCCGGTCAAGTTCCCTGACGCGGTGGTCAAGGCCGGCGTGGGCAAGGCGCTGGAGCTGCCCGCGCACCTGACCGACCTGCTCAGCCGTGAAGAAAAGTGCACCGTGCTGCCCAACGACCTGAAGGCCGTGCAAGCGTTCGTCAGCCAGCATGGCAACCGCGGCAAGCCGCTGTGACGGACTAGTCCTGCAACACTTAAAGCCCGTCTGCGACGGGCTTTATCTTTTCTACGTGTCAAACTTGACCCTGGGAAACAGGGTATCAAGGGCACGCGCATGAAGCACGCACACCACGCATCGAAACGCTGGCTGGCCGCCTGGCTGGCGTTGCTGTGCCTGGCGTCCTGTGGGCTGGCGCAGGCCGCCCAGAGCTTGCCCTTCACGCTGATGCCGGCCTTCACGCAATTGAGCCCCCTGGTACTGGCGCCCAGCGACCAGCAGTGGTTGCAGCGCCACGGGGTGCTCAGGGTCGGTGTATCGATCACCGACCACGAGCCGGTGGACATCACGGTCGACCGCAACCGTTACCGTGGCATCAGTGCCGACTACCTCAACCTGATCGCCAGCAGGCTTGGCGTTCCCTTGCAGATTCATGGCTTTGCCCGTCGCGAGGAAGCCGTGGACGCCTTGCAGAACCGCGAAATAGACATACTCACCAGTGCCAATGGTTTCGAGCGGCAGGTCCCCGGGCTTGCCTTCACCCGCGCCTACATGCCCGACGATGCGGTGCTGGTGGTGCGCGACACCGGAGCCGCGGCTACGCTGCCCGACGGTGGCAAGGTCGCGGTACTCGATGGTTACACAGACCTGGGGGTGCTGCACGACACGTACCCTGGCAACCAGATCGTGGTTGCGCCGAGCCTGGCCAGCGGGCTGGAGGCGGTGGCGCAGGGGGATGTGCAGGGTTTCATCGGCAATGAAGTGGTGGTGCGCGCCTACAGTGCCCTGCGACCATTCATGGGCCTGCGCATCGCCGACAGCGCCCGCTTGCCCGCGGCCGGCTTCGCCTTTGCCGTGCGCCGTGGCGACAGCCCCTTGCAGTCGATGCTCGACCGGGCGCTGGCCAGTATCGATGAACCCTTGCGCCGGGAGATTCTCGGGCGCTGGACCGCGGGGCTTGGGTCCGACATTGCCCAGCCGCGGGTGCAATTGAGCACCGATGAAGCGCAATGGCGACGAGAACACCCCAAGGTGCGGGTGATTGCCAGTGAATACCCGCCGTATCTGTACCGTGACCGCCAAGGCAACTGGGTGGGCCTCAACCGCGACGTGCTGGCCACCGTGTCGTCCATGACCGGCCTGCAGTTCGAGTTCGTCCCCTCGGGCTCCATCGCCCAGAACCTCCAGGCCCTGCGCAACGGCACCGCCGACATGAGCACCACGCTCTCGGAAAGCCCTGAGCGCAAGGCTTTCCTGGGCTTCAGCCATTCCTTCGGGGGGCAGGGCTGGGTGCTCGTGGTGCGCGGCAAGGGCGCTGCTGTCGCTTCGCTGGACGATCTGGCCGGGCGGGTGCTGGCATTGCCTCGCGAGCATGCGCTTGAGAGCGAACTGCGCCAGCAATACCCGCGCATCCGGCTGCGCCTGGTGGACACCTATGACCAGGCCCGGGACCTGGTGCGCAAGGGCGAGGCCGACGCCACGCTGGACAGCGAAGTCAGTGCCTGGCGTTCGGTGGCCCGCTACCCCCAGGGTGAACTCAAGGTGGGGCGCAGCATCGAGGGCGGCTGGGCGGCGGACCGTTTTGCGGTACGCCTGGCGGAACCGCAATTGCTCAGCATCCTCAACAAGTCCCTGGAAGCCTACCCGGTGGCCGAGTTGCGTGCCGTGAGAATCAAATGGCTGGGTGCGGTGGATGGTCCGGCGCCGGTGTGGCAGCGCATCGCGCCCTGGGTGTGGTGGGCGCTCGCCGCTGCCCTGTTGTTCGGCCTGGTGTCGCTGATGTGGAGCAGCCGCCTGAAAGCGCAGATCCTGCAGCGTGAACGGCTGGAAGCCGAACTGGTGAAGGCCCGTGAGGTAGCCGAGCAGGCCAGCCAGGCCAAGAGCGGTTTTCTGGCAACCATGAGCCATGAAATCCGTACCCCCATGGCGGCTATCATCGGCCTGCTGGAACTGGAGCGCGAGACCACGCGCCTGCGTGGGGGGGAGCCGTCGCGCGCCGTGGACGTCGCCTACCAGTCGGCCCGTGACCTGATCGCGCTGATCGGCGACAGCCTGGACCTGGCCAAGATCGAGTCCGGCAGCGTGCAACTGCTGCCGGAAGCCGTCGAGCTGAGGCCGTTCTTCGAAGCGCTCATCCAGTTGTTCGCTGCCCAGGCAGGCCAACGCGGGCTTGCCCTGGAGCTCAGCCTCGCCGCCGACGCCGAAGGTACCTATCGCTTCGACCCACTGCGCTTGCGCCAGGTGATGCACAACCTGCTCAGCAATGCGTTGAAGTTCACCCAGCAGGGCGGGGTCGGCATTGATGTACAGGCCCTGGCCGATGGCCAGTTGCAGGTGACAGTGCGCGACACTGGCGTGGGTATCGACAACGAGCAGCAGCGCCGGCTCTTCAAGCCATTCGTGCAGGTAGGTGGCCAACCGGACGGGCAGGGCACGGGGTTGGGCCTGAGCATCTGCAAGCAACTGGTCGGCCTCATGGGCGGGCAGATCGAGTTGAGCAGCGTGGTTGGCGAGGGCACCCAGGTGGTGTTGCTATTGCCCTTGCCACGCATGGCCGCCTTGCCTGAAACCGCGATAGCCCACACGCCGGCCGAAACACCGACGCGGGCGTTGCGGGTACTGGTGGTGGACGACCTGTCGGCCAACCGCCTGGTGGTGGGCCAGCAAGTCGCCTTTTTCGGCCACGCCGTGCACACGGCCAGCAGCGGCGAAGAGGCGTTGGCCTGGTGGCGCGACCACCCCGTGGACGTGGTCATCACCGACTGCCGCATGCCGGGCATGAGCGGCTATGCCCTGGCGCAGGCCATTCGCCGGGCAGAAGCCGAAGCGGGGCGGTTGCCGGTGCCGATCTTCGGCTGCAGCGCCAATGGCCAGGCACAGGAGGCCGAGCGCTGCCGTGAGGCGGGCATGAACCAGTTGCTGGTCAAACCCCTGGAGCTGCAAGCGCTGGGCCGGCTGCTGGCTAGCCTGGGTGTGCCGCCAGCCTTCGACATGGACACCTTGCGGCGCATGACCCAGGCCGATGGGCAGGTAATGCGCCGTATGCTCGAAGAACTGCTGCGCAACATCGCCCAGGAGCAGGAAGGGCTCGCCACCGCCGTGTCCAACGCCGACTGGTCGGCATTGCGGGCGTCGCTGCACCGGCTCAAAGGCGTGGCCTGCCTGATCGACGCCGGGCCCATGGCCAAGGCTTGTGCGGCCCTGGACGCCACTGCCCGGGCGCAAGCCCCGGCGCCACTGGGTGAGCAATGGCTTGCCCTGAAAGCGCGCCTGGACGCGTTAGCCCAGGATATTGCGCATCAACTTTGGGAAATGTCCTACTCAGAATAGGACTTGTCCTATGTGTCTCGCCTGTTACAAGGCCTAGAGTGTGCCGCAAGCGTCGCCACCCCAGTGGCGTGATTGAGAGATAGGCACATGCACGCACTGAAAGTCCTGATTCTTGAAGACAGCCCGTTCCAGCTGATGGCACTGCACCAGATGCTCAATGCCAGCGGGGTGTTCGACGTCTTGACCGCCGACACCGTCGAGGGTGCGCTGGGCTCGCTTGAGCGGCGCGGGCCGGTGGACGTGGCCATCTGCGACCTGCAACTGGAGGAAGGTGACGGGTTGCAGGTGATCCGCCACCTGGCGCGGTACCGGCAAGCGCGTGCGCTGATCATTCTTTCCAGCCTGGGGCGCGACCTGCTCGACGGCGTCGGGCAACTGGCTCGGCACCTGGGGCTGCAGGTGCTCGGCGTGCTGGAGAAACCCGCCAGCCCGGCGGTGCTGCATGAACTGCTGCAAGGCTATGACCGAAACGCCGAGCAGCGGGCCATGCCGCTGGTTGAGGTCGACGAACTGGTGGCGCTGGACGAACTCACGGTGGACCGCCTGCCGCAGTTGCTTGAACAGTGGCAGCCGTACTTTCAGCCCAAGGTGGCCCTGGACGGCCGGTTACTGGGCGTCGAGGCGTTGGTGCGCTGGGAGCATCCGGCTCTGGGGCTGTTGTCGCCGGCCAGCTTTCTGCCGTTGGTGAGCTACGCCGGTTTGCTGCCGCACCTCAGCTGGCACATGCTCGACTGCGCGCTGGCCTTGAGCGCGTCAGTGCGCGACGAACAGGGCGAGGCCTTGCCGGTAGCCGTCAACGTGCCCACCTCGCTGATCGAAAGCGAAGGGTTCGTGGAGCGGCTCAGGGGCTTGCTTCAGCCCCTGGGCCTGCCGGCGTCGGTATTGACCCTGGAGATCGTCGAAAGCCAGCAGGCCTGCACCAGCAGCGTGGCGCTGGAGGCTTTGCTGCGCCTGCGTTTGCTGGGCTGCGGGCTGGCCATCGATGATTTCGGCATGGGGGATTTCAACCTGCAACGGCTGCTGGCCCTGCCGTTTTCCGAGGTGAAGATACCCAGCCAGTTCGTGCGTGGCGTGGCCGAGGACGGCCGCAAGGCGGCAGTGGTGGCCGGTGCACTGATCATGGCTCGGCGCATGGGCCTGGCTGTGGTGGTGGAAGGCGTGGAAACCGCCAGTGACTTCCTGGCGCTGGAAACCCTGGGCCAGCCTGCACTGCAAGGCCATTACGTGGCCAGGCCCATGGCCGGCCCGGCATTGCGCACCTGGATGGGCACCCACGAGGCCAGCCAATGGCCCCGCCCCGGTGAGACCGGGGGAAGTTCGGAAACAGAACACCACAGTGTAGCTGCTGAACCGCGGCGGCTGCTTCCCGAGTTTCGCCCGGTCCCACAGGGGAATGAATGAGCTCCCGATCGGCCTCCGGATGGTTGGCTTCCGTGAAGTCAGGCCAGGCCATGTTCCTGAAGGTAGATGAACAGCGCCGCATCATTGGCCACCCCCAGCTTGCGCATGGCACTGACCTTCTGGGCGCTCACCGTCTGCTTGCTGCGGTTGAGCTGCTGGGCTATTTCGCCTACCGACAGGCCCCCGGCCAGCAGCCGGGTCACCTCCAGCTCCCTGGGTGACAGGGCTTCACGTTCGAACAGGCGGTCGGGCCGCGTTTCGCCCTCCTGCAGCAGTACCTGGCTCACCGACTCGGCGATGAACACCTTGTTGCGGCGCAGTTGCGCGATCGCCTGGGGCAGCTCGCTCACCAGGCTGGCCTTGCCCAGCACCCCGCGTACGCCGGCTTCGAGCATCGAGCGGAACAGGCCACCGTTGGTGAGCATGGTCACTACCAGGATCGGCAGCGTCGGCCAGCGCCGGTGAACCGTCTCCAACAGCCGCAGGCCGTCGTTCTGGTGCTCGGCGGGCATCATGAAATCGGTGATCAACAGATCGCACTCGCCTTCCTCCAGCCATTGGGTCAGTTGCGACGGCGTGCTGGCTTCACCCACCACCACCAGGTCAGGGTCCTGCTGCAGCACGGCGCGTAGCCCGATCCGAAAGATAGGGTGGTCGTCGGCGATCAGAATGCGCAAGGGCGGGGGGGTATTCACGATAGAGCTCCGTGTCGAGGGTGTCAGTCTGGCACATCCCGAGGCAATTACTTGCCCCCCATGCGCCCGGGGGGCTGGCTTTTTAGGTATTTCAACTGTCATATTCCACGGGCAAGCTGAAAACGCACCTTCACTCCCCGTCGGGCACGTTTAGAACTTTTTGCCCTTACGGCGGGTCATTGATAGACACCTTGATTTCGAACAACTGAGTGGTGATCGAATGGAAAATATCAACGAGTTGCTGACTGAAGCACTGACGCCCTACCACGTGGACGTGGTCGATGTGGGCGGCCCGCTTGAATGCCGGGTGATATTGCGCGATTCGACCGGCGCTCTGGTACTGGATCGGCACTTCAGCCGCCGCCAGTTCGCCGATACGCGTGCCTTGATCGACGTGGTCGACGGCCTGCACCGCGACCTGATGGTCGCCGAGGGGCGCCTGCAACCGTGCATGTTGGCGGCCATGGCGGCCAGCGCGCAAGCGCCTGTCGCTGGCGCGGTGATGAATTAGGGGAACCTTCAGCCTGCACCACGTTCACATCTGGTAAGGGCAGGGGGGCTGGCATTGTGCTCCGGTGCCTGCCACCTGTCGTACTGGCCCAGCAGTTGGGCCATGTTTGACCCCGGGTAGCCTCCCCACTGCCCGGGGTTTCTTTTTTTGCCTGCGATCAGCGTGCTTTATATTTTGAACCTTGAATGTTTGGGATGAGGCGGTAACGACAGCACCCGCTATCCTATTTTGAATGCTCATTCTCCAATGGTTTTTAATTAATCTTCTGGCGGGGCGAGTAAATCGTAGTTGAAGTTTCTAAGAAATTCTTCTGTTTCTTCGATGTTTGGTTGCACTTTTCCACTTTCTAAAGATAAATATTGTTTTAGGGCGGCATTAACTTTATTTTCAGTATTTAAAGGGAAGATTGCAAGCGTAAAATTCCCCTCCCAGAACGCCGGTTCGAAATATTCTCGCCATTTGTCTCGGCTGCAATCAGGGCCAGTATCCTGAAAAGGAAGATCAAAGAGAGTGTCCACGCATAATTCGATATTAGTGCCAGATGTGTTAAGTTTTTCGATTTCTAAATCATATGTCTTGGCAATGGTCTTGAAATCGATTTGTTTATCTGCAACGGGGTAACCTAAGTAATTTCCTAATTCTTTTTCTTCTTGGTACCAAAAAAACGAAAATACAAGATAGTCATAATTGAGCATTTTTTTATCTCCGATGTTTTGATTGCTTTCTATTGTTATTTACTTCCTTGTTTGGAGGTTTGCAAGGAAAATGTTTGTGCAGTATATGTAGGGGTGTACACGTATTTTTTCGTAAGTGATAGGGTTCATTAGGGAGCTCAGCTTTCTGCGTAAGTCTCAAGTGTTCTTAGGGTTGAGTTTCTCGACAGTACCCATAGTTGACCTAAGATCTGTATGAAAACAATATTTCAGGCGAACGAACCCCTGCAGGAACTGGCTTGCCAGTGAGCTTTTAAGCTCGCTGGCAAGCCGGCCCCGACAAAAAGGTGGCGGCCTGAAACATAGTTTTCACGCATAGCGTGATTCGCAGCTATCAATTCACCGTTGCAGGACTTTTAACACAAACCTAACGCACGACAGCCTCGGTAAAGAAACGCTGGGCGTCACGCAGGTAGTCCGCCCGGCTGGCCGGGTCCAGCCACTCGGCGTAATAGCCCGGCAGGGTGGTGGTACGCAGCCTGGCCAGCAATTGATTCAGGCGCTGGATCACCGCTCGGCCCTGGACGGTGTTGGTGCAGGCCACGTAGACGTTCTGGTAGCGCGGCACACCCAGTATCGGCAGGAATTCGAGGTCTTCCCCGGCGATCTGTTCCTGAGGCGCCAGGTACAACACTTCCGGCCAGTAGCCCAATACGCCGTCCAGCCTGCCCCGTTGCTGCATCTGCAGCAGGCTGGCCACGGCGTCGTTGCCGTGGTGGGCATTGATCGCTGCGGGCGGGGCGTCAGCCAATACCCGGTCAATGGCGCCGCCATAGCTGCGCTCCGCCACCCGGCCGACTTTGATGTTCGGGCTGGCCAGCAACGCTGGCAGGTCAAGGGCGCCGTGGTGCATGAAACCGTTGAAACCATGGCGGTCCTGATGACGGATGATCAGGCCATTGGTCAGGGTGGCGAACATGGGGATGGAGTACACCGCCGTCTGGCTGCGGTCGGCTGTCCACAGCAGTTCAGGGTCGCAACTGAGCGCTGGCTCCTGCAGCATCTGCAGGGCCCGTGCCCGGTTGACCCGGACCACGCTGTGGTCATGGTCCGGCAAGGCCTGCATCAGCAATGGCAGCACTCGGTCCACCGCGCCTTCGCCGGCGCGTGGTCCGGTTTCGATGGTCAGCGGTGGCAGGTCGCGCACCAGCCAGGTCAACGGTTCCCCCGCCCGGGCGACCAGCGGCAAGGCCAGGCACAGCAACAGCGTCAACACTCGGCGGCGACCTTCCATGATGCGGGCTCCGGAACAACTGAATGCAGTGTTTAGCACAGGTCTGCGCCTGTTCGGTAATGTTGTCGGCTATCGGCCTTAGTTGATTAGGCCACGATCGGTTAGACTGTGCGACTTTTCCTCGTAGCAAGAAGCCCCTCATGGCCCAGCCCTCCACGACCTACAAATTCGAACTCAACCTGACCGATCTCGACCGAGGGGTCTACGAAAGCGTCAAGCAGACCATTGCCCGTCACCCGTCCGAGACCGAAGAACGCATGGCCGTGCGCCTGCTGGCGTATGCCTTCTGGTACAACGAGCAGTTGTCGTTTGGCCGCGGCCTGTCCGATGTAGACGAAGCGGCGCTGTGGGAAAAAAGCCTGGATGACCGTGTGGTGCACTGGATCGAAGTGGGCCAGCCTGACGCCGACCGCCTGACCTGGTGCTCGCGCCGTACCGAGCGCACCAGCCTGCTGGCTTACGGCAGCCTGCGCGTGTGGCAGACCAAGGTGGTGGACGCGGTGAAGAACCTGAAGAACGTCAACATCGCCGCCGTGCCCCAGGAAGTCCTGGAAACACTGGCCAAGGACATGCCGCGCGCCATCAAGTGGGACGTGATGATCAGCGAAGGCACCGTTTTCGTCACCGACGACCGCGGCCAGCACGAAGTGCAACTGGAATGGCTGATGGGCGAGCGCGGCTGAGCCGTACCGCCCGTTCCGATTTTTGCCCCTGAATAAGAAGCCCCATGCGTATCGAACCGCGTCAACTGCCTGCCATCCTGCCGTTTCTCGGTGACCTTCCGCCCTTGCTCACCCGCTTGTACGCGGCGCGCGGGGTGCAGTCGGAGGCCGAGCTGGACAAGAGCCTGGCGCGGCTGATCCCGTATCAGCAGCTCAAAGGCATCGACGCGGCCGTGGACCTGCTGGTGCACGCCCTGGCCCAGCGCCAGCGGATCCTCATCGTTGGCGACTTCGATGCCGATGGCGCCACCGCCAGCAGTGTTGGCGTGCTGGGCCTGCGCCTGCTGGGCGCGGCCCATGTCGACTACCTGGTGCCCAACCGGTTCGAATACGGCTATGGCCTGACGCCGGAAATCGTCGCCGTGGCCCTGCAGCGCCAGCCCGACCTGCTGGTGACCGTGGACAACGGTATTTCCAGTGTCGACGGCGTGGCCGCTGCCAAGGCCGCGGGCCTCAAGGTACTGGTCACCGACCACCACTTGCCAGGCCCCGAATTGCCGGCCGCCGATGCCATCGTCAACCCCAACCAGCCCGGCTGCGAGTTTCCCAGCAAGTCCCTGGCCGGTGTCGGGGTGATTTTCTATGTGCTGATGGCCCTGCGCGCACGCCTGCGCAGCCTGGGCCATTACGACAGCAAGCCGCAGCCCAACATCGGCGAGCTGCTCGACCTGGTGGCTCTGGGCAGCGTCGCCGACGTGGTACCCCTGGACGCCAACAACCGCATTCTGGTGTACCAGGGCCTGGAGCGCATCCGTGCTGGCCGCGCCCGTCCGGGCCTCAAGGCGATTCTGGAGGTGGCCAAGCGCGACCACCGGCGCATCACCTCCACTGACCTGGGGTTCATCCTCGGCCCGCGCCTGAATGCTGCCGGCCGCCTGGATGACATGAGGCTGGGCATCGAATGCCTGCTCAGTGACGACATGGGCCTGGCCCAGGCCATGGCCGCGCAACTGGATGAGCTGAACCAGGACCGCAAGTCCATCGAGCAAGGCATGCAGCGCGAGGCCCTGGCCCAGCTCAAGGACTTGCCCCTGGAGGACATGCCGTTCGGCCTGTGCCTGTTCGACGCCGACTGGCACCAGGGTGTGATTGGTATCCTGGCCTCGCGGCTCAAGGAGCGCTACCACCGGCCCACCATTGCCTTTGCCGATGCGGGTGAAGGCATGCTCAAGGGCTCGGCGCGCTCGGTACCCGGTTTTCATATCCGCGATGCGCTGGACGCCGTGGCGGCGCGCCAGCCGCAACTGATCAGCAAGTTCGGTGGCCATGCCATGGCCGCAGGCCTGTCCCTGCCCGAAGCCAACTTCCCGGCGTTTGCCCAGGCCTTCGACGAAGAAGTACGCCGCCAGTTGCAGGAGGACGACCTCACCGGCCGCCTGCTGACCGACGGCAGCCTGGCCGTGGAAGAGTTTCACCTGGAACTGGCCCGCGCCCTGCGTCACGCCGGGCCCTGGGGCCAGCACTTCCCCGAGCCGCTGTTTCACGGCGTGTTCCAATTGGCCGAGCAGCGGGTGGTGGGCGAGCGGCACCTGAAGGTGGTACTCAAGAGCGAGTGCGGTTCGGTGAAGCTGGACGGCATTGCCTTTGGCGTCGACCGCGAGGTCTGGCCCAACCCTACCGTGCGCTGGGTGGAACTGGCCTACAAGCTGGACGTCAACGAGTTCCGTGGCCAGGAAACGGTGCAGTTGCTGATCGCCCACATGGAGCCGCGTTGAAATCACGCTGAACCCTGCCCAAGGTGAGGTTGTCGACTAGGCTCTAGACATTGTCTGCGCCCGACCCCAAGCCTTGAGAGGTGCCCCATGAGCGTGCTGCTTGAACCCTATACCCTGCGTCAACTGACACTGCCCAACCGTATCGCTGTCTCCCCCATGTGCCAGTACTCCAGTGTCGATGGCCTGGCCAACGACTGGCACCTGGTGCACCTGGGCAGCCGCGCCGTGGGCGGTGCTGGCCTGGTGTTCACCGAAGCCACCGCCGTGACCGCTGACGGCCGTATCACCCCTGAAGACCTGGGTCTGTGGAACGATGAGCAGATCGAGCCACTGCAACGCATTACTCGCTTCATCACCTCCCAGGGCGCCGTGCCGGCGATTCAATTGGCCCATGCGGGGCGCAAGGCGAGCACCTACCGCCCCTGGCTCGGCAAGTCCGGCAGTATTCCAGTGAATGAAGGTGGCTGGGTGCCGGTGGGGCCGTCGAAGATCGCGTTCGACCCTCGTCACACCGCGCCCACCGCGCTGGATGAAGGGCAGATCCAGGAAATCATCCTGGCGTTCGTCGAGGCGGCAAGAAGGGCACTGGAGGCCAACTTCAAGGTGGTGGAAGTGCATGCAGCCCATGGCTACCTGTTGCATCAGTTCCTGTCGCCGATCAGCAACCAGCGTCAGGACAGCTATGGTGGGTCGTTTGAAAACCGCATTCGCCTGACGCTGCAGGTCACCGAGGCGATTCGCACCGTCTGGCCCGAGGAATTGCCGGTGTTCGTGCGCGTGTCGGCTACCGACTGGGTCGAGGACGGCTGGAACCCGGATGAGACCGTTGAACTGGCGAAGCGCCTGAAGGCCCTGGGGGCGGACCTGGTGGATGTGTCGTCGGGCGGTACTGCGGCCAATGCCGAGATCCCGACTGGGCCGGGTTACCAGACCCGCTTCGCCGAGCGTGTGCGCAAGGAGGCGGGCATTGCCACGGGCACCGTCGGCATGATCACGGAACCTGCCCAGGCCGAGCACATATTGCGCACCTGCCAGGCCGACATCATCCTGCTGGCCCGCGAACTGCTGCGCGACCCCTACTGGCCGCTGCACGCCGACGACGACCTCAATGGCCGCCAGGCTACCTGGCCCGCCCAATACCAGCGCGCCACCCACCGCGACCAGCCGATCCACGAGTCAGACCTGCGCGATTGACAGCACCGTTGCGGGACCGGGCGAAGCTCGGTCCCGCAGAGGGCTACCGTCAGGTGTACTTGCGTTTTTCCGGCGCGGGCGGGAAGTACTGGTACAACCAGGTCTCGCTCAGCGTGCGGTCCTGGGTGCGGATGAACAGGCGCATTTCCACCGGCTCGACGCTGTCACTGGTGGGGTACCAGTCGAACGTCACGCGGTAGCCCTTGTCCGGCAGTGCCAGAATGTTGAAGTCCTGCACCTTGCCGCTGGACACGGTCACCACCGGCTCGATGCCGGTACCTTCCGGCAACCGCTCCAGGCCACCGCCCTTGAAGTCCACGGCAAAGCGTCGTGCCCAGACTTCCGGGTAGTGCTCGCCCGGTGCCCAGCCTTCAGTAAACCCACCCATGCCTGAACGGGTCGCGTGCACCCGCGCCAGCGGCGTACCCACCGGTGGCAGGGCGCTCCAGTACAGCTTGTAGCCGAAGTTCAGGGCGTCGCCAGCCTTGACCGGTTGCTTGGGCGTCCAAAAGGCCACGATATTGTCCAGGGTCTCGCCCGTGGTAGGGATCTCCATCAGGCTGACCGCACCTTCACCCCAGTTGGTGGTGGGCTCGACCCACAGGCTGGGGCGCTTGTCGTAGCCGTCCACGGTGTCTTCGTAGCTGGAAAACTCGTGGTCGGTCTGCACCAGGCCGAAGCCCTTGGGGTTGTTGTCGGCGAAGGCGTTGAACTGCAGCGTGGCCGGGTTGTTCAGCGGGCGGCAGATCCACTCGCCATTGCCGCGCCACATGGCCAGGCGGTCGGAGTCGTGGATTTGCGGGTGGATGGTGTCGCACATGCGTCGCTCGTGAGTGCCGCAACTGAACATGCTGGTCATCGCCGAAATACCCAGTTGCTCGATATCGGTACGGGCGAACACATGGGCGTCGATGGCCATCACTACCTGTTGTGCCTGGCAGTCGATGTCGAACTTGTAGGCGCCCGTCGCGCTGGGTGACTCCAGCAAGGCATAGACGGTGAAGCGAGTACTTTCCTTGTCCGGGGTTTCGAACCAGAACTTGGTGAAGTCGGGAAATTCCTCGCGCTTCCTGGCATAGGTATCGATGGCCAGGCCGCGGGCCGACAGACCGTATTGGCCGGTGGAGTCCACCGCGCGGAAATAACTGGCGCCCAGGAAAGACAGGATGTCGTGCTTGTCCAGTTCCGGTGCCTTGAACATGCGGAAACCGGCGAAGCCCAGGTCGCCCTTGAGCTGCTTGGTGTCCACCCCGGTGTTGTCATAGCGGAACAGCGGCGGGTGGAAGTGCACCTCGCGCGCCTGCTGCTTGCCCGCATCGACACTGTACATGCGCACGGGCAGCTTGAAGCCCATGCCCACGTGGAAGAACTGCACGTCCAGCTGGCCCTTGTTGTCGTACCAGAGCGAGTGCTTCGGGTCGTACTGGATGGCGTTGAACTGCTGTGGCGTCATGTTCGCCAGGGTAGGCGGCAACACCTGCTTGCGGTCGGTATAACCCTGGGTGGCCAACTGCCGCGCCTGGGCTTGCAGCAAATCGAAACTGAATGGCTCGGCATCGCCGTCGGCGGTGGCTGCCATCGCCTGAGCGGCCAGCAGCCCGGTGCCGGAAAGGCCGGTATAGGCGGCGAGCGCCATGGAGGCCTTGAGAAGGTGCCTGCGGTGCATAAGTAACCCTGTCTGCAAAGAATCCGGGCCACCTCCTGGCAGCCTGGCTGGATCGAGATAAAGGTCTGGACATGCCCTCGGCCAAACACAACCAACCCCTAACAGATAACAAAGTGGGCGGTCGGTTCGCAAGGAGAGGTGAAAAAAGTCGTTCGGGTTTGTTCGGACTGCATGGTGAACGGGCCAAATAGCGTCGAGAGCGGCTTGACGTGTCGCTTGGGAAAATTCCTACAAATACGCCGGATTCTTCCTCGTTTTTCTCCTTGAGTGACCCTGAATACTCGCTGCTTCGGCACTCGAACCAGAGAGGATAAGGTTGATGCCCAGGGTTAGATCGACACGGGTCACCGTGACCGGCCACGTCGTTTTTGATCAGAACTTCGGTGGTTGTGGGGATATTTATCTGTATTGGCGCGAGGTGAGCGTGCCGACAGTGGAAGGTGACGCACCGAAGCGGCCGAGGCAACCGGGTTATGTGTGTGCGAGGATTTATGACGGTAGCGGCTGGTGCGAGCTGCACCTGGGGCGGCTGGTGCCCTATGAGTACCGCAGTTGCCTGCGGGTGACCCACCGCGGCAAGGTCACGGACAGGGTGAAGTGCATGGTCCAGGGGTGGCGCGGGGAGTGTGCGGACTACAGCGAGGACTCGAGCGGCTTTCGGTTGAGCGCGCAGGAGCTGCCCTAAGGCAGCACGCCGCCCGGTCCCACAGCGTTGCGCGTGCTGCTTTTGAAGGACCGGGCGAAGCTCCGGAAGCGGCCACCGCGGTGGTTCAGGCCTACCGCGGCGCCTGTTTCCCGAGCTTGCGCCCGGTCCCACAGCATTGCACGTGCTGTTTTTTTATGGGACCGGGCGAAGCTCGGGAAGCGGCTACCGCGGTGGTTCAGGCCTACCGCGGCGCCGGTTTCCCGAGCTTGCGCCCGGTCCTACTGGATTGTGCGGCTGTTTTTTGTGGGACCGGGCGAAGCTCGGGAAGCGGCTACCGCAGTGGTTCAGACCTACCGCGGCGCCTGGTCTACAGGGTTGCTCGTGCTGCTTCCGTGGGGCCTTGATGCCCGATTTTCCAGGCGTCGCCTGCGGGCGCGGTGCCGTGGTCGTAGGGTTTGGCCAGCCACATGTACAGCAGCCCCAGGCCGATCACCACCGCGGTGGTCACCACCATCGCGTAGTTCACGTACCAGGTAGCGTCCGGGGTGCGCGGCCAGGCCATGTTGATGATGGCGCCCACGCCGTACACCAGTGCACCGACGTTCACCAGCAACCCCCAGCGCCCCAGGTTGAACTGGCCACTGGGCTTCCAGCCGCGCAGGCGGGCGTACAGCGCGCCCAGCACGATCATCTGGAAGGCCAGGTAGATGCCGATCGCCGCGAAGCTGACGATGGTGGCCACGGCGTCCTGCAGGAAGAAACCAAGAATGATGATCAGTGCCGGCAACACGCCCGCCACCAGCAGCGCGTTGACCGGCACCTGGGTGGTGGCCGACAGGCGCTTGAGCAACCGGCTGCCGATGACCATCTCGTCACGGGCGTAGGAGTACAGCAGACGGCTGGCGGCAGCTTGCAGGCTGATCACGCAGGAAATGAACGACACCATCACCACGGCCATCACCACCCGCGAACCGACGCTGCCAAACGCGTTGTTCAGTACCGTAGTCACCGGGTCCTTGTCGGTCCCGTTGATGACCGCCTGCATGTCAGGCACGGCGAGGATCAACGCCAGGCAGGCGAACATCGCCGAGATGCCGCCGATGTAGATGGTCATGCGCATGGCCACCGGAATGCGCTTGCTGGGGTTGGGGGTTTCCTCGGCCACGTCGCCGCAGGCTTCGAAGCCGTAGTACAGGAACATCCCTGCGAGCGAGGCGGTCAGAAAGGCCGGCAGGTAGGAGCCGTCGACGCGGATGTCGAAGGTATTCCACAGTACGCTGAATGGCTGGTGGCGTTCGAAGATCAGCAGGTAGATACCGACGATCAACGCGCCCAGCAATTCGCACAGGAAGCCGAACATGGCGATGCGCGCCAGCATCTTGGTGCCGCTGAGGTTGACCAGGGTGGCCAGCAAGGTCAGCACCAGGGCGATGACGATGTTGGTGGTGTTGCTTGGTTCGAAGCCCAGCATCACCGCCAGATACGGCCCGGCGCCCACGGCCACGGCGGCGATGGTCACGCACAGGGCGATGGAGTAGATCCAGCCCACCATCCACGCCCAGCGCTTGCCCACCAGGCGCCTGGCCCATGGGTACACGCCGCCGGAAATCGGGAATTGCGACACCACTTCGCCGAAGATCAGGCACACCAGCATCTGGCCCAGCCCCACCAGCAGGTAGGCCCAAAACATCGGCGGCCCGCCTGCGGCCAGGCACAGGCCGAACAGGGTGTACACGCCCACCACGGGCGAGAGGTAGGTGAAGCCCAGGGCGAAGTTTTCCCACAGGCTCATGCTGCGGTTGAAGTTGGAGGTGTAGCCCAGTTGCCTGAGCTGCTCGGCATCGTGGTCGACGGCTGCCATGTCAGGGGTGACGCTCATGTGTGTGCTCCGAAAGAATCGGCAGATTCAGGTTGCAGGGTGCCCGTGGGTGGTGCCCGAAAGGCACACCCCGGATCATTGTTGTATGAGGTGCGGGAGGCGATCAGTGCTTGAACATGACGTGCCGCACAGTGGTGTAGTCCTCAAGGCCGTACATGGACATGTCCTTGCCATACCCCGACAGCTTCTGCCCACCATGGGGCATCTCGCTGACCAGCATGAAATGCGTGTTTACCCAGGTGCAGCCGTATTGCAGGCGCGCGCTCAAGCGGTGGGCGCGGCCCAGGTCACGGGTCCATACCGAGGAAGCCAGCCCATAGTCCGAATCATTGGCCCAGCCCAGCACCTGCGCTTCGTCGTCGAAGCGCGTCACCGACACCACCGGCCCGAACACCTCGCGGCGCACGATCTCGTCGTCCTGCTGGGCGTCGGCCAGTACCGTGGGCTGGAAGAAGTAGCCATTGCCGTCCACCGCCTTGCCGCCGGTGACCAACCGGATGTGCGGCTGCGCCACGGCGCGCTCGACGAAGGCGGCTACCCGATCACGGTGCTGCGCGGTGATCAGCGGGCCCAGTTCGGTCGTCGGGTCGTCCTGCAGGCCATGCTTGATGCTGCTGACCGCGGCGCCGAGCTTTTCCACGAACTGCTCGTAAATGCCTGCTTGCGCATAGATACGGCACGCCGCGGTGCAGTCCTGGCCGGCGTTGTAGAAACCGAAGGTGCGGATGCCTTCCACGGCTGCGTCGATGTCGGCATCGTCGAAAATGATCACCGGCGCTTTGCCGCCCAGTTCCATGTGCATGCGTTTCACGCTGTCGCTGGTGCTGGAGATGATGTTCGAGCCGGTGGCGATGGACCCGGTCAGCGACACCATGCGCACCTTGGGGTGCGTGACCAGCGGTTGGCCCACGGTGTGGCCCCGGCCGAACACCAGGTTCAACACCCCGGCAGGGAAAATGTCGTTGGCCAGTTGCGCCAGGCGCAGGGCGGTCAACGGGGTTTGCTCGGACGGCTTGAGCACCACCGTGTTGCCTGCGGCCAGGGCTGGGGCGATCTTCCAGGCCACCATCATCAACGGGTAGTTCCATGGCGCGATGGAGGCGATGACACCCACGGGGTCCCGGCGGATCATCGAGGTGTGCCCCGGCAGGTATTCACCGGCCGCCGAGCCGCTCATGCAGCGGGTGGCGCCGGCGAAAAAGCGGAAGACGTCGGCGATGGCCGGAATCTCGTCATTCAACGCCGCGCTGTAGGGCTTGCCGCAGTTGTCCGACTCCAGCTTGGCCAGCTCTTCGCCGTGGGTTTCAATGGCATCGGCCAGTTTGAGCAGCAGCAGGGCGCGGTCTTTCGGCGGGGTCTGCGACCAGCCATCGAAGGCAGCATCGGCGGCGCGTACCGCCGCGTCCACCTGGCCTTCGGTAGCCTCGTTGATTTCGATCAGCACCCGGCCCAGGGCCGGGTTGAACACGGCCTGTGCCGGGCCTTCGCCGGTCACCAGGTGGCCGTTGATCAGCAGTTGCGTTTGCATGGTCTGTTCCCCTGTGCAGGTGTTATTTGCCGCCGCTGCCAGCCACGCTTTCACCGCCACGTGTCAGGTAGTAGGCGCCCAGGATGGGCAGCATGGTCACCAGCATCACCAGCATGGCGACCACGTTGGTCACCGGTACGTCGCGTGGGCGGCTGAGCTGGTTGAGCAACCAGATCGGCAGCGTGCGCTCGTGGCCGGCGGTGAAGGTGGTGACGATGATCTCGTCGAATGACAGCGCGAACGCCAGCATGCCGCCGGCCAGCAGCGCCGAGCCCAGGTTGGGCAGGATGATGTAGCGAAAGGTCTGCCAGCCGTCGGCGCCCAGGTCCATGGATGCTTCGATCAGGCTGTGGGAGGTGCGGCGCAGGCGGGCGATGACGTTGTTGTAGACGATCACCACGCAGAACGTGGCGTGGCCGACGATGATGGTGAACATGCCCGGTTCGATGCCCAGGCGCTTGAACGCGGCCAGCAAAGCGATACCGGTGATGATGCCGGGCAGGGCGATGGGCAGGATCAGCATCAGCGAGATACCGTCCTTGCCGAAGAAGTCGCGCCGGTACAGCGCCGCCGACGCCAGGGTGCCGAGCACGATGGCGATCAGCGTCGCCACGCACGCTACCTGCAGCGACAGCTTGATGGCCTCCAGCACGTCGGTGCGGGCGAAGGCCACGCTGAACCACTTCAGGGTGAAGCCCTGGGGCGGAAAGCTGAAGGCCGCGTCTTCGGTGTTGAAGGCGTACAGGAAGATGATCAGGATGGGAAAATGCAGGAACACCAGCCCGCCCCACGCGGCGAGGCGCAGGCCCCAGGAGGCTTTGTCAGAGTGCATCGAAGGCCCCCAGGCGTTTGACGATGGACAGGTACACCGCGATCAGCACGATGGGCACCAGGGTGAACGCCGCAGCCATGGGCATGTTGCCGATGGCCCCTTGCTGGGCGTAGACCATGCTGCCGATGAAGTAGCCGGGCGGGCCGATCAGTTGCGGCACGATGAAGTCGCCCAGGGTCAGGGAAAACGTGAAGATGGAGCCGGCGGCGATGCCGGGTACCGACAGCGGCAGCACCACTTGCAGGAAAGTCTGGCGCGGTGTCGCGCCCAGGTCCGCGGAAGCTTGCAGCAGCGAGGGCGGCAAGCGTTCCAGGGACGCCTGGATCGGCAGGATCATGAACGGCAGCCAGATGTACACGAACACCAGGAAACGCCCCAGGTTCGACGTGGACAGCGTGCTGCCGCCAATGCCCGGCAGGCCCAGCACGGCTTGCAGAACCGGCCCCAGCCCCAGGTGCTGGACAAACCACTGGGCCACGCCACCCTTGGCCAGCAGCAGGGTCCAGGCGTAGGCCTTGACGATGTAGCTGGCCCACATGGGCATCATCACCGCGATGTAGAAGAACGCCTTGGTCTTGCCCTGGGTGTAGCGCGCCATGTAGTAGGCGATGGGGAAGGCCACCACGGCGCTGGCGATGGACACCGCCACGGCCATGCCGAGGGTGCGCTGGATGATGTCGAAGTTCGACGGGTTGAACAGCGCGGCGAAGTTGGCCAGGGTCAGGTCAGGGGTGACCGTCATGCTGAAGTCGTCGAAGGTGTAGAAGCCTTGCCACAGCAGGTTCAGCAACGAGCCCAGGTAAATGGCGCCGAACCACAGCAGCGGCGGCACCAGCAGCAATGACAGGTACAAGTTGGGCTTGCGGTACAGCAGGGTCCACAGCCGCCGAAGGGGCGGTACGTCAACCGTTGGTGCAGGTTTTTCCAGGACCAGGCTCATGTCACAGGCCCTCGGTTTCACGCAGCACGGTCATGGCGTCCCGCGCCCAGCGCGCATTCAGGCGCTGGCCGGGTTGCAGGACGATGCTCGGTTCCTGCCACTGGTTGTTCGCCTGGCTGATGGCGATGAGCTGGCCGTTGTCCAGCTTGAGTTCGTAGCGGGTCGAACTGCCCTGGTACTGAATGTCATGCAGCAGGCCGTTGACCTGTATTTCGTGGGGCGTGGCCACTTCGCCGAAGCGGATGTGCTCCGGGCGGATGGAGAAAGGCAACTCGCTGCCGGTCAACTGCCGCGCCGTTTCGCCGCGCAGCACGTTGGAAGTGCCGACGAATTCAGCGACAAAGGTAGTGGCCGGTTTCATGTACAGGTTGCGCGGGCTGTCGACCTGCTCGATGCGGCCTTTGTTGAACACCGCCACCCGGTCGGACATGGACAGGGCTTCGGTCTGGTCGTGGGTGACGAAAATGAAGGTGATGCCCAGCTGGCGCTGGAGTTTCTTCAGCTCGCCCTGCATCTGCTCGCGCAGTTTCAGGTCCAGGGCCCCCAAGGGTTCGTCGAGCAGCAACACGCGGGGACGGTTGACCAGTGCCCGGGCCAGGGCCACGCGCTGGCGCTGGCCGCCCGACAATTGCACCGGCTTGCGCTCGCCGTAGCCACCCAGGGCCACCATGTTCAGCGCCTCCTCGGCCCGGCCAAGGCGTTCCTGCTTGCCCACACCCTTCACTTTCAGGCCGTAGGCCACGTTGTCGCGCACGTTCATGTGCGGGAACAGCGCGTAATCCTGGAACACGGTGTTCACGTCACGCTGGTAGGGCGGCAACCCGGCCGCCTCGGCGCCATGAATGCGGATGGAGCCGGCGCTGGGCTGCTCGAACCCGGCGATCAGGCGCAGGCACGTGGTCTTGCCCGAGCCGGACGGGCCGAGCATGGAAAAGAACTCGCCGTCCTGGATATCGATGGAAACCCGGTCGACGGCCTTCACCTCGCCGAACACGCGGGAAACCTGGGTGAACTGGACTGCAAGCGTCATGATGCGCTACTCCGAAAGGTACGGCAGACACCGTCGTAGCCGCAGCCTTGGGCAGCGGCTACACGAATGGGGGCCTCAGCGGCCGCCCATGATCGCGATGTAGTCCTGGGTCCAGCGGCTGTACGGCACGAACTTGCCGCCCTCGGCCTGCGGGGTTTTCCAGAAGGCGATCTTGTCGAACTGGTCGAAGCCGTTGGTCTTGCAGCCTTCGGCCCCCAGCAGTTCGCTGCCCTGGCAGGCGGCCGGTACCGCTGGCAACGAGCCGAACCAGGCGGCCACGTCCCCTTGCACCTTGGGTTGCAGCGACCAGTCCATCCACTTGTAGGCGCAGTTGGGGTGCGCCGCTTCGGCGTGCAGCATGGTGGTGTCGGCCCAGCCGGTGGCGCCCTCCTTGGGAATGGTCGAGGCCACGGGCTGGTTGTCGGCTTTCAGGCCGTTGACCATGTAGCCCCAGGAGCTGGACGCCACCACGCCCTCGTTCTTCACGTCGCTCATCTGCACGGTCGCGTCATGCCAGTAGCGGTGCACCAGGGCGTGCTGGGCCCGCAGCAGGTCGAGCACGGCCTTGTACTGGGTTTCGGTCAATTCGTAGGGGTTCTGGATGCCCAGCTCGGGCTTGGCGCTCTTGAGGTACAGCGCGGCGTCGGCGATGTAGATCGGCCCGTCATAGGCCTGCACACGGCCCTTGTTGGGCTTGCCATCGGGCAGGTTCTGCGCGTCGAACACCACGCCCCAGCTGGTGGGCGCGGTCTTGAAGGTGTTGGTGTTGTACAGCAGAACATTGGGCCCCCATTGGTAAGGGGTGCCGTAGGTCTGGCCATTGACCACGTACCAGGGGCCGTCCTTGAGACGCGGGTCGAGGTTCTTCCAGTTGGGGATCAGCGCCGTGTTGATCGGCTGTACGCGCTTGCCGGCCACCAGCCGCAGGGAAGCATCGCCCGAGGCGGTCACCAGGTCGTAACCGCCCTTGGCCATCAGGCTGACCATCTCGTCGGAGGTGGCCGCGGTCTTGACGTTGACCTTGCACCCAGTCTCTTTCTCGAACCCGGTCACCCAGTCATAGTTCTTGTCGCTTTCGCCCCGTTCGATATAGCCCGGCCAGGCAACGATATCCAGCTGCCCCTCGCCGGCACCCACCGCCTTGAGCGGTTCGGCGGCCTGCAGGCTGGCGCTGGCCAGCAAGGCGGTGGTCAAGGCGCTGAGCAATGCAGTCTTGTGCTGGTGCATGGTAACCCTCTTCTTCAAATTATGGTCGGGGCAGTAGCGAACCGGTGAAGCGGCCTTCAGCAGGCTGATTATTAGCGTAGTGGTGTGTGGCGTTTCGTGGTCAGAGGTGCTCCCCATGGCGGGCCATGATGTGGCGCACAACGCTGTAGTCGTGCAGTGAATCGCTGGACAGGTCCTTGCCGTAGCCGGACCGTTTCAGGCCGCCATGGGGCATCTCGCTGGCCAGCATGAAATGGCTGTTGATCCAGGTGCAGCCGTATTGCAGCCGCGCGGCGACTTGCAGGGCCTTGTCCAGGTTGTGGGTCCATACCGAAGAGGCCAGGCCGTATTCGGAGTCGTTGGCCCAGTCCACTGCCTGGCTCAGTTCGTCAAAACGGGTGACGGTGACCACCGGCCCGAACACTTCGCGCTGCACGATCTCATCGGTTTGCCGACAGCCGGCCAGCAGCGTCGGCTGGTAGAAAAAACCGGGTCCCGAATGCACGGCGGCCCCGGTGATACGCTCGATGTGCGGCTGGCTCAGGGCGCGTTCCACAAAGCTGGCCACCCGGTCGCGCTGGCGCGAACTGATCAGCGGGCCCAGCTCGTTGTCGGCGTCGCGCTTGCTGGCAAAGCGCAGCTTGCCAACCGCGGCGCCCAGTTCGCTGACCAGCCGGTCATGGATGCCAGCCTGGGCATACACGCGGCAGGCGGCGGTGCAATCCTGGCCGGCGTTGTAGTAGCCATAGTTGCGCACGCCTTCGACCACGGCCTGCAGGTCAGCATCATTGCAGACGATCACCGGCGCCTTGCCGCCCAGTTCCAGGTGCGTGCGCTTGAGGGTCCTGGACGCGGCCTGCAGGATCTTCTGGCCGGTGACGATATCGCCAGTCAGCGACACCATGCGCACCTTGGCATGGCCCACCAGGTGGCTGCCCACGCCCTCACCGCCACCGCAGACAATGTTCAGCACACCGCGCGGCAGAATCTGCGCCAGGGCCGGCGCCAGTGCCAGGATCGACAGCGGCGTGTGCTCGGACGGCTTGAACACCAGGGTATTGCCGGCGGCCAGGGCCGGCGCGATCTTCCAGGCGGCCATCATGATCGGGTAATTCCACGGCGCGATGGAGGCCACCACGCCGATGGGGTCACGGCGCACCATGCTGGTATAGCCGGGCACGTATTCGCCGGCCAGCTGGCCGGTCTGGCAGCGTACGGCGCCAGCGAAGAAACGGAACACATCGACGGTAGCGTTGAGGTCGTCCTGGCGTGCCAGGTGCAAGGGCTTGCCGCAGTTAAGCGCTTCCAGGCGGGCCAGGTGGTCGGCCTGCCGGGCCACGGCGTCGGCGATTTCCAGCAGCAGGTTGGCGCGTTGCTGCGGGGTAGTGCGCGACCAGCCGGCAAAGGCGTAGTGGGCGGCCAGGATGGCACTTTCCACTTGCTCGGCGCTGGCCTCGGCGATGTGGGTCAGCACCTCGGCGGTGGCCGGGTTGATGATGGCCTCCACTCGGCCGTTGCCGGCCACCAGCTCGCCGTCGATCAGCAGCGCGGTACACAGCTCGGGGAGGGAAGTGCCAGCCATTCTGCGAGGTCTCTGTTCTTTTGGGCTCACGGGCAGGTTCCTGGGAAACGGCCCGGGCACGGATTGTCTCGGTGGGTAGAGACTAGTGCGCGGGCGGGTGGGCGACAAATTCTAAATACTGAATGCAGCGTTCGATTAAATCGATACCCGGCGGCCGTTGTGAGGTTGCTCGCGGGCCACGGTCAGGAACGGGTCCACCAAGGCCGGCCGCGCCGTGCCACGGCGCCAGGCCAGGCCCACGTCGAGGGTCTGGGTGAGGTCGGCCAGGGGCCGCGCCTCGATGATGTCGCCCTCCAGCGACCAGGGCCGGTAGGTCATGTCCGGCTGTATCGACACCCCCAGGCCGGCCGCCACCAGGCTACGCACGGCCTCGGTGGAGGCGGTGCGCAGGCTGATGCGCGGTGTCAGGCCCGCGCCGGTCCAGATGCGCTGGGCGTTGTGGTCCATCTCGTCGACGTTCAGCTGGATCAGCGGTTCGCGGGCCACGTCGGCCAGGTTGATGCTGTCGTGTTCCAGCAACGGGTGCTGGGCCGGCAGCCACAGCCGATGGGGCGAGTGGGTCAGCACTTCGGTTTGCAACGCGTGGCGGTCCTCCAGGTTGGAGAGGATCAGCACCCCCACGTCGATCTCGCCGCTGACCAGCAGGTGCTCGATGTAGGGGCGCTCGTCTTCCATCACCCGCAGCTCGACGTTGGGGTAGGCGCGCTGGAAGCGGGTCAGCAGGTCGGCCAGGTAGTACCCGGCCACCAGGCTGGTCACGCCGATGACCAGTTGGCCAGCCACCTGGTCGGTGCTCTGTTGCAGGCTGCGCTTGGCGTTGTCCACGGTGGCCAGGATCAGGTGCGCCTGGCGCAGGAACTGGTGGCCCTGGTGGGTCAGCGTCATGCCCTTGGCGTGGCGGTTGAACAGGGTCACGCCGATTTCCTGTTCCAGTTGCTGGATGGCCAGGGTCAGGGTTGACTGGGAAATGAACACCGCCTGGGCGGCGGCCGAGATCGAACCGGTCTCGGCCACGGCGATGAAGTGGCGGATCTGGCGCAGGGTCATCATGGCGGGCTTGCTCGGTAGTGAGGGGCGAACTGCATTGAACGGTCACGCCGCGCACCCTCTGCGACCCGGCGAGCGCGGCGCGGCCGGAATCGAGTGTATATCTTTTTTTTCGAAGGCTGGCCGCTTCGCTCAGGCGGGTACGGCGGTCAGCAACACCAAAGCCGCCAGGAGGGCAGGTGGCATGACCAGCGCGCCCAGGCGCAGGAAGCCCAGGGCACTGACATGGCCGCCCTCACGCCGCACCGCGATCAACCACAGCAACGTCGCCAAGGACCCTGTGACCGACAGGTTCGGCCCCAGGTCCACGCCAATCAGCAGCGCCGCGGTGGCCTGGGTGGGCAGCGGCGCTATGTGGTTCATGGACCCGGCGATCAGCCCCGCGGGCAGGTTGTTGATCAGGTTGCTGGCAATGCCCACCAACAGTCCACCGGCCCAGCTCGCCTGCACGGGCGCCCGCTGTGCCAGGTCGGCCAGGGCGTGGGCGAGGTGGGCGGTCACGCCGGTCTGGGTCAGGTCGGCGACCAGCACGAACAAGCCCGCCACCAGCGGCAACACCCCCCACGCCACGTGGCGCAGCACCGGCACCGGGCTGCTGCGCTCCAGCAGGTGCACGCCCAGCAAGGTAGCCAGGCCGGCGCAGAACGTTGGCAGGCCCAGTTGGGCGTCCAGGGCCGAGGCTAGCAACAGCACCACCGCCGTCAGGCCGATGCCCCAGGCGGTCAGGCGGGCGCTGGTACTCAGAGGTTGCACGTCGAACTCGGTGGCCAAGGGCTGGCGCAAGGCTTTTCGCTGGGTTAACCGCAACACCCCATAGGTCATGCCGATGGCCGCCAGCGACGGCAGGCTGAAATGCCACAGCCAGGTCAGCAGCGGCGGCATGTGGCTGCCGAATACCACCAGGTTGGCCGGGTTGGAAATGGGCAGCACGAAGCTGGCGGCGTTGGCGATGAAGGCGCACACGAACAGATACGGCAGGGGCTCGGCGCGTGCCGCGCGGGCCGCGGCATACACTGCCGGCGTCAGCACCACCGCGGTGGCGTCGTTGGACAGCAGCACGGTCACCAGGGTGCCTACCAGAAAGACCAGGTCGAACAGACGCTGGCTGGAGCCCTTGGCATGCCGCGCCGCATACATCGCCAGCCAGTCGAACAGGCCTTTCTGCCTCGCCAGTTCAGCCAGCACCATCATGCCGATGAGGAACAGATAGACATCACCGCCTTTGGCCACCGCGAGCAGGGCGTCTGGCCAGGGAATCATCCCGGTTGCCGTCAGCAGCACCGCGGCACCGGCCGCCCAGGCGTACTCAGGCGAGCGCCACGGGCGCAGCAGAATGCCCAGGGTAGCGAGTATCGCCACCCCCCAGATAATCAATTGGCTTGTGGTGAAGGGCATTCAGCGGGCTCGGGCAAGGGGGGCGGTGGAAACCCGGGTAGGGTGCTGCAGTGTCTCCGGCATCTTCAACCACAGCAATAGCAGCGCCACGGCCGCCACGCCAGCCAGGGTCAGAAAACCTGCGCTGTAACCGGCCCACTGCACCACGGTGCCGGCCAGACTGCCGCTCAGCGCGGCACCCAGCCCGAAGGCCGTGGTCACCGCGCCGAGGCTGACGTTGAAGTGGCCGGTGCCCTGGGTCAGGTCCTTGACCATCAAGGGCAACAGCGCGCCGAACAGGCCGGCACCGATGCCGTCGAGCATCTGGATAGCCACCAGCCAATACGGGTCATCGGACAGGGTATAGAGCACCCCGCGCACCGGCAGAATCAGGAAACCGGCCAGCAGCAACGGCTTGCGCCCCCACTGGTCAGCGCGGGCACCCACTAGCCAGGCCATGGGAACCATCACGAGCTGTGCAGCGATGATGCAGGCAGAGGTCAATGGGGTGGCGAGTGTCAGGTCCTGCAGCGAAAGCTTCTGGCTCACCAGCGGCAGCATGGCGGCGTTGGCCAGGTGAAACAGCGCACAACACAGGGCTAGCAACAACAGGGGGCGGTTACCCAGCAACACATCGATCGCCGAGGGTTGGGCACGGTGCTGATGCGCCGGGTCGTCCAGCCCGCGGGCCTGGGCATGGTCAATGGCGGCGGGGTCCACCTGCCACACCGCCAGCACACTGGCCAGGGCCATGAAGGCCATCAGGTAGAACACGGCCACCGGGCCCAGCCAGAACGCCAGGCCCCCGGCCAGCAACGCCGCGACGGCGTTGCCCGCATGGTTGAAGCTTTCGTTGCGGCCCGTACGGCGGGTAAACGCCCGGGGGCCCATCAGCCCCAGGGAAATCGCAGCGATGGCCGGTGCGAAGGCTGACGCTGCCACGGCGCTGAGTGCCTGGGCCATGGCCACGGCGGTGAACGAAGACGTCCAGGGCAGCACGAGGCAACTGCCGGTCACCAGCAGCGCCGCCACCGTCACGACCGCGCGCTTGGCCACGGTGCCATCCACCAGCGCGCCCGCGGGCGTTTGCGCCACCAACCCGGCCAGGCCTGCCAGGGTCATGACCCAGCCGATCTGCGCGGCGTTCCATTCGTGAACAGCCAGCAGGTAGATGGCGAGGTAGGGGCCCAGGCCGTCGCGCACGTCAGCCAGAAAGAAGTTCAGCGCATCCAGCGCCATGCCGTTACGACGGGACGAAGGGGTGGGCAAGGTGGCGGTCTCCGGTGGGAATGGGCCGGGTCTAGAGCAATGACCGGCGCTGCGCGGCATTGGTTCACCGTGCGTTTCCGGTCGGCGTTGGTCGCCCCATTGAGTTCACTGTTGCGCCAGTTCGCCCCGGCCCTCATAGGTCATCACGCACGTCCAGGCGGCCACCGCCACCGGTACCACCAGGCACCACAACCCCACTGCCAGGTACAGCAGCGCCGAGCCGATGCAGCCCAGGGTGAAACCCAGCAGGTTGCGGCCAATCGGCCCCAGACGCTCGCGCACGACAGCGCGTTCCCGGGTATCGCGCAGGCTCATGAGCGAAAAGATATCGATGGCCGCCTGGGTCACGTTGCCGGTCATGAGGGTGGTGGGCGGCGCGGCCTTGAGGTGCTGGCGCGACAGCGCGTTCTGGATGGCCATGGCCGCCACGCCGACCATGCCGGTGGCCAGCGCGGCCACCGAATCGCCGTCATTGAACGGCCCCAGCCAGACCGCGCAGCCCATGAATACCCCCAGCAGCAGGGTATGGGCCACCATCAGTACGTGCAGTGAAGCCAGGTTGCGTTGGTTGAGGGCGACGGCGGCAAGGTGGGCAAGGCCTACCACCAGGATAAACACCGGCAGCGCCAGCAGCTTGGCCAGCGCTCCCGAGGTGCCATGAACAATGCTCACGCCCAGGGTGACGAAGTTGCCGGTAACATGGGCGGTGAACAGCCCTTGCAAGGCCAGGAAGCCGACGGTATCGACGAAACCGCCGTTGAAGCTCAACGCCGGGGCAACGGTGGGGTGCAGGGCGCGCATGGTCGTTCTCTGAGGGCTAGGGGGCCAGGCCATTCTGCTGCCCAGCTCTTTCAGGAACAATTATCCAGAAGGTGAAATGATTGTTTCTATTCCGGGGATGGTGCGCAGTCCAGCCGAAAGCAGGTAGGGCCAACCTCCGGTGATTGCACGCTGATGCGCCAACCCTGGCTCAGGCATATGCGCTTGACCAGCGACAGCCCCAGGCCGAGGTTGTCGACGCTGGGGTGCGGGCCGCGCGTGAACGGCAGGAAGATCGCCTCGTGCTGGTCAGCGGGCACGCCTGGGCCGTTGTCCTGCACCTCGACCCAGCTATCACTGACCCTCAACCGAATCTCACTGCCGGTCCCTGCGTATTGCAAAGCGTTGCGCACCAGGTTGCCCAACACCGTGCGCAGCAGTGGCAGCGGGTAGTCGGGCGCCATGGGCGAACAGGCCACCGGCTCGACCGACAGCGTCAGCCCCAGGCGCTGCGCCCGTTCGCGTGACAGCGCCCATTGTTCGTCCACCGCCTGTGCCAGGCTGGCACGGGGGAACCCCAGGCAGTCGCCTTCGCCGCGGGCGAGCATCAGGTAGGTGTCCAGGCGCTGGCGCATGTCTTGTATCGACGCTTCGATACGCTGCAGTTGCGCGTCGGCAGGGGTGCTCAGGGGCTCTTCGTCGCGCAGCACTTCGCAGGCACTCAGGGCGGCCATCATGGGGGTGCGCAGTTCATGGCCGACGTCGGCGGTGAACAGTCGCTCTCGCTGCAATGCCAGCTCCAGGTGGTTATAGGTCTCGTCGAAGGCGCGTGCCACGGTGCCGATTTCGTTCGCGGGGAAGTCCGTGGCCAGGCGGCTGCACGGCGGCAGGCTGGCGCGCATGGTCATGCGCGCGGCCAGGCGCTCGATGGGCCGTACCAGGCGCCGGGTGGTCACCAGCCCCAACAGCACGGCCAGTACCACCAGGCCGCCGAGGCTGATGAGGCCCACCATCACCAGGGTGGTCTGGGTATGTTCGTAGTCGGTGTAGTCGCGCATCAACAGGAAGCGCTGGTTGTCCTCATCCAGCACACGCACGTGCCACAGCCGCTCGCCGCGCATCAGTTTGTAGAAGCCGGGTGCCAGTGGCCGCAGGTCGGGCGGGAAACGCTGCGAGCCAGGCGCGCCGACGAAGAAGCGCCCGGGCCGGCCCTCGCCGCCGTTGGCGACTTCCTCGCGTACCCGCTCGATGGCGATGCCCATGTCGATTTCCTGCAGGCTCATCTCCAGGCGGTTGAGGCTGAAATTCGACAGGCCCAGCACCAGCGCGCCGGTCAGCAGGCTGACCAGGCCATAGATCAGAATCAGCCGGCGGCCCAGGCTGTGGCGGCGCCCTTCACGCATCGGCGGCCAGCCGGTAACCGATGCCATGCACGGTGCGCAGCAGCGCCAGGGGAAACGGTTTGTCGACGACGTGACGCAGTTGATGGATATGAGTACGCAGGCTGTCACTGTCAGGTGGCGAATCGCTCCACAGCAGTTCTTCCAGTTTGCGCCGGGCTACCACGGCAGGGCTGGCCTGCATCAGGGCCATCAGCAGGCGCAGGGGCGCCGGCGGCAGTTTCAGCGCCTGGCCGGCGCGGGTCAGGGCCAGGGTGGTGGTGTCCAGGCACAGGTCGCCCACCTGCAGCACGGTTTTCTGCGCCGGGCTGGCGCGCAACAACACCGCGTTTACCCGCGCCGCCAGTTCCGCCAGGGCGAACGGCTTCACCAGGTAGTCGTCAGCCCCGGCCTCGAAGCCTTCCAGGCGGTTCTCCAGGGTGTCGCGGGCGGTGACCATGATCACCGGAATGCGCCGCCCGCTCTCTTCACGCAGGTGCCGGCACAGGCTATAGCCGTCCAGACGCGGCAGCATCAGGTCGAGCACGATCAGGTCGAAGTCGCCGGTCCGGGCCAGTTCCAGGCCCTGCGCGCCGTTCTCGGCGCAGTCGACGATGTAGCCACGGCGGCTCAGGTAACGAGTGATGTTGTCGAGGATAACCAGGTCGTCTTCGATGACCAGAATGCGCATGGGGGCCACATGTAATAAGTGTGTCGAAGGTGAAATCTTCTTAACAAGATCTTGAGAAGGGTTATCGCACAATGCGCAAAAGCGAATCGTTGTTGTTTACTTTAACCTGCTGGCCCCTCTCGCGAGAACCCCATGAGCCGTCAATCCGCCCAACCACCCCGCCTGGACATCACCCTGGGCATGGCCGTCGCCACCCTGAGCAGCATGACCTACGCCGCCGACCAGGTACCCAATACCTTGCAACTGGGCTCCACGGTCATCGACGCGACCCAGGACAACGCCGCGCCGTACCAGACCGAGAAGTTGTCGAGCAGCAAATTCACCGAAGCGCTGCGCGATACGCCGCAAAGCATCAGCGTGGTGCCCAAGCGCGTGCTGGAAGAGCAGAACGCCCAGGACCTCAAGGACGTGCTGCGCAATGTGCCGGGCATCACCTTCAACTCCGGTGAAGGCGGTGGCGGGGTAGGGGACAGCATCAACATTCGCGGCTTCAGCGCCGACGGCAACATCTACCGTGACGGCGTGCGCGACCCGGCCAAGTACACCCACTCCGAACTGTTCAACACCGAGCAGGTGGAAGTGCTCAAAGGCTCCAGTGGTTCGGGCTGGGGTGTGGGCGCCATTGGTGGCGCGGTGAACCTGGTGACCAAGAGCCCGGAGCTGAAAAACTTCGACACCCTGGACGTTGGCGTAGGCACCGCCAACTACAAGCGCTCGACCCTGGACATCAACCACACCATCGACGGCCTGGGCGACGGCGCGGCCTTTCGTCTCAACGTGGTGGGCTACAAGGGTGGCGTGGCCGGCCGCGACTGGATTCAGCGCGAGCGCAACGGTTTCGCGCCATCGCTATCCCTGGGCCTGGGCACCGACACCCGTTTCACCATCGCCTACGAATACCTGCATGACAACGGCAACACCGACTATGGTATCCCGACCGTCGACGGCCAGTACGGTGGCAGCCCGCACCGCCTTGGCAGCTGGAGCAGCTACTGGGGTTGGCGCAACCTGGACAAGGAAAACAACGAGTCCCACCGCTTGAACCTCAAGTTCGCCCACGACTTCAATGACAATGTCACCTTCGACAACCAGCTGACCTATTTCCACCTGGACCATGACTATTTCGTCACTACCCCAGGCGGCACCTACTACGGCGCCAACAGCCCTGCGCCGGGTGTGCAGGTCAACAAAGGCGTGTACCGTCGCAACATCAACACGCCGCTGCGCAACCAGACCAACGCCACCTGGAGCGACCAGAGCAACCTGACGTTCCGTTTCGATACCTTTGGCATCGGCCACACCCTGGTCACCGGTATCGAATACAGCAAGCAGACGCTGCAGTCCGACACCGGCAAACTCACCGCCGCCGACGCCGCGCAGATGGGCAGCCTGACCTCCGCCAGCAATGACTGGTCGAAGTACCCGTATTCCGCTGACAGCTACATCAGTTCCGAGATCGGCGCCGAGCAGATCGACAAGGCCTTCTACGCCCTCGACACACTGAAGTTCGACGAGCAGTGGGAGCTGCACCTGGCCGCCCGCCAGGACCATTACGACTCGCGCATCACCAGTAGCTATTCGCGCAGCAGCCAGACTGCGGCCTGGGTGGACAATGGCACTTCGTCGGCCTCCGAGAAACTCACCAGCGTGCACACCGCCCTGGTCTACAAGCCGGTGGAAGAGGGCAGTATCTACCTCAGCTACGCCAACGCCCGCCAGCCCAGCAGCCTGACGGCGGTCGCCCAGACCGGCACCAGCACAGGCGACAGTACCCAGCGTGGCAAGACCATCGAACTGGGCACCAAGTGGGACGTGCTCAACGAAAACCTCAGCCTGACCGCGGCGGTGTACGAGACCAAGCGCAACCTGACCTACACCGACGATGACACCGGCGCCACCCTGAACGTGGGCGGTGAGCAGCGCGTGCGTGGCCTGGAACTGGGGGTGGTGGGCAACATCACTGACAAGTGGTCGGTGTACGCCGGTTACGCCTACCAGAACAGCAAGACGCTCAAGGCTGCCAATGACTCGTCCGAGGATGGCATCGGCATCGCCAACACGCCCAAGCACACCATCAGCCTGTGGAACACCTGGAAACTGCCTGGTGACAACACCTTCAGCTACGGCGTGCGCTACGTCGACACCGTCGACATCTACACCGGCACTGGCACCGGCGCGGATTCCACCACCTCGTCGCAGTTCAAGACCACCGTGCCCGACTACGTGGTTCACGACCTGGCCTTCACCCACGCCATCAACAAGAACATCGATGTGCGCCTGAACGTCACCAACCTCTTCGACAAGCGTTACTACACCGAGTACAACAGCCGCGGCTACGGCCTGCCGGGCGATGGCCGCGGTGCGACCGTCACCGCCGAGTATCGCTTCTGATGCTGGCCGACCCGGTCCTGCGCCTTGGCGTGCAGGATACCTGTGCCGTTGCCCGCCTGCTGCTGGACCAGGCTGCCGCGGGTAACCTGGAGGCCCAGGCGCGCCTGGGCCAGGTGTTGCTCGACGGCCACGGCATCGCGCGCGATCCGGTGCTGGCCCTGCGCTGGTTCCGGATCGCGGCAGCGCGTGGGCACCTTGCGGCCTTGAACATGGTCGGCCGTTGCCTGGAGCTGGGCTGGGGTTGCGCCCCTGACCTGCCCGGCGCGGCGCGCCAGTACCGCGCCGCTGGCGAGCGCGGGTTGGACTGGGGCCAGTACAATTACGCCAACCTGCTGAGCCAGGGCCGCGGCGTGGCCCGTGACATGCCCCAGGCGTTGGCGTGGTACCAGCGCGCCGCCGACGCCGGGCATGCCAAGGCCATGAACCTGGTGGGGCGTTTCCATGAGGAAGGCTGGGTCAGCGAGGCCAACGCGGAGCTGGCTTTCAGCTGGTTTCAACGTTCGGCACTGGCCGGGGACTTTCGCGGGCAGTGCAGCTACGCCGCCATGCTGGTGCGCCGCGGCAACCCCGAAGAGGCGGCGAAGTGGGTCATGCGTGCAACGCGCACGGCCACGCCAGCGTTTCTGCGCACCATTCGCGAGGCCGTGGCCTCCCTGCCGGCGGCGTTGTTCGCGCCGGTCATCGACGCCATCGACCATCGCCTGGCCTGCGGCAGTGTCCCTGTGGGGGCAGGTGAGACGGGGTAGCGGTTCTGCGTGAAGGCGCGCCGCAGTGTGTCGGAAAGAAGTACGAAAGTAGCTAAAAACGACACAGTCAGCAGGGTTATCGCTGGGCTATACTCGCCCCATTTCGCCGGTAGACGTAGCACTCTCGAGGGATGACTGTGAAGAACTGGACATTGCGCCAACGGATTCTGGCGAGTTTCGCCGTGATCATCGCCATCATGCTGTTGATGGTGGTCGCTTCCTACACGCGCCTGAAGGCTATCGACGATGCCCAGCAGACGGTGCGTAACGACAGCGTCCCGGGTGTCTATTACAGTTCGATGATTCGCAGTGCCTGGGTGGACAGCTATGTCTACACCCAGCAACTGGTTGGCCTGAGTTACCAGCGCGAGTACGTTACCGCTGACGAAGAACAGTACAAGAGTTTCGCCAGCCGCCTTGCCGAGCAGATGGCCAACTACCAGAAAACCGTGTTCGACCCGGAAGACAAGGCCAATTTCGATGAGTTCGCGCGCCTGAACGGCGAATATGCGCAGGTGCTCGCCAAAGTGCTGGATGCCTACCACCAGAAGCACTTCACCCAGGCGCAAGACCTGCTCAATGATCAACTCACCCCGGCCTGGACCGCTGGGCGCAAGCAGCTCAACACCCTCATCGAGCGCAACCGCGACGCGGCCGAGCACGCGTCCCAGGCCAGCTCGCAGGCGGTCAGCGACGCCAAGCTGACCATGGGCATCGCGCTGTTGCTGGCGATCATCGCCGCAGGTATCTGCGGCCTGTTGCTGATGCGCGCGATCATGCAGCCAATGCAGAAGATCGTGAAGATCCTGGACACCATGCGCAACGGTGACCTCAGTACCCGCCTGGACCTGTCGCGCCGGGACGAGTTCGGCATGGTCGAAACCGGCTTCAACGACATGATGACCGAGCTCACCGCCCTGGTCTCCCAGGCCCAGCGCTCCTCGGTGCAGGTCACGACCTCGGTGACCGAAATCGCCGCTACTTCCAAGCAGCAGCAGGCCACCGCCACGGAAACCGCCGCCACCACCACCGAGATCGGGGCTACCTCGCGGGAAATCGCCGCCACCTCCCGGGACCTGGTGCGTACCATGACCGAGGTGACCTCCGCCGCCGACGCTGCCTCGATGCTCGCCGGTTCCGGCCAGCAGGGGCTGTCGCGCATGGAAGACACCATGCACCAGGTGATGGGCGCCGCCGACCTGGTCAATGCCAAGCTGGCGATCCTCAACGAGAAGGCCAGCAACATCAACCAGGTGGTGGTGACCATCGTCAAGGTCGCCGACCAGACCAACCTGCTATCCCTAAACGCTGCCATCGAGGCCGAGAAGGCGGGGGAGTACGGCCGCGGCTTCGCGGTGGTCGCCACCGAAGTACGGCGCCTGGCCGACCAGACCGCCGTGGCCACCTACGACATCGAACAGATGGTGCGCGAAATCCAGTCGGCGGTATCAGCCGGTGTGATGGGCATGGACAAATTCTCCGAGGAAGTGCGCCGTGGCATGTTCGAGGTGCAGCAGGTCGGTGACCAGCTGTCGCAGATCATTCAGCAGGTTCAGGCGCTGGCGCCGCGGGTGCTGATGGTCAATGAAGGCATGCAGGCCCAGGCCACCGGGGCCGAACAGATCAACCACGCGTTGTCGCAACTGGGCGACGCCAGCAGCCAGACCGTCGAGTCCTTGCGCCAGGCCAGCTTCGCCATCGACGAACTGAGCCAGGTGGCCGCAGGGCTGCGCGGTGGCGTCTCGCGTTTCAAGGTCTGATGAGCACCCCCCTGCGGCCCAACGTGGCTGCGCCTGCCGCGCAGGGCAAACTGTTCCTGGTGTTCCGGGTGGGAGACCAGCGGTTTGCCTTGGCTGCTACCGATATTGGTGAGGTGCTGCCCTGCGTGCCTCTCAAGCCGGTGCCCCAGGCGCCGGCGTGGGTGGCTGGCATCTTTTCTCACCGCGGCCGCGTGGTGCCGGTCATCGACGTAGGGCAGTTGATGTTCGGTGTCCCGGCATCGCAGCGCACCAGCACCCGCCTGGTGCTGGTGCATTACGCCGCCGGTGCGATGCAAGGCGACCAGCGCCTGGGGCTGATTCTCGAGCACGCCACGCAGACCTTGCGCTGCCCCGCGCAAGACTTTCGCCCCTATGGCGTGTCCAACCGGGAAGCTCCTTACCTGGGGCCGGTGCGCGAGGATGAGCAGGGCCTGCTGCAATGGGTAGGCGTTCAGGATCTGCTCGATGAGCGCGTGCGCGAACGGCTGTTCGCTCCGCAATTGGCCGAGCAGTTCATGGACGGGGAAGGGTAATGGAGCACGACCCACGTTTTTTCAAGTACCTGCGTGACCGCATCGGGCTCGATGTGGCTTCGGTGGGTGCGCCCATGATCGAGCGCGCGGTACGCCAGCGTTGTGCGGCCAGTGGGGCCGCCGACCTGAACGCCTACTGGGGGTTGCTGCAGCTCAGTGGTGCGGAACAACAAGCCCTGATCGAGGCGGTGATCGTTCCTGAAACCTGGTTCATGCGCTACCCGGAAACCTTCAACGCCCTGGTGCGGGTGGCCCAGGCGCGCCTGGTGGAGCTCAAGGCGGCCAGGCCGCTGCGTATTCTCAGCCTGCCCTGTTCCACCGGCGAGGAGCCCTATTCCATTGCCATGGCGCTGTTCGATGCTGGCATCAGTGCCGCGTTGTTCACCATCGATGGCGTGGATATAAGCCCGATCTCGGTGGCCAAGGCCCAGCGCGGCGTGTACGGTCGCAACTCGTTTCGCGGCACCGACCTGACGTTCCGTGATCGCCATTTCGACGCCGTGGACGATGGCTATCGTCTGCTTGAACGGGTGCGCCACCAGGTTCGCCTGCAGGTGGGCAATGTGCTTGACCCGGCCCTGCTCAAGGGCGAGGCACCTTACGATTTCGTGTTCTGCCGCAACCTGCTGATCTATTTCGACGTGGACACCCAGCAGCGCGTGTTCGAGGTGCTCAAGGGCTTCAATGACCCGGACGGCGCGCTGTTCATCGGCCCTGCCGAGGGTAGCCTGCTGGCTCGCCTGGGCATGCGCCCGCTGGGCGTGGCCCAATCGTTCGCCTTCGTGCGCGCCGAGGTACCGCCCGTGGAGCCCGTGCCCACGCCGACGCGTGCGGCGCCGCCGCCTCGGCCGCTGGCACCGCCGGTGCGTTCGCGCCCGTCGCCACCACTGCCACCGGTGCCTCAAGTGAAGCCGCCCGCGGCCGAAAAAGCAGTACAGGTGACGCTCGAACAGATCGCCAGCCTGGCCAACGAGGGCAAGCGCCTGGAGGCCATGCAGGCCTGCGACGCCTACCTCAAGCACCATGGGCCTGATGCACAGGCATTCTATTGGCTCGGTTTGCTCAACGATGTCGGTGGCGATGCGCGCAAGGCCCAGGATTTTTATCGCAAGGCGCTGTACCTGCAACCGCAGCACCCTGAAGCACTGGCGCACCTGGCCATGCTGCTGGCCGCCCAGGGCGACAGCGTGGGCGCCCGCCGCCTGCAGGAACGCGCCGCGCGCAGTGAACGTACCGCCGACAGTGAGCGTAAACGATGATTGGCCTGGCTTCGCTGGATGTCATCCAAGGGGATGGCGAAGCGATTGACGATTGCTGGAACCGCATCGGTATCCACGGTGACAAGTCGTGCCCTCTGCTGGCCGACCATATCCATTGCCGTAACTGCCAGGTATACGCGGCCGCGGCCGTGCGCCTGCTGGACCGCTATTCCCTGAGCCGCGAAACCCTCCACGGTGAGGTCGCCCAGGCGCCGGGGCAGGTGGCCTCGCGCTCGCTGGTGGTGTTCCGCCTGGCCGAAGAATGGCTGGCCCTGGCCACCCGCTGCCTGGTCGAGATTGCCCCGGTGCAGCCGGTGCATTCGCTGCCGCACCAGCGCTCGCGGGCCTTGCAGGGCGTTGCCAACGTGCGCGGTGCGCTGGTGCCCAGCCTGTCGCTGGCCGAGTTGCTGGGCGTGGACGTCAGCGTCAGCCCGGCGACGTCCACGCGCACCGTGCCGCGCCTGTTGATCCTGGCCGCGGCCGGCGGTTCGGTGGTGGTACCGGTGGACGAAGTGGACGGCATTCACCGTATCGAGCTCGGTGAACTGGACAAGGCTTCACAGTCGGCGGGGCAGGCCGGCACGCGCTTTACCCGCTCGGTGCTGCCCTTCAAGGGGCGCAGTGTACGGGTGCTGGATGAAACCCAGCTGCTTGATGCTGTTTCCCGGAGCCTGACATGACCCCAGAGCAAATGCGCGATGCCTCGCTGCTGGAGCTGTTTGCCCTGGAAGCCGAGGCCCAGACTCAAGTGCTCAGCGCCGGGTTGCTGGAACTGGAACGCAACCCCACCCAGGCCGAACAGTTGGAAGCCTGCATGCGGGCGGCCCACTCGCTCAAGGGCGCGGCGCGCATTGTCGGCGTCGACGCCGGCGTCAGTGTTGCCCATGTGATGGAGGACTGCCTGGTCAGCGCCCAGGAAGGCCGGCTGCTGCTGACGCCGGAACATATCGACGCGCTGTTGCATGGCACCGACCTGCTGATGCGCATCGCCAGCCCCGAGGGCGCGCCCACCGCCGAAGACATCGCCGCCTATTCGGTGCGCATGACCGGCTTGCTCGACCCCTCGGCCGCGCCGCCCCCTGCGCGCCCGGCCGCGCCACCCCAGCGGGCCCCCGAGCCGACGCCGGTAGCGTCTCAAGCCCTGCCGGAGCCCGAACCGGAAGTGCTGCCCGAGGCGGCGCCAACCCCGGAGCCGCGCAAGGCCAAGGGCGCGGTCGACGGTGGCGAGCGGGTGCTGCGTGTCACCGCCGAGCGGCTCAACAGCCTGCTGGACCTGTCCAGCAAATCGCTGGTGGAAACCCAGCGCCTCAAGCCTTACCTCGCCACCATGCAGCGCCTCAAGCGCATGCAGGGGCAAAGCCAGCGGGCCCTGGACGGCCTGCGCGAGCATCTGCAGGCCACCGAGCAGACCGACGAAGTCTACGAAGCGCTGACCCTGGTGCAGGGGCTGCTCGCCGAGACCCAGCACATGCTGGTGTACCAGACCAGTGAATTGGACGAGTTCGGCTGGCAGGCCAGCCAGCGTGCCCAGTTGCTCTATGACACCGCCCTGGCCTGCCGCATGCGACCTTTCGCCGACGTGCTCGGTGGCCAGGGGCGCATGGTGCGCGACCTGGGCCGCTCGCTGGGCAAGCAGGTGCGCCTGGATATCGAAGGCGAGAAGACCCAGGTCGACCGCGACGTGCTGGAAAAGCTCGAAGCGCCGTTGACCCACTTGTTGCGCAATGCGGTCGACCACGGCATCGAAAGCCCTGAACAGCGGCTGCTCGCCGGCAAGCCCGCCGAAGGCCGGGTGCTGCTGCGCGCCGCGCACCAGGCCGGCCTGCTGGTGCTGGAGTTGAGCGACGATGGCGGTGGGGTCGACCTCGAGCGCCTGCGGCGCAGCATTGTCGAACGCAACCTGTCGCCCGCCGAGACCGCCGCCCAGCTCAGCGAAGAGGAATTGCTGACGTTCCTGTTTCTGCCGGGCTTCAGCCTGCGCGACAAGGTCACGGAGGTGTCCGGCCGCGGCGTGGGCCTGGACGCCGTACAGCACATGATGCGCCAGTTGCGCGGCTCGGTGGTGTTGACCCAGGTCCACGGCCAGGGCAGTTGTTTTCACATCGAAGTACCGCTGACCCTATCGGTCGTCCGCAGTCTCGTGGTGGAAGTCGGCGAGGAAGCCTACGCCTTTCCGCTGGCCCATATCGAACACACGCTGGACCTGCCCGCCGAGGACATCGTCCAGCTCGAAGGGCGCCAGCATTTCTGGTACGAAGGCCGGCACGTGGGCCTGGTAGCCGCCAGCCAATTGCTGCAGCGCCCGGCTGGGCAGGGCGGGGGGGATTCCCTGAGGGTAGTGGTTATCCGTGAGCGCGACGCCATTTATGGCGTGGCGGTGGAGCGCTTCATCGGCGAGCGCACCCTGGTGGTGCTGCCCCTGGATGCACGCCTGGGCAAAGTCCAGGATATTTCCGCCGGCGCCCTGCTGGATGATGGTTCGGTGGTGTTGATCATCGACGTCGAGGACATGCTGCGCTCGGTCGAGAAACTGCTCAACACCGGGCGCCTGGAGCGCATTGACCGGCGCAACCAGCGCGGCGTCGAGCAGGCGCGCAAACGCGTGCTGGTGGTGGATGACTCGCTGACCGTGCGTGAACTGCAGCGCAAGCTGCTCAGCCATCGTGGCTACGACGTAGCCGTGGCGGTGGATGGCATGGACGGCTGGAACGCCCTGCGCGGCGAAGATTTCGACCTGCTGATCACCGATATCGACATGCCGCGCATGGATGGTATCGAACTGGTGACCCTGGTGCGCCGCGACAGCCGCCTGCAATCGCTGCCTGTGATGGTGGTGTCCTACAAGGACCGTGAAGAAGACAGACGGCGTGGCCTGGACGCTGGAGCCGACTACTATCTGGCCAAGGCCAGTTTCCACGACGACGCCCTGCTCGACGCCGTGGTGGAGTTGATCGGGAGTGCCCAGGGATGAAAATCGCCATCGTCAACGACATGCCCATGGCCGTCGAGGCCTTGCGCCGGGCCGTGGCGTTCGAGCCGGCGCACCAGGTGATCTGGGTCGCCGCCAACGGCGCAGAAGCCGTGGCGCGCTGTGCCGAGCAACTGCCCGACCTGATCCTGATGGACCTGATCATGCCGGTCATGGACGGCGTGGAGGCCACGCGGCAGATCATGGCCGCCACCCCCTGCGCCATTGTCATCGTTACCGTCGACCGCCAGCAGAATGTGCACCGTGTCTTCGAGGCCATGGGCCATGGCGCCCTGGACGTTGTCGACACCCCGGCGCTGGGCGCCGGCAACCCTCGCGATGCGGCCGCGCCGCTGCTGCGCAAGATCCTCAACATTGGTTGGCTGATAGGCCAGCGCGGCACCCCCGTGAAGGCGGTGCCCACGCCACTGCGCAGCGGTACCCAACGCAGCGGGTTGGTGGCCATTGGCTCGTCGGCCGGGGGGCCGGCGGCGCTGGAAGTGCTGCTCAAGGGCTTGCCGAAAAACTTTCCTGCCGCCATTGTGCTGGTGCAGCATGTGGACCAGGTGTTCGCCGCGGGCATGGCCGACTGGCTGGCCGGGGCCTCGGGCCTGAACGTGCGGCTTGCCAGGGCGGGCGAACCGCCGCAACCTGGCGTAGTATTGCTAGCGGGTACCAACCACCATATCCGTCTGCTCAACGACGGCACGCTGGCCTACACGGAGGAGCCGGTGAACGAGATCTACCGCCCTTCCATCGACGTGTTCTTCGAGAGCGTCGCGCGTTTCTGGCGCGGTGACGCGGTGGGCGTGCTGCTCACGGGCATGGGCCGTGATGGTGCCCAGGGCCTCAAGTTGCTGCGCCAGCAGAATTTCCTGACCATCGCCCAGGACCAGCAAAGCAGTGCGGTGTATGGCATGCCCAAGGCGGCAGCGGCCATTGATGCGGCGGTGGAAATCCGCCCACTGGAGCGTATTGCTCCCAGACTGACGGAAATTTTTCAGCCATGACTCCAAGTAGCACGCCATGCCGACGTAAAGGCAGTGACCAGGTGGACAACGCATGATTGACCTGCAGATCGAAGAGTTCAAGGCCACCGACGAGAACAAGGCCATGGTGCTGCTCGTCGACGACCAGGCCATGATCGGTGAGGCGGTGCGGCGTGGCCTGGCCAGTGAAACCAACATCGACTTCCATTTTTGCGCCGACCCGCACCAGGCCATCGAGCAGGCCGTGCGCCTCAAGCCCACGGTGATCCTGCAAGACCTGGTGATGCCCGGCCTGGATGGCCTGACCCTGGTGCGCGACTACCGCAACCACCCGGCCACCAAAGACATCCCCATCATCGTGCTGTCCACCAAGGAAGACCCGCTGGTCAAGAGCGCGGCGTTCTCCGCCGGGGCCAACGACTACCTGGTCAAGCTGCCGGACACCATCGAGCTGGTGGCGCGCATTCGTTACCACTCGCGCTCCTACCAGACCCTGCTGCAGCGCGACGAAGCCTACCGAGCCTTGCGCGTCAGTCAGCAGCAGTTGCTGGACACCAATCTGGTGCTGCAGCGTTTGATGAACTCCGACGGCCTGACCGGCCTGTCCAACCGCCGCCACTTCGACGAATACCTGGAGCTGGAGTGGCGCCGCGGCCTGCGGGATCAGACCCAGCTGTCGCTGCTGATGATCGATGTCGACTACTTCAAGTCATTCAATGACAGTTTCGGCCACCTGGACGGCGACGAGGCCCTGCGCCGTGTCGCCGATGCCATCCGCGACAGCTGCAGCCGCTCCACTGACCTGCCGGCGCGGTACGGCGGCGAAGAGTTCGCCCTGGTGCTGCCCAACACCTCGCCGGGCGGTGCGCGGCTGGTGGCGGAAAAGCTGCGCCAGACCATCATTGCCCTGAAGATCCCGCATATCTCACCCAGCGAAGGCTCGCACCTGACCGTCAGCATCGGCCTGTCCACCCAAGTGCCGCAGGCTGGCACCCATTGCCGGCAGTTGATCTCCGCGGCTGACAAGGGCTTGTACCAGGCCAAGCACAACGGCCGCAATCAGGTGGGTATCAGCGACTGAACCGGCGAGTCGGCAGGGGGCCATCGCCTGGTCCCCTCGCGGTCGGGCGTTGGTATTTCACGGCTGTACCGCCTGGTCGGCCGCGCTGTAACTGAAAGGCGAGCCGGCGAGCTGGGTCAGGTCCAGTTTGACGATGGGAAGCCATACGTTATTGCGGTCCTTGAGCTTCTGTTGAAAGACTTTCGCCTCCGCCACATAACCCGTTTTGTAGAAGATCGCCTCCATCGGCAGTGTGGCGCCCTTGCCTTGGCCCCAGTCGGCGACCATGACCTCGTTCCATAACGCCTCCATGTTCGCCGGGCGTTGTTCGCGCACGGTGATGCTGGTCTGGAACTGCGCCGGGTCATCGGTGCTCAGCGAGCATTGGTAGTCGCGGTTGGGGAGCGTCCTGGTGTAGGCGTACCACTGTGCGGGCGTACTGACCCCTAAAGCGGTGCATGACCCCAGGGTGCGTGCCCTGAGCGCACACCCCCGGTCACCGCGCGTACCCACCAGGGTGCCAGAGTCGTAGGCGTAGATGCACAGGTATTGCGGTGCTACCTGGGGTGCTTTGACATCGGCCTGGGGCTTCAGGATGAAGCCGCTGTTGTGGTAAAGGCTGGAGACATGCGCGTCCAGGCGCATGTAGGAAAATGACACACCGCCCAGTCTGGTTGCCGCAGGGCTGGGGTCCCAGGGGTCGTAGGCGCCGTTTTCGGTGGAGCGGATGACGATACCGTTGCAGTAATAGGCGGGTTTGTTGCCTGCGCAGCTGGCGGCCGTGTCGCGGTAGCGGGCATTGAGTACGGCAGCGTAATCGGTTGTGATTGGCCGCGGGTTGCCAACCGCCAGTTGCAGGATGGAAGAGGTGATAGAGGTAGTGCTACCCGCCGGTTGGTAAATGTAGGTCAGTTGGGCATATTGATCAGTACTGCGGGTCACTTGTGCCTTGGGTATCTTGAACGTCAGCAGCGTGGGCTGGTTGACCGTTTTGAGCACAGGGCTGAAAACGGCTGCCCCGCGCCACACCAGTTGCACGGTGTCGCCGGCGCGCATGGCGGGGTAATAGACCTCGACGGTGATCGGTCCATCGAGCGTGGTGGGGTCCAGTTGGTCGTTCGGGGCCTCTACCACCCGGAACACGGGCGATACCTGCTCGCCTCGCACCTGGATACTCAGCGGTGTCGCCCCGGGACGGCGTACCACGGTGCCGGTGCTGTAGTAATAATTGACCGATACGGTGCGGTTGATGTTTTCCACCCAGTTGGCCTTGGGGAAATTGAACGTGACCGGGTCGCTGTTTTTCAGGGTTCTTTCTACGGTCGAATGGGTGGCGATCCCTGTGAGCACGGTATAGAGCTTGTCGCCCTTTTTCATCCCGGGTACCTGCACGGTGACAGTGACCGGGCCAGTGAGCGCCTTGGCGTTGAGCGTACCATTGGTGACATCGGTGGCGCTGAGCTCCGCTGCACTGGCGGCTGGGCCGGCGGCGATCAGGCTCAGCAGCAGAGTCAATGACAGCAACAGGCGGTGATAGCTAAGGGAGAGCATGGCGGGAACTCCATGTTGTAAGTGGATCCAACTTATGGCCGCGTTGCTGCGCTCCGCAACTGTAAGATTTGACAGTGGCATGCACCGCACCCCGATCGATGGCCCCAATCCAGGCTGCCCAGGCGGCGCGAGTGCGTTATACTCTCCGGCTTTTGACACGTTACGTACGAGTGCTGCCCGCCATGGAAATCAACCCGATCCTGAACACCATCAAGGACCTGTCCGAGCGCTCCGAAACCATTCGGGGGTATCTTTGACTACGATCAAAAGCATGAGCGTCTGACCGAGGTCAACCGCGAGCTTGAAGATCCGGCAGTCTGGAACAACCCCGAGTATGCGCAGAACCTGGGTCGCGAGCGTTCGCTGCTGGCCCAGATCGTCGACACCCTGGACGAAATGTCCGCGGGCCTGGCCGATGCCAAGGACCTGCTGCTGATGGCTGCCGAGGAAGAAGACGAAGGCGCCGTAGCCGACGTCAGCGAAGAAGTCGACCGCCTGCGCGAGTCGCTGGAAAAGCTGGAATTTCGTCGCATGTTCAGCGGCGATATGGACGCCAACAACGCCTACCTGGACATCCAGGCCGGCTCCGGCGGTACCGAAGCCCAGGACTGGGCCAACATCCTGCTGCGCATGTACCTGCGCTGGGCCGACAAGCGCGGCTTCGACACCACCATCATGGAGTTGTCGGCGGGTGAAGTGGCGGGTATCAAGGGCGCCACGCTGCACATCAAGGGCGAGTATGCCTTTGGCTGGCTGCGCACCGAGATCGGCGTGCACCGCCTTGTGCGCAAGAGCCCGTTCGACTCGGGCAACCGCCGCCACACCTCGTTCTCGGCCGTGTTCGTGTCGCCGGAAATCGATGACAACATCGAAATCGACATCAACCCCGCGGACCTGCGCATCGATACCTACCGCTCCTCGGGTGCCGGTGGCCAGCACGTGAACACCACCGACTCGGCGGTTCGTATCACCCACGTGCCGACCAACACCGTGGTCAGCTGCCAGAACGAACGTTCCCAGCATGCGAACAAGGACACCGCCATGAAAATGCTGCGGGCGCGCCTTTACGAGCAGGAAGTGCAGAAACGCAACGCCGCCTCCCAGGCCATGGAAGACAGCAAGTCGGACATCGGCTGGGGCCACCAGATTCGTTCGTACGTACTGGATGCCTCGCGCATCAAGGACCTGCGCACCAACATCGAACGCAGTGACTGCGACAAGGTGCTGGACGGCGACATCGACGAATACCTGGTAGCAAGCCTCAAGCAAGGCCTGTAAGGCGAGCGCCCTGCGGGGCGCATTCGCCCGCGATCCCCGCCGCAAGGCGGGGGCAACAAACCCGTGATGGAATTTTTCAAGACATGAGCGACCAACAACTCGACCCGCAAGCCCTGCAACAGGAAGAAAACTCCCTGATCGCCCTGCGCAAGGAAAAGCTTGCTGCCGAGCGCGCCAAGGGCCAGGCCTTCCCCAATGACTTCCGCCGTGACAGCTATGCAGCCGACCTGCAGAAGCAGTACGTCGACAAGACCAAGGAAGAGCTGGAAGGCCTGGCCATTCCGGTCAAGGTTGCCGGTCGCATCATGCTCAACCGTGGCTCGTTCATGGTGATCCAGGACATGACCGGTCGCATCCAGGTCTACGTCAACCGCAAGACCTTGCCGGAAGAAACCCTGGCCGCGGTGAAAACCTGGGACATGGGCGACATCATCGCCGCCGAAGGCACCCTGGCCCGTTCGGGCAAGGGTGACCTGTACGTGGAAATGACCAACGTGCGCCTGCTGACCAAGTCGCTGCGCCCGCTGCCGGACAAGCACCACGGCCTGTCCGACACCGAACAGCGCTACCGCCAGCGTTACGTTGACCTGATCGTCAACGAAGACGTGCGCCAGACCTTCCGCGTGCGTTCGCAGGTCATCGCCCACATCCGCAGCTTCCTGATGAAGCGTGACTTCCTGGAAGTGGAAACGCCGATGCTGCAGACCATTCCGGGTGGCGCGGCGGCCAAGCCGTTCGAAACCCACCACAATGCGCTGGACATGCCGATGTTCCTGCGTATCGCCCCGGAGCTGTACCTCAAGCGTCTGGTGGTCGGCGGTTTCGAGAAGGTCTTCGAGATCAACCGCAACTTCCGTAACGAAGGCGTTTCGACCCGGCACAACCCCGAGTTCACCATGCTCGAGTTCTACCAGGCCCACGCCGACTACGAAGACAACATGGACCTGACCGAGGAGCTCTTCCGCGAGCTGGCCCAACTGGTCCTGGGGACCACCGACGTGCCTTACGGCGACAAGGTGTTCCATTTCGGCGAGCCGTTCGTGCGCCTGTCGGTATTCGACTCGATCCTCAAGTACAACCCGGAACTGACCGCGGCTGACCTGACCGACATCGACAAGGCCCGTGAAATCGCCAAGAAAGCCGGCGCCAAGGTGCTGGGCTTCGAAGGCCTGGGCAAACTGCAGGTGATGATTTTCGAAGAACTGGTCGAGCACAAGCTGGAGCAGCCGCACTTCATTACCCAGTACCCGTTCGAAGTGTCGCCGCTGGCCCGTCGCAACGACGACAACCCGAACGTCACCGACCGTTTCGAGCTGTTCATCGGCGGCCGTGAAATTGCCAACGCCTACTCCGAGTTGAATGACGCGGAAGACCAGGCCGAGCGCTTCATGGCCCAGGTGGCCGACAAGGACGCCGGTGACGATGAAGCCATGCACTACGACGCCGACTTCGTCCGCGCGCTGGAGTACGGCATGCCGCCAACGGCCGGTGAAGGCATCGGCATCGACCGCCTGGTGATGCTGCTGACCAACTCGCCGTCGATCCGCGACGTCATCCTGTTCCCGCACATGCGCCCGCAGGCCTGACCGCAGTCGAACAAGCCGCCCCTCGGGGCGGCTTTTTTATGGGTACAATTCACAGATGGCCAAGCAGACAACTGCCTGCCTGCAGGCGCCCTCCGCGGGCGCGGGGCTAGGCCGGTTGCTGCATCGGCACCGACGGATCGGTTTCAACAAGAGGAATAGGGTAGTGACTCCTGCAATGGCTCAACAAGGTGCTGCCGGTGTAGCGACAGCAGTGGCGGAAAGTGTCCAGTATCAGGGCCGCAAGGCCAGCCGCCAAGGAAGTGAACAGCGTCGTCAGGAGATTCTCGACGCGGCCATGCGCATTGTCGTACGCGATGGCGTACGTGGGGTTCGGCACCGGGCCGTGGCGGCGGAAGCCGGCGTGCCGCTGTCGGCCACCACCTACTATTTCAAGGACATCGAAGACCTGCTGACCGACACCTTCGCCCAGTATGTGGAGCGCAGCGCCGCCTACATGGCCAAGTTGTGGGCCACCACCGAAGACCTGCTGCGCAACACCATGGCGCGCAACGATGGCAGCCCCGCTGCCCGCGCCGCGCTGGCCGACGATATTGCCCGCATGACCGCCGATTACGTGCACCGCCAGTTGCTCAACCGACGCGAGTACCTGATGGCCGAGCAGGCGTTCCGCCAGGAAGCCTTGCTGAGCCCGCGCCTGGCCGAGCTGGTGCGCTCGCACCAGCAGATCCTGTTGCAGGGCACCTGCCAGTTGCTGGAAGTGCTGGGCTCGCGCGAACCCCATCAGGACGCCAAGGTGTTGACGGCCATCATCGGGCGCATGGAATATCAGGGCCTGCTCGACGGCGATGCCCCGATGGCCGACGACGACATGCTGGCCATCCTCAACCGCTACATGCACCTGGTGTTGGCCTCGGCCTGACCTGGGCCCCATCATCCCAAGGAGTGCTTGATGAAAGCCTGGCGCCTGTTGCTGATCGCCGTATCGTCGTTGCTGCTGGGCGGTTGCCTGGTCAGCTTCGACGAACCGCTGCCTGCCGGGCAGACGGCCCCCGCGGCACTGGTGGGCCACTGGGTGAGCAAGGACGCCTGGGGCCAGCACCTGAGCCTGCGCATCAAGCGCCAGGGCACGGACCATTACACCGCCATCAGCACCCCGGCGGGCCAGGCCCGCGACGTCGTCGATTTCACCGTGGCCGGCCATGGCAGCCGGTGGTATGCGTCGGCGCGAATGCCAGCCGAATACGGGGGGCAATACGCCCTGGTGGGGTTCGAGTTGACCGATGATGGCGCGCTGGTGGTGTATAACCTCGATGTCGAGCGCATTCAGCAGGCGTTGCAGCAGCACGCCCTGAACGGCGCTACCGTGGAAACGAAGGACGGTGAAGGTGTGCGGGTCGCCAGTGACCTGCCCCAGGTGTTCGCCTACCTGGACGATCCGGCCAATTCGGACGTCTTCGTGGAAATGGCCCGCTATACCCGGGCCCCGTCAAAACGCTAGTCAGACAAGGAGTTGCCGGTGGACGAGTACCAGCAGACGATACGTGGCCTGTCCGATCGCATCGTGTTGGCCCAGGCACCTATCCGGGTGCTGGACGCAGTAAAGTGGGATGACAGCATCCGCCAGGAGTTTCTCAAGGCCAAGGGCAAGGCCATGCCGGCCGTGGACCGCGCCTATTACCAGAGCCGGCCGCTGTCGTTCGACTCCAGCGCCGTGAAGCTGGAATTCCAGAACATCGAGCGCGACATCACCCGCCAGCTCGGCCAGTTCAACCCCGTGGGGCAGATCATGCGGCGCATGTGCAAGGAGTACCGCATGGTGGTGCGCATGCTCGAAGCGCGTGGCACCGAGGACTTCGGCCTGATCTCCCAGGAGCTGTATGGTGCGGCGTCCGACGCGTTCCATGCCGGTGACCCGACGCTTGCCGACCTGGGCCTGATGCTCTCCGACTACCTGAACAACATCGACGGCCGGGGTGACCTCAAGGACGAACCCAAGACCCTCACCGCCAAGGACGCCGTGGCCATGCTGCAAAGCCGCCTGAACCGTACCTTCGGCGAGGCCGAGGGGACCATCCGGGTGTTCGAGTCCGACGGTATTGTCGCCGACGCCGCAGCGGGTGCCGACTACATCAAGATCCGCAGCGACGCCCTGTTCAACGAACGTGATGTACGCGCCCTGGAAGTACATGAAGGCCTGGTGCACGTGGGCACCACCCTCAACGGCCAGAACCAGCCGATTTGCACCTTCCTGTCCAAGGGCCCACCCTCGTCGACCGTGACCCAGGAAGGCCTGGCCATCCTGATGGAAGTGATCGCCTTCGCTTCCTACCCCAGCCGGCTGCGCAAGCTGACCAACCGTACCCGAGCCATTCACATGGTGGAGGAGGGCGCCGACTTCCTGCAGGTTTTCGAATTCTTCCGCGAGCAGGGCTTTGGCATGCCGGAGAGCTACGGCAACGCCAGCCGCGTGTTCCGCGGCTCGGTGCCCACCGGCCTGCCGTTCACCAAGGACCTGTCCTACCTCAAGGGCTTCATCATGGTCTACAACTACATCCAGCTGGCGGTGCGCAAGGGCAAGCTGGAGCAGATCCCGCTGTTGTTCTGCGGCAAGACCACCCTGGAGGACATGCGCACCCTGCGCCAACTGGTGGACGAAGGCCTGGTGGCGCCGCCCAAATACCTGCCCGAGCAGTTCCGGGACCTCAACGCGCTGTCGGCGTGGATGTGTTTCTCCAACTTCCTCAACCACCTGAGCCTGGATCGCATTGAAGCGGATTATTCGAACATCCTCTGAGGCGCTGCTGCGCGCCCTGGCCGTGCTGGCGTTGCTGGCCAGCCTGGGCGGTTGCAGTTCGCTGCTGTTCTACCCGGCCAAGGACCAGCCGTTCACACCGGCCAAAGCCGGCCTGGTGTTCCGCGACGTGACCATTACCGCCGCCGACGGTACCCGCCTGCATGGCTGGTGGTTGCCGGCCAAGGCCGGCGTGCCGGTCAAGGGCACGGTACTGCACCTGCACGGCAACGGTGGCAACATGGCTTGGCACCTGGGCGGCAGTTGGTGGCTGCCGGAGCAGGGCTATCAGGTGCTGCTGCTGGACTATCGCGGCTACGGGCTGAGCGAGGGTGAACCGAGCTTGCCGGCCATTTACCAGGACATCGACGCGGCCTTCGCCTGGCTGGGCCAGCAGCCCGAGGTGCAGGGCAAACCCCTGGTGCTGTTGGGGCAGAGCCTGGGTGGCGCCATGGGCATTCATTACCTGGCCGATCACCCGCGCCAGCGCGAGCGCCTGCAGGCACTGGTGTTCGATGGTGTGCCGGCCAGTTACCGCGGCGTGGGCCGGTTCGCCCTGAGTACGTCCTGGCTGACCTGGCCCCTGCAGGTGCCGTTGTCGTGGCTGGTGCCCGACGGTGACAGCGCGATCTACGCCATCGAAGCGCTGAAAGGCACGCCCATGCTGTTCTTCCAGAGCATGGATGACCCCATCGTACCCCTGGCCAACGGCATCGAGCTGTACAAAAAGGCGCCGCCCCCGCGTGTGCTCCAACTGACCCGTGGCGGCCACGTGCAGACCTTCGCCGACCCCACCTGGCGCACGGTGATGCTGCGTTTCCTGCAAGACCCCTCACACTTCAACGGCCTGCGCCGCCTGGGCGAAGTGCCCAACTACCCCGAGCCCGAGCCGCCCCATGAATGATGAACGCAATGCCATCCCGTTGATCCTCACCGGGATCGGCAGCATCTTCGCCACCGTGGCCTGCCTGTGGTATTACGGCTACCTGCACTTCGCCAAGCCCGAAGATGCCTTGCTGCTGAGTGATTTCACCCTGCTCAAGACGATACCGGGCGAGGACTACAAGGTATCCGCCACCCCGGCCGACGAAGTAGCCCAGTGCATCGACGGCATCCTGGTGCTGTTCGATACCCGGCAGAAGGGCCTGAGTGGCGTGCTGGTGGACAGCCGGAAACAGGCGGTGCACTGCACCACGCCGTAGCGGCGGTCGCCAGGCCGCGTCCCGGACGCCGCGCAGCACCTGGCGCAGCGCGTGTCCCCCGACGCGACAGGTCCGCTGCCACAGGGTAAAGATCATTAACGCCCGCGGCGCATTGCGCTACCATCGCGCCCCTGTCTCAAGATGATGGCATGCATGGTGGCCTCACCATGGCTGCCCCTGGAAAAGGAGTTCTGCCCATGATCGTCGGCATCGACCTCGGCACCACCCACAGCCTGATCGCCGTCTGGCGCAACGACACCACCGAGCTGGTGCCCAACGCCTTGGGCAGCGTGCTGACCCCAAGCGTCGTGGGCCTGGACGATGAAGGCCGGATTCTGGTCGGCCAAGCCGCCAAGGAACGCCTGCACACCCACGCCGCACGCACTACCGCGCTATTCAAGCGCTACATGGGCAGTGCCCAGGAAGTACGCCTGGGCGAGCGCCTGTTCCGCCCCGAAGAACTCTCGGCGCTGGTGCTCAAGAGCCTCAAGGAAGATGCCGAGCGCGCCTTTGGCGAGCCGGTGACCGAAGCGGTGATCAGCGTGCCCGCCTATTTCAGCGACGCCCAGCGCAAGGCCACGCGCATTGCCGGCGAACTGGCCGGGCTGAAGGTCGAAAAACTGATCAACGAGCCCACGGCAGCGGCCCTGGCCTACGGCCTGCACCAGAAGGACAAGGAAACTTCGTTCCTGGTGTTCGACCTGGGCGGCGGTACCTTCGACGTGTCGATTCTGGAGCTGTTCGACGGCGTGATGGAAGTGCGTGCCAGCGCCGGCGACAATTTCCTCGGCGGTGAAGACTTCGACAGCGTGCTGGTGGAGCACTTCGTGCGCCAGCACGCTGACCTGCCCCCCTTGGAAAACGTGCGCCAGGCGCTGCGCCGTGAAGCCGAGCGGGTGCGCAAGAGTCTGGGCCAGCAAACCAGCAGTGACTTCGTGCTGCGCCTGGGGGGACGCGAGTGGGTACACGCTGTCACTCAGGACCAGTTGGCCGACCTGTACGCGCCCTTGCTCGAACGCTTGCGCGCGCCCATCGAACGGGCCCTGCGCGATGCCCGCATCCGCGTCAGCGACCTGGACGAAGTGTTGCTGGTGGGCGGTACCACCCGCATGCCGCTGGTGCGCAAGCTGGCAGCCGGGCTGTTCGGGCGGTTCCCGTCCATCACCCTGAACCCCGATGAAGTGGTGGCCCATGGCGCTGCGGTGCAAGCGGCGCTCAAGGCACGCTCGGCGGCACTGGAAGAGGTGGTGTTGACCGATGTCTGTTCCTACACCCTGGGCATCGAGGTGTCGCAGACCATCGGCCAGCGCCAGGAAGGTGGCCATTACCTGCCGATCATCGAGCGCAATAGCGTCGTGCCGGTCAGCCGGGTGAAGACGGTGCATACCCTGAGCGACAACCAGGAGCACGTACTGGTGAAAATCTACCAGGGCGAGAGCCGCCTGGTGAAAGACAACGTTGCCCTGGGCCAGCTGGATATTCCGGTGCCCCAGCGTGCCGCCGGTGAAGTGGCCCTGGACGTGCGGTTCACCTACGACAGCAACGGTATCCTCGAAGCCCAGGTGAGCATCCCGCTGACTGGCGAGCAACACGCCCTGGTGATTGAAAACAACCCTGGCGTACTCAGCCCTGCCGAGATCCAGCAACGCCTGCAAGCGCTGTCGCAGCTCAAGGTTCACCCCCGCGACCAGCAGGTGAACACGGTGCTGGTGGCCCGCCTCGAGCGCCTTTACCAGGAAAGCCTGGGCGACGCGCGCCAGCAGATCAATTACTGGGCCAGCCAGTTCCAGCAGGCACTGGACAGCCAGGACGAGCGGCAGATCCGAGAAATGCGCCAGCAGTTGAATGAGCGCCTGAAGGAAGTGGACCAGGGCCTGTGGCAATGAGTGACGTCTATCTGGATTGCTGGGGCGTGCTGCAACTGGATGAAGAGGCCGATGAGCGCAGCATCAAGCGTCAGTATGCGCGGCTGCTCAAGGTCCACCGGCCAGATGAAGACGCCGAGGCCTTCCAGCGCCTGCGCGAAGCCTATGAGCAAGCGATGGGGATTGCCCGCTGGCGGTCCGAGGCCGATGAGGATGAACGGGCGCCGGTGGTTGCGCCGGCCCTGGCATCACCCTCTGAACCCAGCACCCCGCCGGTCGAGCCAGCGGCGCCCAGCGAAGCCGGTGCATCGACGCTGCTGGACCAGTTGGGCACCGATAACCTCGCGGCCCGTTGGCGCCAGGCGCTGGAGCAGCACTGCGACCAGGCTTTCGAGCAGGGGCTGGCACTGCGTTGCCTGATGGCGAGCCCGGCCTCTGCCACGTGGCTCGCCTGGGGGCTGGGGGAGCGTCAGTGGCTCACGCCATTTCAGCGTATCCAGCTCAACGATGGCCAGCAGCGCGCCCTGGTGCAGGCCGCGTTCGCCCAGTGCCGGGGTATCCTGCAGGGGCATTTGCAGGCGGGGGATGAGCGCCCCTTTCTGGCCGAGCTGCAACGGTGGGCCGCGCAGCCCTGGTTGAGTGCTTTCGACCGGCGCCTGGACCTGCAGGCCATGGTGCTGGAGTTGTTCCACCAGCACAGCCACTGGAGCGCGGCCTTGTTCGACCGGGTGTGCCAACTGTTTGGCTGGGACGTGCGCCAGGGTGTGATCCCCCAGCCCGCCTGGGTATTCCACGCCCTGATCGCGCGAAGCGAGGAGCAGGCCTGGTGGCAACGCCTGTGTGCGCTGGCCGAGGCCGAGAACCCTGAGCATCGCAGCGACCGCCTGGCGGCGCGGCTGTTGTTGACACCGTTGTCGCGGCGCCAGCAGATCGCTATGACTCGCACGTTCATCTTGGCGGACTGGCAGGCTTGCCACGACCTGGCCAGCCAGCTCGTCCACCAATACCCGCGTTTGCTGGGCCAACTGCCCCACGAGGATGCATTTTTCTGGCAGCCGCTGATGCCCCGGCCGTTCGATGAAAAAGATCTGGCAAAACTCTGGAGCGGGGCCTTCGTGGTGTCCATGCTGCATCTGCTGGCAGGGCGCAGCAGTGTCGGCGACTGGGGCGCACAGGTGTTCGCCAGCCTCTTCATCAGCCTGCTGCTGATTGCCGTGGCACGCTGGGGCATGAACTTCTGGGCGTGGACGGCGGATCGCTGGTTGGGTGCGGACGTCTGGCTCACCGAGCGCCTGGTGCCGGCGGCCTTCAATCGGGATGGCCAGGCCTTGCTGATGCGCCACGGGCTACCGTGGTTGGCGCTGGCAGGTTATGTGTGGTTGAACCTGGGGGTTCTGGGGCTGGCGACGATGCTTGCCATCGGTATCCGTGAGCGGTTGAAGGCCCCGACGCCGGACCAGGCCGTGGACTGGCTCAAGCCGTGGCGTGTGCTGTCAGCGGTATTTGGCTGGGATCGGGTGCAGACGGTGACGGCATGGGCCATGATCGCGGTGATCGTCGCGGCGCAGTTGCTGCACCCTGTCTACCCGCTGACCACCGGCCTGCGCCCCTGATACAAGTGTGCCGGCCCTGGGGCCGGCACGTTGGGCGCAGCGCGATCAGTTAGCGGAGCTGATCGAGGAGCGCGGTGCCACGGGCTGGTTGTCGTTGGAAATGGTCACTTCCACGCGACGGTTCATGGCACGGCCAGAGACGCTGGTGTTGTCGGCAACCGGGTAGTCCTTGCCGTAGCCTTGGGAAACCACGCGGCTTGGGTCCACGCCCATTTTCACCAGTGCGGTGGCCACGGAGCCTGCACGGCGGTCGGACAGGCTCTGGTTATAGGACGAAGTACCGGTGCTGTCGGTGTAGCCTTCGACGATCACCTTGCGGTCCGGGTTCTGTTGAAGGAACTGGGCCAGTTTGTTGACGTTGGTGATGCCGGTGGATTTCAGTTCGGCCTTGTTCACGTCAAACAGCACGTCGCCAAAGGTGACCACGGTGCCGCGGTCGGTCTGCTTGGCGTTGAGGCTATCCTGCAGTTGCTTGATCTGCGCGTCACGGGCATCCAGGCGGGCCTGGGCGCGCTGGGCAGCGGCATTCTTCAGGTTGGCCTCGGCGGTACGCAGGGCGATGGTCTGCTTGGCCACTTCCACGCGCTGGCTGGTCAGGTAGGCCAGTTGGTCCACGTCGCGGCTGTCGTCATGGTTCAGGAAAGCCTTGTCGGCCTTGTCCATGTAGTCGGACGCGTCCTTGGTTTCCAGAGCGGCCACCTGGCTGGCTTTCGGGTTGGCCTGCAGGGCCTGGAAGTTGGTGCGGGCCTGCTCCAGGTTAGGGTTGGGCTTGGTGGCGCAGGCAGCAAGTGCCACGCTGGCGGCCAACAGGGCAGGGATCATCAATTGTTTACGCATGGTCTTCATCCTTTGATCGAATACGAGTGGCGATGGCTGAGCGCGGCTTACTGCTGCTGCACGCTGCGCTGGCCTTCTTCACGCAGGTCCTGGACCCCGGCGCGAGCGTCCTGCACAGCCTTCTCGGCCTTGGCGGCCTGGGCTTTGCGCTCGGCGACGCGGGCATCCCACTCGGCCTGTTCGGCGAGCATGCGGGCCTTGTCGTATTGCTTGTCATGCATGGCCAGTTCGGCCTCTTTGAATTTGTCCTGCGCCGCTTTCATCTCCACGGCGGCGAATTCGGTACCGCCAGCGCTGACGGCGCTGTTGACCGCCGACTGGGTGACGGCATATTGCTCGGTCGGTGGCTTGCCGGCGCAGCCGGCGAGGATGAAGCTGGTACCCAGCGCCAGGGCAGCCAGTTTCAGCCCACGCAGGTGTTTGGAAGTTTTGGCAGTGCTGGTCATCATGATTGCAACTCCATTGGCTAACTCCTGAAAAACGTCGCCCAAGACAGATCATCCTTGCGAGCCCACGACAGGGGGGCCGAAGCCACGATTCGAAGGGTTTTTCTGTGATGGCTTAATGGCTCCGACCAAACCGATTTTTAATTGGTTCACTCGAATTTTGCGAAGAGTCGGAAATTCTTGACTGCGGGGGCAGGGGATCTGGCGTGTTCTTTTCCCCCGCTTCGCCCGGCCCCCCAGAGGAGGGACCTGCTATCCCGGCAGGACCGGGCGAAGCTCGGAAACCAGGCGATGCACTCAGTGCTGAGGCTCGTCAGCCTTGGCGGCCATGTCATGCAGGTAGCGCCGTGACAGCGCCAGGAACCGCGGGGTAGGGCCCACGTCCTCATACAGCGGGTCGCCTTCCTCGTCGGTGGCGATCACCTTCTGCCCCTTGATGTAGGGGAAGCTGCCCTCCAGTTCTTCCAGCGCCGCGCCAATCAGTTCACCCAGCAACTCCTCGGGGTGGTGCTTGGGGTACATCTCGGTGATCGCCGCCAGCCGGGCCGCCGACTCCATGTCCAGGTGGATGTTGTAGCCGGTGGGGCTCAGGCGTCCCTTGGCGTTCTGTTCCCAGTGTTGCGCAAGCTCGCGGATTTTCATGTCGACCTCATTGATCAGTCTGTTCGGGGCCATGGTTTGAGCGTAGCCCCGATCGGCCTTTTGAACACAGGTGGCCGTTGCCCTTGTCAGAATCGAGCGCGCTGGGCACTCTTGGGGGTAGAGCGGTTTTTCCTGTGCTTGTTCAATGGCTAGGTCGACAAACCTGCGATGGGCGGCACCCCGAACAACAATCAAGGAGACTGTGCCGATGACCGAGATCGATGCGCGCCTGCGCGAAGATGTGCACCTGTTGGGCGAGTTGCTGGGCAATACCATTCGCGAGCAGTATGGCGAGGCGTTCCTGGACACCATCGAGCGTATCCGCGCCGATGCCAAGGCCGACCGCAACAGTGGCCCGGACAACGGCAAGACCGCCACCGAACAGTTGAGCACGCGCCTCAACGATCTCGACGAGCAGCAATTGCTTCCCGTGGCGCGGGCCTTTAACCAGTTTCTCAACCTGGCCAACATCGCCGAACAGTACCAACTGATTCGCCGCCGCGACGAAGACCAACCGCCGCCCTTCGAAAACGTGGTGCTGGCCCAGTTGCTGGAAAAGCTCAAGCAGGCCGGCCACGGCGCCGAGTCCCTGGCCCGGCAGGTGGGCCGCCTGGAGATCGAGCTGGTGCTCACCGCGCACCCCACCGAGGTAGCGCGGCGCACCCTGATCCAGAAATACGACGCCATTGCCGCGCAGTTGGCCGCCCAGGACCACCGCGACCTGGTGCCCGCCGAGCGCGAGCAGATCCGCCAGCGCCTGCAACGGCTGATCGCCGAGGCCTGGCACACCGAGGAGATCCGCCGCACCCGGCCCACCCCCGTGGATGAGGCCAAGTGGGGGTTCGCGGTAATCGAGCATTCCCTGTGGCACGCGGTGCCCAACCACCTGCGCAAGGTCGACCAGGCGCTGCATGCCGCCACCGGCCTACACCTGCCCCTGGAGGCCGCGCCCGTGCGGTTTGCTTCGTGGATGGGCGGCGACCGCGACGGCAACCCCAATGTCACCGCGCCGGTCACCCGCGAAGTATTGCTGCTGGCCCGCTGGATGGCCGCCGACCTGTTCCTGCGCGACGTCGACCACCTGGCCGCCGAGCTGTCGATGCAGCAGGCTAGCCAGGCCTTGCGCGAGGCCGTAGGTGACAGCGCCGAGCCGTACCGCGCATTGCTCAAGCAACTGCGCGAACGTCTGCGTGCCACCCGTAACTGGGCCCAGGCTTCATTGGCGCAGGCGCAGCCAGCTCCCGCCGAAGTGCTGAGCAACAACCGCGACCTGCTGGCGCCGCTGGAGCTGTGTTTCCAGTCCCTGCACGAGTGTGGCATGGGCGTGATCGCCGATGGCCCGCTTCTGGATTGCCTGCGCCGGGCGGTGACCTTCGGCCTGTTTCTGGTACGCCTGGACGTGCGCCAGGACTCGTCGCGCCATACCGCGGCGCTGAGCGAAATCACTGATTACCTGGGCCTTGGGCGCTACGCCGATTGGGATGAAGAAACCCGCATCACTTTCCTGCTGCAGGAGCTCAATAGCCGTCGCCCCTTGCTGCCCGGCTACTTCAAGCCGGCGGCCGAGACCGCCGAGGTGCTGGCCACCTGTCGCGAGATCGCTGCGGCACCTGCGGCTTCGCTGGGGTCCTATGTCATCTCCATGGCGGGCGCTGCCTCGGATGTGCTGGCCGTGCAATTGCTGCTCAAGGAGGCCGGTGTGCAACGGCCCATGCGCGTGGTGCCGCTGTTCGAGACCCTGGCCGACCTGGACAACGCCGGCCCGGTGATCGAGCGGTTGCTGCTGTTGCCGGGGTACCGCAGCCGCCTGCATGGCCCCCAGGAAGTGATGATCGGTTACTCCGACTCGGCCAAGGACGCCGGCACCACCGCTGCCGCCTGGGCGCAGTACCGGGCCCAGGAAAACCTGGTGCGCATCTGTCACGCGCAGAACGTCGAACTGCTGCTGTTCCATGGCCGTGGCGGCACGGTCGGCCGTGGCGGCGGCCCGGCGCACGCGGCGATTCTGTCGCAGCCGCCGGGTTCGGTGGCCGGGCGTTTCCGCACCACCGAGCAGGGCGAGATGATCCGTTTCAAATTCGGCCTGCCGGACATCGCCGAGCAGAACCTCAACCTGTACCTGGCCGCCGTGCTGGAGGCCACACTGTTGCCGCCGCCCCCTCCGGAGCCGGCCTGGCGCGCGCTGATGGACGAACTGGCAGCCGATGGCGTCAAGGCGTACCGCGACGTGGTGCGCGAAAATCCGCAATTCGTCGAATATTTCCGCCAGTCCACCCCGGAACAGGAATTGGGCCGCCTGCCCCTGGGCAGCCGCCCGGCCAAGCGCCGCCAGGGCGGCATCGAAAGCCTGCGGGCTATCCCGTGGATCTTCGGCTGGACCCAGACCCGCCTCATGCTGCCAGCGTGGCTGGGGTGGGAAGCGGCGTTGAGCAAGGCCCTGGAGCGCGGGGAGGGCGAACTGCTGGCCAGCATGCGTGAGCACTGGCCGTTCTTCCGCACCCGCATCGACATGCTGGAGATGGTGTTGGCCAAGGCCGATGCCGACATTGCCCGCTTCTACGACGAGCGCCTGGTGCAGGATTCCCTCAAGCCGCTGGGTGCGCATTTGCGCGACCTATTGTCGCAGGCGTGCGCGGTGGTGCTGGGCCTTACCGGCCAGTCGCAACTGTTGGCCCATAGCCCGGAAACCTTGAAATTCATCAGCCTGCGCAACACCTACCTCGACCCTCTGCACTTGCTGCAGGCCGAGCTGTTGGCCCGTTCCCGCGGGCGTGAAGCAGCTCAGGACAGCCCTCTGGAACAGGCACTGCTGGTGACCGTGGCCGGTATCGCCGCTGGTCTGCGCAATACCGGCTGAGGCTGGCGAAGGGCCGCTGGCGCGTCCACTATCTGTGAGGGGACCGTGCCGTCACACAGCACCGGGTCGCAACCGCCAGCGGTTGCACCCGGCGCCACCGGCAAGGGGCGTGCGCATGGGACGCAGGTTGTTCCTGCTTTGGACGGCTTGTGTGGCTGTGGCACGCTGTGTATCTTGATCAGCCTTTTGGCCGTTTTTGTGGCCACCAACCGATTTTGGGATTGGCTTCAAGCAGTTAGCTGCGCTGAGGCGGGTCTGACGATTTCCATATAAAAAGTTGAGGAGCACATCGATGCGCGTAATTCTGCTGGGGGCTCCCGGGGCCGGCAAAGGCACTCAGGCCAAGTTCATCACTGAAAAGTTCGGCATTCCGCAGATCTCCACCGGCGACATGCTGCGTGCCGCGGTCAAGGCCGGCACTGAACTGGGCATCAAGGCCAAGAGCGTGATGGACGCCGGTGGTCTGGTCTCCGACGACCTGATCATTGCCCTGGTCAAGGAGCGCATTGCCCAGGCCGATTGCGCCAAGGGTTTCCTGTTCGATGGTTTCCCGCGCACCATTCCTCAGGCTGAAGCGCTGGTGAGCGCCGGCGTCGCGCTGGACCACGTGGTCGAGATCGCCGTCAAGGACGAGGAAATCGTTCAGCGCATCGCCGGCCGTCGTGTCCACGAAGGCTCGGGCCGCGTCTACCACATCGTCTACAACCCGCCGAAGGTGGCTGGCAAGGACGACGAGACCGGCGAAGACCTGGTTCAGCGCAAGGATGACACCGAAGAAACCGTGCGCCACCGCCTGGCCGTGTACCACGAGCAGACCGAGCCGCTGGTGGCCTTCTACCAGAAGCTGGCCGCTGCGCAGGGCAAGCCGATCTACAACCACATCGAAGGTGTGGGCTCGGTAGATGCCATCACCGCCAAGGTGCTGGCGGCACTGAGCTGATCGAAACCTCGATCAATTGACGGCCCGCTTGCGGGCCGTTGACGTTTATAATGTTGCACTTTTTTTTCTGATGGATTGCCCGATGACCACCTTGCTGGCCCTGGATACCGCTACCGAAGCTTGCTCCGTTGCTCTGCTGCATGACGGCAAGGTGCTGAGCCACTACGAAGTGATTCCGCGCCTGCATGCGCAGAAGTTGCTGCCCATGATCCAGACGATACTGGGCGAGGCGGGTATTGCCCTGTCGGCGGTGGATGCCATCGCGTTCGGCCGTGGCCCGGGTGCGTTCACCGGGGTCCGCATCGCCATCGGCGTGGTCCAGGGCCTGGCCTTCGGCCTGGACCGCCCGGTGCTGCCGGTGTCCAACCTGGCGCTGCTGGCCCAGCGCGCCTTGCGCGAGCAGGGCGTGCGCCAGGTGGCGGCCGCCATCGACGCGCGCATGGACGAGGTGTACTGGGGCTGCTACCAGGCCGACGGCGATGAAATGAGGCTGCTGGGCGATGAGGCCGTGCTGGCCCCGGAAGCCGTCAGCCTGCCGGCTGGCGCCCAGGGCGACTGGTACGGTGCCGGTACCGGCTGGGGCTACGGTGAGCGTCTGGCCGTCCAGCCCGCGGGCTTCGACGCGACCTTGCTGCCCCATGCACTGGATCTCATTACCCTGGCCAAGGGGGCGTGGGCCCGGGGTGAAGGCGTTGCCGCCGACCTGGCGCAGCCAGTGTACCTGCGCGACAAAGTGGCTACGCCAAAAGCCCGTTGAGCGACGAGTGGCGCCGCTAACTGCTCGTTTTTTGAGCAGTTCATCGGCTGAACGTCACCAAGGGTAAACCTTTTCCGAGAACTGTGGTCTAGTTATCACTAGGGCATTTGCCAACCCTACGGGGTGCCGCTAAATTGCCATCATCGGACAAGAGTCAGCAGTCATGCGTGTAGACGGTTATTCGTCGAGTTCCTACCCCATCAAACGCAAGCCCCGCAAGGCGCAGGCGCGGGTGGACGACGCCGATGACCTGGAAGGCGAATTCGAAGTTCAGCCGTCTGCCCAGCGCAGTACCTCGCGCAGCGCTGGCGCCACCAGCAACGTACCTGCCCGCCAGCAAGACATGATATTCCCGCGCTCCATGAGCCGCCGCGTGGCCACTGCCCTGACCAGCTACCTGACGACCTCCACCTTCGTGGAATGGGATGGCGAAGTGCTGGGCCTGGACGTGCACATCTGACAGTGTCGGCGTTACCGTACTACCTCGGTTGTCCTTCCTGGAGCGAGCTGGCCTGGCGCGACCACCTGTACCCGGCCGATGCCAAGCCCACCCAGTTCCTGCAGCTGTATGGGCAGGTATTCAATGCCGTCGAAGGCAACACCACCTTCTATGCCCAGCCGGCTGCCAGCACCGTGGCGCGTTGGGCGCAGAGCATGCCCGAGCACCTGCGCTTCACCGCCAAATTCCCCCGCGAGATCAGCCACGGCGGCGACCTGCGTGAGCGCCTGCCCGCAGCCCATGACTTTACGCGCCTGCTTGAACCGCTGGGCGCCCGGGTGGCGCCCTACTGGTTGCAGCTTCCGGCTACCTTTGGCCCCGAGCGCCTGGGCGAACTGGTGGCGTTCCTGGACGACCTGCAACGCCCGGTCGCCGTTGAGGTTCGCAACCGAGCATTTTTCGCCCGTGGCGATGAAGAGCGAATGCTCAACCGTTTGCTGATGGCGCGCCAGGTGGAGCGCATCTGCCTGGACCCGCGGGCACTGTTCAGTTGCACTGACCAGACGGCCGCAGTGCTCGACGCCCAGTTCAAGAAACCCAAGGTGCCACCGCGCCCGACGGCATTCAGCCAGAGTCCGCAGGTGCGCTTTATCGGCCACCCGACCCTTGAGGCCAATGACCGGTTTCTGCTGCAGTGGGTGGCGAAGATCGCTGAGTGGATAGAGGAGGGGCGCACGCCTTATATTTTCCTGCACACCTCCGACAACCACCGCGCGCCGCTGCTGGCGCGACGCTTTCATGAGCAGCTGATGGCGCGGTTGCCGGGGTTGCCAGCGCTCCCGGAAATACCGCGAGAGCCGGTGGCGGAGCAGTTGGGCCTGTTATGACTTTGCTGCTGCACACCCTGTGTGCCCGGGCGAAGCGCTGCGATCCTTAATGACGTATCAACTCTTTTGCCACCACCTCGCCACTGCGGCGCAGTACTACCTCCCGACCAAACACCAGCCCTGTCTTCAACTCGCCCTCCAGCCGGTAGGGAATAGGCCGGTCCGGATGGCGCAGCAACTTCACCACGTCGCGCAGGTGTTCCCACAGGTTGGTGCGCACCGGCACGTCGAAGGGTTCGCTGGAGTGGCCGTCCACACTCAGCCATTCGTCGTATTCGCCATCGGCCAGGAGGATGCCGGCCAGGTACACCCGGTAGCGCAGGCCGCTGACCGTCAGGCTGTCGTCATTGGGGTTGTCGATACGAAAATGCAGGACGAAGCGCTGTTGCATCAGCTTGGCCTTGACCACCTGCACGCTCACCAGGTGCACCTCGGGGTCTTTGCCGTCGTCGGCGAACCAGCTGGCGCAGCCGCTCAGGCCCGCCCCCAGGCCCAGGCAGACGATGACCCAGCGCAATGTCCTCAAGACCATGGCCAATCCCTCGTGATGCCTTGAGTCTAACAACCCTCGGCCGACTTGTTGGCAAAAACGCGGATAGTCCATACTGACAGTCATTAATGTCGAAGCGCCATTGCCCAGAGGGGCAGGAGGCACACTATGGGGCTGTTCGAAATCGTCTTTCGGGGCGAATTGGTCGCGGGGGCGCACCTGGCCCTGGTCAAGGCCAACCTGGCAAAACTGTTCCAGGCCGATAGCACGCGCATCGATGCGCTGTTCAGCGGCCGGCGACTGGTGCTCAAGAGCGACCTGGACCCGCAAGCCGCGGAAAAATATCGCGCTACCCTGGAGCGCGCTGGCATCGTGGTGGCGATCGAGCCCGTGCCGGTGCAGGTCGAGGAAATAGAAATGGCGCCGCCACCGGATGCGCCGGGCTTCCAGCGCCGGCCCTCGAACAAGCTGGAGCAGCCTTGGGTGCCGCGGGACTGCTATATGGCCGCGTTTGCAGACGTCCAGGCGCCAGCCTACGACGTAGCCGAGGTGGGCGTCGACCTGCAGGCGCAAAAGCCAGCCGTGCAGGCGCCGCAGGTGAACCTGGCGCAGTTCAGCCTCGCGCCGGCAGGCAGCGACATGGGCCAGGCCCGCGGACCGGCGAAGCCGCCGGCACCGGACACCAGCCATTTGAAGCTTATACCGTGAGGTAGCTGGCGCAGCACTTCTTGAATTTCTGCCCACTGGCGCATGGGCATGCATCGTTGCGGCCGGCCTTGAAGGGCACGGTGGGGTCGATGAAATACCAGCGCCCGGCGTTCTGCACGAATGAGGACCGCTCGCGGTGGCTGTGCTCGCCCGTGGCGTCATGCCAGCGTGCGGTAAACGTGACAAAGGCGTGCTCGGGCTGGCCGCCGAAAACCTCGGCGCTTTCCACCGTCAGCCCCAGCCAGGTGCTCTGGGCACTCCATTCGGCGATGGCCTGGCGGTCCAGGCCGGGCTGCTGCACCGGCAGGGTGGTGGCCACCAGGTAGTCGATCAGGCCCAGTACGTAGGCGCTGTACCGCGAGCGCATCAAGGCCTGGGCGTCGGGGGCCGGCAGGCCGGCGTGATAATGGCCGCAGCAGGCGCTCAGCAGGTTGCCGCTGCCGCAAGGGCAAATACTCGTGCTCATCGGGTTACCACCAATACTTCCCAAAATTTTCCGGGTTGGCCCAGAACCGCGCGTTCAGCCAGTCGGGGACTTGCTTGTATTCGCGCAGATCATAGGTGAACAGCGTCAGCACCTGGTCGTCGCGCTGGAAGCGCTCGCTGGCCTGCAGCGCCAGGGCGTAGAAATCGGTCTCCTGCCAGCCGCTGGCAGCCAGGTCCACCAGCACCGCGATGCGGCTGGCGTTGAGGTTGCGGATGCCCCCCAGCAACTCTTGGCCCGTGCGCTTGGGCATGTGTTCCAGGCAGTCCACTACCACCGCGAGGTCGAAGCGCTGCCCGGCGACTTCGGTGGGCAGGGTGCCGGGCGCCGCCTGGGCGACGATCGTGTCAGGGTGGGCTTGCCTGAAGGCCGTCAGCGCCGGGAAGTCGGCCGCGCCTACCAGCAACAGGCGGGGCGGTGCATAGCGGTCCAGCAGGGCCGCGAGCGCCTGTTGCGGCGTGCGCGCAGAAAAGCTGTCAGTCATTGAGCATCCTCGATCAGAACTGCCAAGGATAGGCCTGTTCGCGCTGGCGGCCTAGCCTGTATGGCTTATTGCTGGCGCATCTGCAAACTGCCGTCTTTACTCCCATTGCATCGGTTATCCGCCGATTCCCCTTAGGAGAGAGACCTGATGAGCATAGTGAGTAAGGCATTACCTTTGGTACTGCTAGCCAGTGTGTTGACTGGTTGCGCAGGGTTGCAGAAAACCGACTGGCCCAAGTGCGCGGCGGTGGGTGGTGTTACCGGTGCGGCGTTGGGCTCTATCCAGAATTCGACCTTTGCCGGGTGGGGTGTGCTGGTGGGCGGCGGCGTGGCCGCGGCCTATTGCTGGGTGCATGGCGATGGCGACGAGGACGGTGATGGTGTGCCGGACAGCCGTGACAAGTGCCCGCACACCCCTCATGGCACGCCGGTCGATGCCACCGGTTGCCCATTCCCGGCGCCAGCGCCGCCACCTGTTGCCGAGCCTGCCCCGTTGCCCAAGCAGGAAGTCATCGTCATCCGCGATGTGCACTTCGAGTTTGACTCGGCGCGCTTGACCGGGCCTGACAAGGTGGAACTGGACAAAGTAGCCACCAAGCTCAAGACCGAGGCAGCCTCCACCCAACTGACCGTCACCGGCCACACCGACAGCGTCGGCAAGCCCGGGTATAACCAGAAACTGTCGCAGCGCCGGGCTCACTCGGTGGTCGATTACCTGGTCAGCGTCGGCATTCCACGGGCCAGTTTCGTCTCCATCAGTGGCGCCGGGGAAACCCAGCCTGTGGCTGACAACAAGACAGCAGACGGGCGCGCCCAGAACCGCCGTGTGGAGATCCGCCTGGACCGCTGAAAACGGTAGGGTTGGCGGCTTGTGAACTCTCACGGGCCGGTCTTTACTCCTGTGTGACCGGCAAGGGCCGGTGACACAGGAGCATTTCATATGAGATCAATCTGGCGGGCAGCACTCCCCGTTCTTCTGGTCAGCAGTGTTCTTTCCGGTTGCGCCACTACCAGTGATGGCAGTGCCCCGCTCAATCAAAGGAACTGGCCTATCTGCAGCGTCATCGGTGGTGTGGCAGGGGGTGGCCTGGGTGCCATCAAGAGTTCTTCGTGGGCCGGTGGCCTGGGGGTTCTGGGCGCTATAACCGGCGGCCTGATCTGTTTTGCCCAGGATGGCGACGAGGACGGCGATGGCGTGTTCGACCGTCGCGACCATTGCCCCGGCACCCCACCCAATACCCCAGTCGACCACATGGGCTGCCCGTTGCCGCAGTACCCGGCGACTGCCAAGGCGCCCGAACCGCCGCCACCGCCACCTGAAGAAGTGATTACCCTGAGCGATGCAGGCAACGTGCTCTTCGCCTTCGATTCGTCGGCGCTGACGGCCGAAGCCCGCAGCCAGCTCTCGGCGCTGCTGGGCAAGCTCAAGGCCGCCGATGTGGTCAGCATCAAGGTCGTGGGCAACACCGACAGCAAGGGCAGCGACGCCTATAACCAGAAACTCTCGGAGCGGCGCGCTGACAGCGTGGCTCGGTTCCTGATCAGTCAGGGCATACCGGCCGGCAAGGTGACCAGCGAGGGTGATGGCGAGCGCAAGCCAGTGGCTGACAACAGCACCGATGAGGGCCGGGCGCAGAACCGCAGGGTAGAGCTGCATATCAACCGCTGACGAAGCTGCCAGCGGTTAGCTGCAAGCTGCAAGCTGATGGGCGTTGCCTTTAGCTTGCAGCTTGCAGCTCCCCCCGTTACTGTGCTGGCAAACAACAATCATTCCGGGGAAAGGACATGGCATTGCTCTGGGGCCTGGGCAAGGGCCTGACGGTACTGTTCTGGTGGGTGGTACTGTTGAACCTGTTCATGCCCGCTACTTATCCGTTCAACCTGCTTATCAACATCGCCGGTGCCGCGTTGATGCTGTTGCATCTGCTGGAAGTGTTGCTGTTCCGGGCCAGTCTGCGCGGCCGCAGCCATCCCTGGTTTGACCGCCTGCAGATCCTGCTGGTGGGTATTTTTCATGTCCGTTCAATCCCGACCCGGTCGGTGCAGGAGAGCAACAATGCGTAGGCTGTGTCTGGTAGCGGCGCTGTTCACGCCTTTGGCGATGGCCGATAGCCTGAGTGTCGAACCCCATTCCCTGATGCGACTGCCGGGCAAGGACGGGGTGCTGACCCTTGACCGCCTGGTGATCGAGGATTACGCCACCCTGTTGGTGCCCGACAACCTGGTGGAACTGAAGGTGGGCGAGTTGCAACTGGGCCATGAGGCGCGTATCGCCATCGTGCCCGGTGCCCAGCAATTGCGTATCGAAGCCCGCCATGCGGCGCTGGGGGAGGGCAGCCAGATCCTCGCACGCGGTGCGCCGGGCACCTATGAGAAGGACGCCCTGCCGGGCCGTGACCTGCAGTTGCAATTGCAGTCGCTGCAAGGCGCGCAGCTGTCGGTGGACGCCCGTGGCGGCGCTGGCGCGCCGGGCTATTTCGGCCTCGATGGCGGCAGCGGTACCGAGCCGGGTTGCCTGTGGGGTGAGGCCGGCCACGGCGCCAATGGGCTCAATGGCGGCAATGGCCACGATGGCGCCGCGGGGGCGCAGGTGCACCTGCAACTGCCGCGTGACTATCCGGCCGAGGCTATCAAGGTGCAGGTCGACGGTGGCGCCGGTGGCCAGCCGGGTGCGCCTGGCAAGCCTGGCCCGGGCGGCAAGTCCAAAGGGTGCTTTGTCTACGACACCGCAGGCGGCAAGGCCGGCCGGGCTGGCCAGCCGGGCGAACCGGGCGTGGCCGGCCGCGCGGGCGCGCTGACGGTCCAGCGTCTCTGACGGCTGTCAGAACGGTGGTCGCGCCGCGGCCACCGCCACCACCACGAAGCCAATGATCAGGTTGATACCCACCAGCCGGCGAATCTGCGCCAGGCTGGTGGCGCCTGTCTGCCAGTCTTCGGCTTTCACCGCTTGGGTAAAGGTAGGCAATTGCAGGGTGGTGATGCGCACGAACAGCGCCACCATCACCAGGTACAGGCCCATCATCACCTGCACATAACGCGGCGCGGTCTCGAAACCGCTGAAGCTGATCTGGATCATGCCGATGCCACTTATCGGAAGAATCAGCACCGCCAGCCAGACCCAGAGAAAAAAGCGTCGGAAAACTTCCGCCCACAGCTTCATCCGTGCTGGCCCTTCCAGCGCTGTAACCACCGCCGGGCGCAGCACCAGCCAGGCGAAGAACATGCCGCCGACCCAGATCAGCGCTGCCCAGACATGCAGGGTGTAGAGGGGAGCAAAGGCTGCCATGTGGATCTCCGTTCAGCGCGCGAGGATTTAGCGGGGTATGATAGCGGCCCAAATCGAAACACTGAAAATTTATCCAGGCGTTCATGCCCCAGAACCATGATCAGTAACGAACTCAAATCCCAGATCCAGGGCGCCTATTCGCGTTTCCTCGAAGCCAAGAGCCTCAAGCCCCGCTACGGCCAGCGCTTGATGATCGCCGAAGTCGCCAAGGTGCTGGGCGACATCGACTGCGACGACGAAGGGCGACGCTCGGGCGACTGTGCCGTGGTCGCGGTCGAGGCAGGCACCGGTACCGGCAAGACCGTGGCGTACAGCCTGGCCTCGATACCGGCTGCCAAGGCGGCGGGCAAACGCCTGGTCATCGCCACGGCCACGGTCGCGTTGCAGGAGCAGATCGTCTACAAGGACCTGCCCGACCTGATGAAGAACAGCGGGCTGAGCTTCACGTTCTCGCTGGCCAAGGGACGTGGCCGCTACCTGTGCCTGTCCAAGCTCGACGTACTGCTGCAGGAAGGGCACGCCCAGACGGCCACCGCTCAGTTGTTCGAGGAGGAAGGCTTTCGCATCGAGGTGGACGAGGCCAGTCAGAAGCTGTTCACCAGCATGATCGAGAAACTGGCCGGCAACAAATGGGACGGTGACCGCGACAGTTGGGCCACCGCGCTGGAAGACAAGGACTGGGCGCGGGTGACCACCGACCACAGCCAGTGTACCAACCGCCATTGCCCCAACTTCCAGCAGTGCGCCTTCTACAAGGCCCGCGAAGGCATGGGCAAGGTGGATGTGATCGTCACCAACCACGACATGGTGCTGGCCGACCTGGCCCTGGGCGGCGGCGCCGTGCTGCCTGACCCGCGCGACACCATCTACGTGTTCGACGAAGGCCACCACCTGCCGGACAAGGCCATCGGCCATTTCGCCCACTACACGCGCCTGCGTTCCACCGCCGACTGGCTGGAAAGCACGGCCAAGAACCTGACCAAGTTGTTGGCCCAGCACCCGTTGCCGGGCGATCTGGGCAAGCTGATCGAACAGGTGCCGGAGCTGGCCCGCGAGATCAAGACCCACCAGCAGTTCATGTTCAGCGCCTGCGAACAGCTGGCCGACTTCCGTGCGGGTGAAGACATGGAAGGCCGCGAGCGGCCACGCCATCGCTTTGAAGGCGGCGTGGTGCCTGAGCACATCCGCGAAATCGGCATCGAGCTGAAGAAGGGCTTCGCCCGGCTCAACGATCTGTTCACCCGCCTGACCGAATTGCTCAAGGAAGGCATGGACGGTGAGAAAAGCATCGGCATCGCCAGCCACCAGGCCGAGGAGTGGTACCCGCTGTTCGGCAGCCTGCTGTCCCGTGCCCAGGGCAACTGGGAGCTGTGGACGGCCTTCACGGCCGAAGACCCGGAAGACAGCCCGCCCATGGCGCGCTGGCTGACCCTGGCCGACAGCGGCGCGATGTTCGACATTGAAGTCAACGCCAGCCCGATTCTGGCGGCCGAGATGCTGCGCCGCACCCTGTGGAATGTGGCGCACGGTGCCCTGGTGACCTCGGCGACACTGACCGCGCTGGGCAAGTTCGACCGCTTCCGCATGCGTGCCGGCCTGCCCAAGGCAGCGGTCACCGCTGTGGTACCGAGCCCCTTCCACCACGCCGACGCCGGCGTGCTGAGGGTGCCCGACCTGCGCGCCGACCCCCGTGACGCGGCGGCCCACACCGCGGCGATCATCCGCGACCTGCCGGGCCTGGTCGAGGGTTCGCGCGGCACCCTGGTGCTGTTCTCCTCTCGTCGGCAGATGCAGGACGTGTTCGACGGCCTGGACCGCGACTGGCGCCGCCAGGTGTTCATCCAGGGCAACCTGTCCAAGCAGGAAACCCTGAACAAGCACAAGGCCCGCGTCGATGGCGGCGAGTCCAGTGTGCTGTTCGGCCTGGCCAGCTTCGCCGAGGGCGTCGATTTGCCGGGTGCCTACTGCGAACACGTGGTCATCGCCAAGATTCCCTTCGCGGTACCGGACGACCCGGTGGAAGCGGCGCTGGCGGAGTGGATCGAAGCCCGTGGCGGCAATCCGTTCATGGAAATCGCCGTGCCCGACGCTTCACTCAAGCTGATTCAGGCCTGCGGCCGTCTGCTGCGGACCGAGCAGGATCGCGGCACCATCACCCTGCTGGATCGCCGCCTGGTGACCCAGCGCTACGGCAAGGCGATCCTCAACGCCCTGCCGCCATTTCGCCGCGAAATTTCCTGAAGCGGGCAGGGCTACAATGCCCTGTTACGCTGTCTATACACCTGATCGAGGCCGACACCGGCCATCAAGGAGAGCTGGAACCCCATGATTCGCCGTTTGTTGCCCGTTGTATTCGCAGTGTTGTTCACCACCCCGCTGATGGCAGCGCCGGGTGCCCAGCAGACGCTGTTCAACTTCGTTCGTCCTGCCGACGTGGTGCAGGTAACGACCGCGGATGCCAGCCTGCCGCAGTACAATGCCGAACAGACGGCCGAAGGCGAAGTGTTGCGCCGGGTGACCTTCAGCCCTGTGCCCGTCCCCAGCCTCACCCTCAAACCGCAGACAGGTGCCTGGGATTGGTCAGCTGATGGTGCCATGACCCTGCGCGCGCAAAGTGCCATGGACTGGGCCGTGACCCTGTACGTGAAAATCCAGAGCAACGACGGCAAGACCCTCACCAGTCGCATCGACCTGCCAGCCGGCCCGGCGCAGACGCTGGTCATCCCGTTGCACGCCAGCTCGCCCTTGAGCCAGGGTATGCGCGCCGCGCCGCCGATGCCCTGGGTGCAAGATGGCCAACGTACCCTGCTGGCCAGCAGTGAGGGCGAGTTGACCGCCAGCCAGGTGGTGTCGGTGACCTTGTCCATGGACAAGCCAGCCGTGGCGCAGAACATCCTCCTGGAACGCTTCGGCGTGGTGGAGGGCGATGCCCTGCAGAAAGCCGCTTATACCGCTATCGTCGACGAATACGGCCAGTTCAGCCGTGGCCGCTGGCCGGAGAAGGTTACCAGCGATGACCAGCTCAAGACCGCGGCCACTCGCGAACAGCAGCAGCTCAACGGCTGGCTGGCCGAGCGCGAGAAGGCGCCGCTGGACAAGTTCGGCGGCCTGACCCAGGGCCCGGCTTTCAATGCCAGCGGCTTCTTCCGTACTGAAAAGCGCGACGGCCGCTGGTACCTGGTAACCCCGGAAGGCCACCCGTTCTACTCCCTGGGCGTCAACGCGGTGACCGCCGATGGCGACCGCACCTACGTGCAAGGGCGCGAATGGATGTTCACCCACCTGCCCAAGGCTGATGAGCCCGAGGCCCAGTACTACGGCCAGAGCAACAACCAGGACGGCAATGGTTCATCCGTGGGCCGTGGCTTCGGCAGCGGGCGCTGGTTCGATTTCTATGGGGCCAACCTGCAGCGTACCTACGCCGAGCCTTGCACGCCGACACCGCAGGCCCCATGCCAGCCCCGGCCGTTCGACGCCATTCGCTGGCAGAAACACACCCTGGACCGTCTGCAAGCCTGGGGTTTCAATACCGTGGGCAACTGGAGTGCACCGGCCCTGGAAGGCAACCAGCGCGTGCCTTATGTATTGCCGCTGTCGATCGTCGGTGACTACGCCAGCATCAGTACCGGCATGGACTGGTGGGGGCGCATGCCCGACCCGTTCGACCCGCGTTTCGCCATGGCCACCGAGCGTGCCGTGGCCATTGCCGCCCGCGACCACCGTGACGATCCGTGGCTGATCGGCTACTTCGCCGACAATGAACTGGCCTGGGCAGGCCCCGGCAACGACCCCAAGGCCCGTTACGCGTTGGCCTACGGCACGTTGCGCCAGACCACCGACGTACCGGCCAAGCGCGCCTTCCTCAAGCAGTTGCGTGACAAGTACCGCAACCAGGAAGGCCTGTCCAAGGCCTGGGGCATCAACCTGCCCGCCTGGGAACTGATGGAAGACCCTGGTTTTGAAGCACCGCAGCCCAACCCCGAACACCCGGAAATCGAGGCTGACCTCAAGCAGTTCCAACGCGTTTTCGCCGACACCTACTTCAAGACCATTTCCGATGCCCTGAAGTGGCATGCGCCCAACCATCTGCTGCTGGGTGGCCGCTATGCCGTGTCCAGCCCCGAGGCCGTGGCGTCCTGCGCCCAGTACTGCGACGTGCTGAGCTTCAACTTCTATACGCCCAAGCCACAGGATGGCTATGACTTCGCGCGCTTGCGCGAGCTGGACAAGCCGGTGCTGGTGTCCGAATTCACGTTCGGCTCCCGTGACCGCGGGCCGTTCTGGCCGGGGCCGATGGAAGTGGCCAGGGAAGAGGACCGCGGCAACGCCTACGCCACCTTCCTGAAGGCGGCGCTGCAAGAGCCGACGATCGTCGGCGTGCACTGGTTCCAATACCTGGACCAACCGGTGACCGGCCGTTTGCTGGATGGCGAGAACGGCCACTTCGGCCTGGTGGGTGTGACGGACGTACCCTACCAGGGCTTCGTTGGCGCGGTGCGCAAAAGCAACCTCGACAGCCTTGACCAGTTAGCCAAGGCGTTGAAAACCGCCCCGGCCCCTGAAGCCGGCGGCAAGAGCGCCGAGCATGGCCACGCCGAGGGCCACCGCGGCGGCGGTCACCCTTAGCGAGACCCTGCTGCAACTGTCCTGGTGTGAGGGCCGGCAAGCCAGCCCTCACGAAAGACATTGGCCTGAGCCCAGGCAAAACCTTCCCGGTAAGCAGAAAGTTACCTACCACCTGGCAAGCACCTGTTCACAAACGCCTCAAGGGCTGGAACAATGCCTGCCACTTTGTTCAATGCTGTTCAGGGAGCGGTCGGGTGCAGATTCAAGGTCATTACGAGCTTCAGTTCGAGGCAGTGCGCGAAGCTTTTGCCGCCCTATTCGACGATCCCCAGGAACGCGGTGCCGCGCTCTGCATCCAGGTGGGTGGGCGCACGGTCATCGACCTGTGGGCCGGCACCGCCGACAAGGACGGCCAGGAGGCGTGGCACAGCGATACCATCGCCAACCTGTTCTCTTGCACCAAGACGTTCACCGCGGTCACGGCGCTGCAACTGGTGGGCGAGGGCAAGCTGGACCTGGACGCCCCCGTGGCTCGCTACTGGCCGCAGTTCGCCGCAGCCGGCAAGGAAAGCGTCACGTTGCGCCAGTTGCTCTGCCATCAGGCAGGCTTGCCTGCGTTGCGCGAACTGCTGCCCGCCGAGGCCTTGTACGACTGGCAGGTGATGGTCGACGCCCTGGCCGCCGAGGCGCCCTGGTGGGAGCCCGGCACGGGCCACGGCTATGCTGCCATCACCTACGGCTGGCTGGTGGGTGAGTTGCTGCGCCGTGCCGATGGCCGCGGCCCTGGCGAGTCCATCGGCGCCCGCGTGGCGCGCCCCCTGGGCCTGGACTTTCATGTCGGCCTGGCCGATGCAGAGTTCCATCGCGTCGCCCACATCGCCCGCAGCAAGGGCAACATGGGGGATGAAGCCGCCCAGCGCCTGTTGCAGGTGACCATGCGTGAACCCACCGCCATGAGCACCCGCGCCTTCACCAACCCGCCGTCGGTGCTGACCAGCACCAACAAGCCGGAGTGGCGGCGCATGCAGCAACCGGCCGCCAATGGCCACGGCAACGCCCGCAGCCTGGCCGGCTTCTACACCGGCTTGCTGGATGGCAGCCTTCTGGAAGCCGAACTGCTCAATGAATTGACCCGCGAACACAGCATCGGCCCGGACAAGACCCTGCTCACGCCCACCCGTTTCGGCCTGGGCTGCATGCTTGACCAACCGGACCTGGCCAATGCCACCTTCGGCCTCGGTGCCAAGGCCTTCGGCCATCCTGGTGCCGGTGGTTCCGTCGGTTTCGCCGACCCTGAACATGACGTGGCCTTTGGCTTCGTCACCAACACCCTGGGCCCCTATGTGCTCATGGACCCCCGCGCGCAGAAACTGGTGCGGGTACTTGCCACTTGTCTATAAATTGATCGAATCGACCGACGGGCGTCCCGTCACGGTCGATTCAACTACTATCAATCAATGGTTTAAGCGGGTTTGTTAACCCGGTTTGTATCAACCTCATTTTGTGGAAAGCTTATGTACTCCAATAAATCCATCGCGTTTGCCCTGTGCCTGGCTGTGACCGGCTGCGCCCAGACTCCACAGAACAACACGGCTGCCAACGGCGGTGGTTTCAACTGGTGGCCTTTCGGCGCCAACGATCACGCGGTAGACAAGGATGTGGCAGGCGCAATCACCGACAAGGTCGCCAAGGATGAAGCCAAGGCCGCTGCGCCGGCGCCTGCGGCTGCTCCGGTAGCTGCCGCTGATACCGGCAAGCACTGGTGGTGGCCGTTCCCTTCCACCGCTGCCACCCCGGCCGCCGCCACCCCTGCCGTCGCCGTCGTGCCCAAGATCGACACCAAGATGACCCAGGCCTGGCTGGACAGCTACGAGCCGAAAGTGCGTGAAGCGGTCAAGGGCAGCAACTTCCAGGTCGAGCGTCGCGAAGACGTGCTGGTGGTCATCGCGCCGGTGGACGGCAGCTTCAACCCCAAGCGTCCTGAACTGCTGCTGCCGGTCACCCTGAGCCCGATCACCAATGTCGCCAAGGCCGTCGAGACCGACCCCAAGACCGCCGTGCTGGTGCTGGGCCACGGTGACGCCACGGGTGCCGCCGATGTGCAGCAGATCAGCCAGCAGCGTGCCCAGTCCATCGCCGCCATCTTCCACCTCAGCGGCCTGGACCGTAAGCGCCTGGCCATGCGTGGCATGGGTTCGGTGATGCCACGCGCGGCCAACGACAGCCCTCAGGGCCGTGCCCTGAACCGCCGTGTCGAAATCCTGCTGACCCCTCAGGAAACCATGGTTGCGCTGGTCGCGAAGTACAACTCGCCGACCCCGCCCGTGGCTGAAATGGTCGCCGTGCAAGACGTCAAGCCAACCCCGGCCGCCGCCCCTGCCAGCAAGAAAGCCGCTGCCAAGAAAGCACCGGCCAGCCACAAGGCACCGGCCAAGGCCACTACCGCCAAGAAAAAGGTCACCCCTGCCAAGGCAGCGGCGCCCGCCAAGAAGGCCACTGCTGACCAGGCCAAGAACTAAGCTGACAGTTTAAGGAAGCGCGCGATGACCCAGCCCCTGGCTGATATGCGCCGTGACTACACCCGTGACGGCTTGACCGAGGCAAATGCCCCGGTCGAGCCGTTTGCGTTGTTCACGCGCTGGTTTGAAGAAGCGGTGAAAACCGAGCAGGCACCGGTCGAAGCCAATGCCATGACTCTGGCTACCGTTGACGGCGAAGGCCGGCCCCATTGCCGAGTGCTGTTGCTCAAGGCCCTGGACGCCCAGGGTTTCACCTTTTTCACCAACTACGAAAGCGACAAGGGCCGCCACTTGCAGGCCAACCCGTTCGCGGCCATGACCTTCTTCTGGCCGACCCTGGAGCGCCAGGTGCGTATCGAGGGGCGGGTCAGCAAGGTCAGTCATGAAGAGTCCGACGCCTACTTTCAGGTGCGCCCGTTGGGCAGCCGCCTCGGGGCCTGGGCTTCACCGCAGAGCCGGGTGATCGCCGATCGTGCCGAGCTGGAGGGCCTGCTCAAGGCTACCGAGCAGCGTTTCAGCGATGGCCAGCCCCATTGCCCCGAGCACTGGGGTGGGTACCGCCTGGTGCCGGAGCGCATCGAGTTCTGGCAGGGGCGCTCCAGCCGCCTGCATGATCGCCTCAATTATCGCCTGACCGACCAGGCCTGGCAGCGTGATCGCCTGGCTCCCTGATCGACGCGGCTGACCTTTTCCTCTCCGCTGTTGTCCAGACGGTATGGCATGATTGCCTGACAAGCGTGCCTACCGTCGACCCTCCCTGGCTGCTCGAGCGGCTGTACGTCGGCTGAATGGACGCAAATTATTACAGCTGGTGTCGTGACAGTCTGCGAACCCCAGCGTTTAATGGGTATACAAGTCCCACGGAGAAAATTCATGCGTAAATCTGCACTGCTCCTTGCCTGCTTCACCACTACGTCCCTGTTCCTGGGCGGCTGCGTCTCTGACCTGTCGGGTGATAGCTATTCGCGTGATGAAGCCCGTCGCGTGCAGACCGTGCGAATGGGTACCATCGAATCGCTGCGCCCAGTGAAAATCGAAGGCACGAAGACCCCGATCGGCGCTGGCGCCGGCGCGGTGGTCGGCGGCGTCGCCGGTAGCGCCATCGGTGGCGGCCGCGGCAGTATCATCACTGCTGTCATAGGCGCGGTGGCTGGCGGCCTGGTAGGCTCGGCAGCGGAAAGTGGCCTGACCCGCACCCAAGGTGTTGAAATCACCGTGCGCGAGGACGACGGCAGCATGCGCGCCTATGTCCAGCAGGTTCAGGAAAACGAAATCTTCCGCGTGGGCGAGCGTGTTCGCATCATGTCGGTGGACGGTACCAGCCGCGTGACTCACTGATTCTCGCGGCAATGAGAAAACCCGGCCTCGGCCGGGTTTTTTCATTCTTGGCCCAGGGGCGGCCACACCGGTCGGGGCAGCCCTGCGCTAACGCTTCGGGCTGGCCATGGCGGTGACTGCATAACCAATGAACGCCGCCAGGATCGACCCCGCCAGAATCCCCATGCGGTCCTCGCCAGCGAACGGGCTTGCGCCTGGCACGTACGCCAGCGAGCCCACGAACAGGCTCATGGTGAAGCCAATACCGCAGAGGATCGACACCCCCAGCAACTGCTTCCAGCTGGCGCCGCCCGGCAGACTTGCCAGGCCGGCCTTGATGGCCAGCCAGGTGAGCCCGAACACGCCCAGCGTCTTGCCCACCAGCAGCCCGGCAGCGATGCCCAGCGGTACGTGGTGGGTGAAGCTTTCCAGGGTTACACCCGCCAGCGGTACGCCGGCATTGGCGAAGGCGAACAGCGGCAAGATGCCATAAGCCACCCAAGGGTGCAGGGCATGTTCCAGCGTGCGCGACGGCGAGGTTTCCGCGTGGCGGGTACGCAAGGGGATGCAGAACGCCAGCGTTACCCCGGCCAGCGTCGCGTGCACGCCGCTCTTGAGCACGCACACCCACAGGATCGCGCCGATGATGAGGTAGGGGGCCAGCTTGATCACGCCCAACCGGTTCATGGCGATCAACGCCACCAGGCAGGCCGCCGCCAGCATCAGCGCCAGGCTCGAGAGGGTGCCCGAGTAGAACAGCGCGATGACGATGATGGCGCCCAGGTCATCGATGATCGCCAGGGTCATCAGGAACAGCTTGAGCGATACCGGCACACGCTTGCCCAGCAAGGCGAGCACGCCCAAGGCAAAGGCGATGTCGGTGGCCATGGGAATGGCCCAGCCGGCGACGGCTGCGGGGTTGTCGCGGTTCATGGCCCAGAAGATCAGCGCTGGCACCACCATGCCGCCAATGGCCGCCGTGCCCGGCAGTACCACCTGGGACATCTTGGACAGCTGGCCTTCGAGCACCTCGCGCTTGACCTCAAGGCCGATGATTAGAAAAAACAGCGCCATCAGCCCGTCGTTGATCCACAGCAACAGCGGCTTGGCGATCTGCAGGCTGCCTACTTGGGCCACCACCGGCGTGTCGAGGAAGCTGTTGTACAGGCCTGACAGCGGTGAATTGTTGATGAACAGCGCCAGCACGGCGGCCGCGATCAGCAGCAGGCCACTGGCGGCTTCCAGCTGAAAAAAACGTGTCAAAGTATTGCGCAGAGGCACGAGCGCTCTCCATCCTGAGTTCCAAGGGGCACACCCTAACCCGTACCGTCAGTTGTTAAAACAAAAGTTATATTCGTTTTTGTTATAACGATTTTAGTGGGTTGGGCGGGGCGGAGGAAGCTAACAGAAGGGAAGGAAAGAGGGATTAGGACGCGTCTGATTCGGTTGTAGGAAAGCGTGCAGAAACTGCAGCATTACGCGCCCTTGCCGGACCGAGCTTGCGCCCGGTCCCACAGGGAGGGGGCAGAGCCCCCGAACGGCTAGTCCAGCCCCAACATGCTGCGGGCCACTGCCTCGGCAATGCGAATACCGTCCACGCCTGCTGACAGAATACCGCCGGCATAGCCTGCACCTTCACCCGCCGGGAACAGCCCCTTCATGTTCAGGCTCTGGTAATCAGCACCACGGGTGATGCGCAGCGGCGACGAGGTGCGGGTCTCGATGCCGGTCAGGATCGCATCGGAACGGGCGAAACCGCGAATCTGCTTGTCGAACGCCGGCAGCGCCTCGCGGATCGCTTCGATGGCGAAGTCTGGCAGCGACAGGGCCAGATCGCCCAGGGAAACCCCAGGCTTGTAAGACGGTTCAACCTCACCCAGCGCCGTGGACGGCGTGTTGGCGATGAAGTCACCCACCAGTTGCGCAGGTGCCTGGTAGTTGCTGCCGCCCAGCAGGTAGGCCTTGGATTCCAGCTGTTCCTGCAGTTCGATACCCGCCAGCGGGCCGCCCGGGTAGTCGACTTCCGGGGTGATGCCCACCACGATGCCGGAGTTTGCATTACGTTCGTTGCGCGAGTACTGGCTCATGCCATTGGTGACCACGCGGCCCGGCTCCGAGGTCGCCGCCACCACGGTGCCGCCCGGGCACATGCAGAAGCTGTACACCGAACGGCCATTCTTGGCGTGGTGCACCAGCTTGTAGTCGGCAGCGCCGAGTTTCGGGTGGCCGGCGTACTTGCCCAGGCGCGCCTGGTCGATCAGCCCTTGCGGGTGTTCGATACGGAAACCGATGGAGAACGGCTTGGCTTCCATGAACACGTTGCGGGCGTGGAGCATGCGGAAGGTATCACGGGCACTGTGGCCCAGTGCCATGACCACATGACGCGAGGCGATCTGCTCGCCGTTTTCCAGCACCACGCCTTGCAACTGTTCGCCGTCGATCAGCAGGTCGGTAACCTTGTGCTCGAAGCGGATCTCGCCGCCCAGGGCCTCGATCTCCTGGCGCATGGTTTCCACCATGCCGGTCAGGCGGAAGGTGCCGATGTGCGGCTTGCTGACGTAGAGAATCTCTTCCGGCGCGCCGGCCTTGACGAACTCGTGCAGCACCTTGCGGCCGTGATGCAGCGGGTCTTTGATCTGGCTGTACAGCTTGCCGTCGGAGAAGGTACCGGCACCGCCCTCGCCGAACTGCACGTTGGACTCAGGGTTCAGCACACTCTTGCGCCACAGGCCCCAGGTGTCCTTGGTGCGCTGGCGCACTTCCTTGCCGCGCTCCAGCACGATCGGACGAAAGCCCATCTGCGCCAGCAGCAGGCCAGCGAAGATACCGCACGGGCCGAAACCCACGACTACCGGGCGTTCGGTGAGGCCTTCGGGGGCGTGGCCCACTACCTTGTAGCTAACGTCCGGCGCCGGGCCGACGTTGCGGTCGTCGGCGAATTTTGCCAGCAACGCGGCTTCGTCGCGCACGTTCAGGTCGATGGTATAGATGAATTGCAGCTCGCTGTTCTTCTTGCGCGCGTCGTAGCTGCGCTTGAACAGGGTGAAGTCCAGCAGGTCGGCGTCGGCGATCCCCAGGCGCTGCACGATGGCCGGGCGCAGGGCCTCGTCCGCGTGGTCCAGGGGCAGTTTCAGTTCGGTGATTCGTAACATGACAGGGTCCAATATCCGGGCCACAGGGTTGACCCGGCAGCTTTGCACTAACCGGCCATTATAAGCGTTCGCAGGGGGTTGCCGTCAGGTTTTAACTGCCCGACGGCAATTATTGCTCAGTCGTCCCGGGCGCCACCGAAGTAGGCGCAGCCCCGGTAGGGCTGGTCGTTGACACGCAATTCGGCGGTCATCTGCTGCACGCTGCCGGTGGCCGGGTCCACACAGCGCTGGGGCGCTACCCACAGCTCAACGCGCAGGCCGTTGGCCTCGGTGCTCAAGCTCAGGCGCCCGTCGGGCAGTTGTTCCTCAACGTAAGGCACGGCCAGCTTGGGTTGGTCGGCACGGCTCAGCTCCAGGCCCTTGCCGCTGGCCCGCAGCTCCCATTGGCTGGGATCCTGGCCGGCGGCGCGCAGGGTCAGCAACTTGAAGTTCGGGTCCTTGCAGCTGGCAGTGGAGCGCTCCAGGCGGTAGAACTGATGCAGGTCAATGGTGCCGTCCATGCCGCCGGTCTTGCTGGCCTCGAAGCGGCCGCGCACATCGGCGTAGACCTGCCCGGACTGGCCGACGATGCCGTCGGCCTCCTGCAGCACGCCGGTGTGGCCGATGTCGGTCACGGCGTAATGACGCTGCTCGCCGCAAGGCTGGAACAGCAACTGGCCGTTGTTGCCCATCAGCACACCCTGCATGCGGGTCATGCCGGCAGTGGACGGTTGGGTTGGTGTGGACGCGAACATCTGGCAACCGGCGAACAGCGGCAGCAGGGCACAGCACAACAGGGAACGGGCAACGCGCATCGGGGGCCTCCAGGTCAATGGCGGGAACCCTAGCACAGCAAAAGTGAAAATTGTGCCCGCTGCGGGTGCTGGGCCGTGGCGCTAGCCGACGATGAACACTTGGCCGGTCTGCAGGCCTTCCACGCTTTTCGCATAGGCCAGCGCCACATCGGCGGCTGGCACCGGTTTGTACCCGCGGAAATAAGGCGCGTAGCTGCCCATGGCCTCTTCCAGCACCGTGGGGCTCACGGCGTTGATGCGCAGGCCACGCGGCAGCTCGATGGCGGCGGCGCGGACGAAGGCGTCCAGTGCGCCGTTGACCATGGCCGCCGAGGCGCCCGTGCGGATCGGGTCGCGGTTGAGGATGCCGGAGGTCAAGGTGAACGAAGCGCCATCGTTGGCGAACTCGCGGCCGATCAGCAGCAGGTTCACCTGGCCCATCAGCTTGTTCTGCAGGCCCAGGCTGAAATCGTTGTCAGCCATTTCACCGAGGGCCTTGAAGGTGACGCTGCCCACGGCACTGACCAGGGCGTCGAAGCGGCCGACCTGTTCGAACAGCTGGCGGATGGAGGCCGGCTCGGCGATGTCCACCTGGAAATCGCCGCTGTTGCGGCCAATGCGAACCACGTCGTGACGCTGGGCAAGTTCGGTGGCAACGGCGGAACCGACGGTGCCGCTGGCACCGATCAACAGGATCTTCATGGGTGTTTCCTCGCAGAGGGGGTGTTCAGACAGTCTAGAGCTTTTGTTATTTGCGATAATCCTGCCAATAGGCAACCTTGGGTTTTCGTGAGGAAACAATCGAATGAGTGAACTCGACGATCTGGCCGCCTTCGCCATGCTGATCGAGGCCGGCAGTTTCACCCGTGCGGCGCACCATCTGGGTTGGAGCAAGGGGCAGTTATCCAAGCGCATCAGCGCCCTGGAGGCCGGCCACGGTGTGCAACTGCTGCACCGCAGCACACGGCGCCTGAGCCTGACGGCAGCCGGCGCGGCCCTGCTCCCCGAAGCTCAAGCCCTGGTCGCGCAGATGGCCCGGGCGCGTCAGGCGCTGGCGTTGCTCAAGGATGAATTGGCCGGGCCCGTGCGCCTTACGGTGCCAGTGTCCCTGGGGGAGGCGTTCTTTGAAGGGTTGTTGCGGATGCTGGCACGCGATTACCCGCAACTGACCGTAGAACTGGACCTGAGCAACAGTTACCGCGACCTGGCCCGGGAGGGCTTTGACCTGGCCATTCGCGAGACCGTGGCCAATGACGAGCGGCTGGTGGCGCGGCCATTGCTGACGATGCAGGAGATTACCTGCGCCAGCCCGACGTACCTGGCCGTGCACGCGGCGCCGCGGGTACCTCAGGACCTGGTCGAGCATGCCTGCCTGCTCAATACCCATTACGGGGGGCGAGAGGAGTGGCGCTACCACCAGCGCCACGAGCTGATCCGGGTGGCGGTAGCGGGGCCGTTTGCGAGCAATCATTACAGCTTGCTGAAAAAGGCAGCCCTGGCGGGGGCGGGCGTAGCACGGCTGCCGTCGTACCTGCTGCACACGGAACTGGAAGAGGGAAGCCTGGTGGCATTACTGGCCGAGTATGAAACGGCGAGTACACCACTGTATCTGGTGCACCCGTACCGGGGCGGCATGCCCCGGCGGGTGCAGGTAGTGGCGGATTACCTGATGGCCTGGGCAACCCGCTGCTACGCGGACCGCGGCGAACCTGCCAGCACCGCCGACGCGCCCAGGTGTCAGCCGCCCAGGTAGGCCTCGCGCACCTTCGGGTCTGTCAGCAGGGCTTCACCGGTACCCTGCATCACCACCCGACCGTTTTCCAGCACGTAGGCACGGTCGGCGATTTTCAGGGCCTGGTTGGCGTTTTGCTCCACCAGGAACACCGTCACGCCATCCTTGCGCAACTGTTCGATGATGTCGAAGATCTGCTGGATGATGATCGGGGCCAACCCCAGCGACGGCTCGTCGAGCAGCAACAGTTTGGGCTTGCTCATCAACGCGCGGCCGATGGCGAGCATCTGCTGTTCACCGCCCGACATGGTGCCGCCGCGCTGGTTGAAGCGTTCCTTGAGCCGCGGGAACAGCTGCAGCACCTTGTCCATCTGCTCCTGGTAGTCGCCCTTGTCTGTGAAGAACCCGCCCATGGCCAGGTTTTCTTCCACGGTCAGGCGGGCGAACACCCGGCGGCCCTCCGGCACCACGGCGATGCTCTTGCGCATGATGTCGGAAGACTCCTGGCCCACCAGTTCTTCACCCAGGTAACGGATGCTGCCCGAATGGGCGCGGGGCGAGCCGCACAGGGTCATCAGCAAGGTCGATTTGCCAGCACCGTTGGCGCCGATCAGGGTGACGATCTCGCCTTGCCTGACCTCCACGTTGACGCTGTGCAGCGCCTGGATCTTGCCGTAGAAGGTGGAAACGTTTTCGAACTGCAGCATTTACGCTTCCCCCAGGTAGGCTTTGATGACTTCAGGATTGTCGCGGATCTGCTCGGGCGTGCCGTCGGCCAGGGGCGTGCCCTGGTTGATCACCACGATGTGGTCGGAAATGCTCATGACCAGCTTCATGTCGTGCTCGATCAGCAGCACCGTGGCGTTGTGCTCCTGGCGCAGGGTGGCGATCAGCGCCTTGAGGTCGTCGGTCTCGCGCGGGTTCAGGCCGGCCGCCGGTTCGTCGAGCATGAGGATGCGCGGGCGCGTCATCATGCAGCGGGCAATCTCCAGGCGCCGTTGCTGGCCGTAGGCGAGGGTGCCGGCAGGGCGGTTGGCGAATTCCGTGAGGTTGACTTTTTCCAGCCAGAACTCGGCGTATTCCATGGCCTCGCGCTCGCTGCGGCGGAACGCCGGCGTCTTGAACAGGCCCGAGAGGAAGTTGGTGTTCAGGTGCCGGTGCTGGGCAATCAGCAGGTTTTCCACGGCGGTCATGTCCTTGAACAGCCGCACGTTCTGGAAGGTGCGCACCACGCCCTTGCGGGCGATCTGGTGGCCGGGCATGCCCTGGATGGGCTGGCCGTCCAGCAGGATGGTGCCGCCGCTGGGCTTGTAGAAACCGGTCAGGCAGTTGAACACCGTGGTCTTGCCGGCGCCGTTGGGGCCGATCAGGGCCACCACCTGTTTTTCCTTGACCGACAGGCCAACGCCATTGACGGCCAGCAGGCCGCCGAAACGCATGCTCAGGCCGGATACTTCAAGAATGTTCTGCGTCATTTTCGCAGCTCCATGTGGGGGCGCTGCATGGGCAACAGACCTTGAGGACGCCAGATCATCATCAGCACCATCATGGCGCCGAACATCAACATGCGGTAATCGCTGAACTCACGCATCATTTCCGGCAGCAGGATCATCACGATCGCCGCCAGGATCACGCCCAGTTGCGAGCCCATCCCACCCAGCACCACGATGGCCAGGATGATGGCCGATTCGATGAAGGTGAACGACTCCGGGGTGACCAGACCTTGGCGCGCGGCGAAGAAACTGCCGGCGAAACCGGCGAAACTGGCACCCAGGGTGAAGGCCGAGAGCTTGATGATGGTGGGGTTCAGGCCCAGCGCGCGGCAGGCGATCTCGTCTTCACGCAGTGCTTCCCAGGCACGGCCGATGGGCATGCGCAGCAGGCGGTTGATGATGAACAGCGCGGCCAGGGCCAGCAGCAGGGCCACCAGGTAAAGGAAGATCACCTTGCCCACCGGGTTGTAGGTCAGCCCGAAGTACTCGTAGAACGTTTGCGCGCCGTCGGCGGCGGAACGGTCGAACGACAGCCCGAACAGGGTCGGCTTGGGGATGTTGCTGATGCCGTTGGGGCCGCCGGTGAGGTCGGTGAGGTTGCGCAGGAAAAGGCGGATGATTTCACCGAAGCCCAGGGTCACGATGGCCAGGTAGTCACCGCGCAGGCGCAGCACCGGGAAGCCCAGCAAGAAGCCGAAGGTGGCCGCCGCCAGGCCCGCCAGCGGCAGGCAGATCCAGAAACTGAAGCCGTAGTAGTGCGACAGCATCGCGTAGGTGTACGCACCCACGGCATAGAAACCCACGTAGCCAAGGTCCAGCAGCCCGGCCAGGCCCACGACGATGTTCAGGCCCAGGCCCAGCATCACGTAGATCAGTACCAGGGTGGCCAGGTCGACCGCACCGCGCGAGCCGTAGAATGGCCAGATGAATGCCACCACGATCAGGCCCAGGATCACCCAGCGCTGGGTCTTGGGCTGCGTGAAGAAATCACCGGCCTTGGCAGGCACCAGTGGCAACCGCGGGGAGCTTTTCCATGCCGAGCTGATCTGCCGGTTGAACAGCACCCGCACGAACATCAGCACCGAGCAGGCGGCGATGATCAACAGGGTCGTGGTGCTGGCACCCTGGACGATCAGGTGGATGCCATCGATGGACAGTTTCAGGCCCAGCACCGGGTAGGCCACGGCCCACACCAGCAGCGCGCTGAAGAACGCCGAATTGAGAGTCTTGTTCATACTTTTTCAACCTCCGGACGGCCCAGAATGCCAGTCGGCCGGAACAGCAGCACCAGAACCAAAAGACCGAACGCCACCACATCCTTGTACTGGTCGCCGAACACGTCGGCGCCAAACGCTTCGGCCACACCCAGTACCAGCCCACCGAGCATGGCGCCCGGAATGCTGCCGATACCGCCGAGCACGGCCGCGGTGAAAGCCTTGAGGCCCACCAGGAAGCCGGCGTTGGGGTTGATCACCCCGTATTGCATGCTCAACAGCACCGCGGCGATCGCGGCCAGGGCCGCGCCGATGACGAAGGTCAGGGCGATGATGTTGTTGGTATTGATGCCCAGCAGGTTGGCCATCTTCATGTCCTCGGCGCAGGCGCGGCAGGCGCGGCCCAGGCGCGAACGGGAGATGAACAGGGTCAGGCCGAGCATGGCGATGAGGGTCACAACGAATACCACGATCTGCATGTAGGAGATCAGCACTTCCTGTGCCCCCCCTGGCCCGAAGCTGAAATTGCCGGGGATCAGGTTGGGGATCGATTTGTCCTTGGAGTCTTGCGAGAGCAGAACCGTGTTCTGCAGGAAGATCGACATGCCGATGGCCGAAATCAGCGGGATCAGCCGGTTGCTGCCGCGCAGGGGGCGGTAGGCGATCCGTTCGATGCTGTAGCCATAGGCACTGGTGACGACGATGCTGGCGCAGAACGCCGCGGTCATCAGCAACGGTACGTTGTCCAGGCCCAGCATGGCCAGGCCGGCGATGGCGATGAACGCCACGTACGAGCCGATCATGTAGACCTCGCCATGGGCGAAGTTGATCATTCCAATGATGCCGTAGACCATCGTGTAGCCGATGGCGATCAGGGCATACGTGCTGCCAACGGTGAGCCCGTTAACCAGCTGTTGGAAGAAGTGATAGATGTCAGGCATTACCGCGCGCTCCTAAAAACCTGATACGCATTTCACTGGTGGAGTCATTTTCCTGCTCGCACGGGCGGTCGGAGCCGCGGGTGCAAAGCTTTATGCCAGCGAACCGCTGGTGACGGTTTTGAGATTTTCAGGTGAGCCGCCTTCCGGATCGCGGAAACCCGGCCCATTACCTCGTAAAACAAAGCCCACTGCTTGCGCAGTGGGCTTCATCGGTTTTCAAAGAGCGTTTACTGAGGGCTGACTTCGGTCTTCGGCTTGCCGAAGTGCCATTCGTAGACCACGAACTTGAAGTCCTTCAGGTCGCCCTTGGCGTCAAAGCTCAGGTCGCCCGTAGGGGTCTTGAAGGTGCCGGCGTGGATGGCCGCGGCCACCTTGGCGGTGTCTTCGCTCTTGGCGGCTGTGATGGCGTCGGCGATCACTTCCACGGCCGAGTAGGACGGGAACACGAACGGGCCGCTAGGGTCCTGTTTCTTGGCCTTGAAGGCATCGGCCAGGGCGACGTTGGCCGGGTCCTGGTCAAAGGACTTGGGCAGGGTCACCAGCAGGCCTTCGGCGGCACCCTGGGCGATCTGCGAGATGGACTCGTTGCCCACGCCCTCAGGGCCCATGAACTTGGCGTTCAGGCCTTTTTCCTTGGCCTGGCGCAGGATCAGGCCCAGCTCCGGGTGGTAGCCGCCATAGTAGACGAAGTCGACGTTGGCCTGCTTGAGCTTGGCGATGAGCGAGGAGAAATCCTTGTCGCCGGCATTGATGCCTTCGAACACCGGTACCTTGATACCGTCTTTCTCCAGCGTGGCCTTGACGGCGGTGGCGATGCCTTCACCGTATTGCTGTTTGTCGTGGATCACGGCGACCAGCTTGGGTTTCACGAACTTGGCGATGTAGTTGCCGGCGGCCGGGCCCTGGGCGCTGTCCAGGCCAATGGTACGGAACACCATCTTGTAGCCGCGGTTGGTGATGTCAGGGCTGGTAGCGGCGGGGGTGACCATGATCACGCCTTCGTCTTCGTAGATGTCCGAAGCGGGCTGGGCGGAGCTGGAGCAGAGGTGGCCGACCACGAACTTGACGCCGTCGTTGACCACTTTGTTGGCGACCGCGACCGCTTGTTTCGGGTCGCAGGCATCATCGTATTCAACCGCTTCGAGCTTCTTGCCGTCGACGCCGCCCTTGGCGTTGATTTGCTCGATGGCCATTTCCGCGCCGGCGAACTGCATGTCGCCGTATTGGGCAACGGCGCCGGTTTTCGGGCCGGCGATACCGATCTTGATGGTGTCGGCAGCGAACGAATGGCTGGCAACCCCCGCCAGGACCATCGCGGCGAACAGCTTGGAAATCTGCTTAGTCATAGTGCTCCACTCTACTGTTGTATTTTTTATAGTCTTGCGGCGAATGCTGCAGGACCGGGTCTTGTCGAAGCGGGCGTCGCGTGTTCCCACGACTGCCCGAAGCGAACGGAAAAACACCCCGATCGGCCCCCGGTAACTGTACCGGTACAGTGTAGAGCGCCGCTCGATCCATTGAAAAGCTGGCGCCTGGGGGCAAATGGCCAGGGTGTCGCTTTATCGACAGGAAGTTACAGAATAACGGCGGCGCAAACCTGTGCAGCAGGTTGTCATCCTTGGCTTTTCCGAACTCGCCATCAATCACGCAATTGAAACCGGGTTTTTCCATGGCAATCCGGGGCGTTATCATTGCCCCCGATATTCTTTTTGGTGAAACCCATGACTGAACAACCTAGCACCCTCTATGCCAAGCTGCTCGGCGAGACCGCCGTGATCGGATGGCAGGAGCTGCAACCCTTCTTTGCCCGCGGTGCCCTGTTGTGGGTCGAGCCTGCGCTGGATTTGGTCGCCGCTGCCGAGGCCGTGGCCACGGACAATGGGGCTGAAGTGAAGCAGTGGATGGACGCTGGATTGCTCGCCAAGGTGTCTGAATCGCAGGCGCTGGACTGTGTGGAGCGTGATCCGACGTTGTGGGCGGTGGTGGTATCGCCTTGGGTGCTGATCCAGGAAAGGGCACAGGCAGACTGATGGCACCGTAATGGTGCGCTGATGCGTGCGGCCACCCTTGCAGTCGCTGGCGCGTGACCTATCGGGCAGGGCGGGCCACGGGTGGCTCAGCGAACAGGTCGCGTACCACGCGCTCATCGCTGCCACGGCTGGGTACCGGTTGGCTGAACACCATACCGTTGGCATTGTGGTGTTCGTTCAACTGGTCGAGCACCGGCCGTAGTTCGCCAAGCGACACCGGCCTGCTCAACAGGTACCCCTGCACGTAATCGCAGCCATAGTTGGCCAGGAATTCATACTGTTGCACGGTCTCGACGCCTTCGGTTACTACTTGCAAGTGCAGGGTGTGGGCCATGACGATGATCGCCTGCACAATCTCCATGTCGGCGGCCGAGCGCGGAATGTCCTGAATGAACGAGCGGTCGATCTTCAGGGTGTCCAGCGGCAGGCGCTTGAGGTACGCCAGGGAAGAATAACCGGTGCCGAAGTCGTCGATGGACAGCGACACCCCCAGCGCGCGAATCTGATTGAGCAGGCTGATGGTGGTGGCGATGTTGCCCATCAGCGCGTTCTCGGTCACTTCCAGCTCCAGCCGCTGCGGTGCGACCCCGGCGTCGGCCAGGGCCGAGCGGATTTCGCCCACCAGTTCCTCCCGGGCCAGGTTCAAGGCTGAGCAATTGACCGTGATCTTCAACTGTTCGCAGCCGTTGCGGCCCAGGTGGGCAAGGTCTCGGCACGCCCGCTGCAACACCCAGTTGTCCAGCTCGGCGATAAGCCCGTTGGTTTCGGCAATGGAGATGAACCTGTCCGGGCTCAGCAGCCCGTGCTGGGGGTGTCGCCAGCGGATCAGCCCTTCGAGCTTGGCGACCTGCCCACTGCGCAGGTCGAAGATGGGCTGGTAGAACAGGTCCAGTTCGTTGCCCGCGCGCAGGGCGTAGCGCAGTTCCTCTTCCAGTTGCAGTTCCAGGGTGGCTTTGGTGCGCAGGTTGGTGCTGAAGAAGTGCAGCGCATTGCGTCCCGCGCCTTTGGACTGGTACAGCGCAAGGTCGGCATGCTTGAGCAGCTCTTCGCAGGTGTCGCCATCGTCCGGGAACACGCTGATGCCGATGCTGGTGGTCATCACCATGCGCCGTCCGGCCAGGTCGATGGGTTCCTTCATCTTCTGCATGATGCGCTGCGCCATGTGGCGGGCTTCGTCGCGGTTGTTCATGGCGATCAGGATGCAGAATTCGTCGCCGCCAAAGCGCGCCACCACGTCGGCATGGCTGCGGGTGGCGCTCTTGATATGGCCAGCGATGACCTTGAGCAGGTCGTCGCCGGCATCATGGCCAAGGCTGTCATTGATGCGCTTGAAATGGTCGATATCCAGAAACATCACCGCCAGCATGCCGCCGTTGAGCTTCTGCTCGATCAGCTTTTCGCCGAACAGCTGGTTGAAGCCGCGGCGGTTGATCAGGTTGGTGAGGGCGTCGTAGTGGGCCACCTGTTGCAGTGAAACCCGCGCCTGGTCCAGTTGGCTGAGCAAGGCATTGACCCGGCGCAGGTCGTGCTCCTTGCTTTGCAGTTTCTTGTCGGCAAGCGCCGCGCTGAGGCTGCTGGCGATGATCAGCAAGGTGATGAAGGCCACGGTCAGGCCCAGCTCCAGGCTGTTGTCGACCATGGGCGCATGCAGGGCCGCACCCTGGGGAACCGCCATCACCAGCGACCACATGCCCAGGAAGTGCGTGGCAACGATGCCAGCACCCATCAGCAGGCTGGCGCTGTATTTGAGCAATTGATGGAAGGTGCCGCTGCCGGTGCGAAAGTGCCGGGCCAGTATCAGGGCGGCGAAGCTGGCGACGATGGCCACCACGATCGACAGGCTGAACAACCCGGGCTGGAAGTACTGGGTGGCGGGAGAGCGCATGGCGATCATGCCCACGTAATGCATGCCGGCGATGCTCAGGCCGATGCCGATGGCGCTCTTGATATAATCGAACAGGCTGATTGTCTCGCGGCTCAGGGTGTTCATGGCCAGCAGGCCAGCCACCAGGGCGATCAGCAGTGATACCACGGTCACCGGCAGGTCGAAATGCATTTCCACCGGCGTTTCGAACGCCAGCATGCTGATGAAATGCATGGCCCAGATGCCCCCGGCCAGGCACAGCGCGCCTATCCAGCGCCATTGGTGTCGGGCACTTGGCCGTTCCACGTGGCTGATGCGCTCGGCCATGTCCAGGGTGGCGAAACTGCCCGAGCAGGCCACCAGATACGCCAGCAGTACCAGGAAGGGGTTATGGCTGCAGTTCAGCAGGATCTGCCCGTGTTCCGGCAATTCGCCTATAAAATGAAAACCCAGCCAATCCATAGCGTGCCTCTGAGCAAACGCTCCCGTGCCACCCGAGGGTGGCGAGTTAGCCACAGTATAGAAGGTGGCTATCGAGTAGTGGCAAAGTGCTGCTGAACATTTCGGAATCGATACCATAGCCAGCCGCGATAAACGGCCCCTGCCATCGAGACCTTTACCGACCCTGCCATGATAGACCACCATCACGAGACTTGATTCAGGGGACAATCTTCCATTCACGTTCTAGATTGCATCAGGCCCTTAACAAGAATAATAGCGAGTGCCATCATGCTTTCACCTGCCCAGGCGCCCCATGCATGGCGCATCCTGTTCCTGCTGTTTCTCGCCAACCTGTTCAATTTTTTCGACCGCACCATCCCGGCCATCATCATTGAGCCGCTACGCATGGAGTGGCACCTGAGCGATTTTCAACTGGGCATTGTCGGTACTGCCTTTACCATAGTCTATGCAGCGGCGGGCGTACCCTTGGGGCGCATGGCCGACCGCGGGTCACGGCGCGGCATGATGGGCTGGGGGCTGGCGGTGTGGAGTGCGCTGACGGCAGTGAACGGTTTCGTCGGCGGTTTCTGGACCTTCCTGCTGGTGCGCATGGGCATCGGGATTGGCGAGGCCAGCTATGCGCCGGCGGCCAATTCGCTGATTGGCGACCTGTTTCCACCACAGCGCCGCGGCCGTGCCATGGGGATTTTCATGCTGGGGCTGCCGTTGGGTCTGCTGCTGGCGTTCTTTACCATCGGTGCCATGGTCGAGTTCTTTGGCAGTTGGCGCGCGCCGTTCTTCGTGGCGGCGATACCGGGCCTGGTGCTGGCGCTGTTCATGTTCACCATTCGCGAACCCGCACGCGGCGCCGCCGAGGCCGAACCGGTGTCCCAGCAGCCGCTGGACAAACCACTGCGTCGCCTCCTGGCCATCCCTACCTTCTGCTGGCTGGTGCTGGCGGGCCTGGCGTTCAACTTCGCCACCTATGCCTGCAACAGCTTCATGGTGCCGATGTTGCAACGCTACTTTCACCTGCCGTTGCACCAGGCTGCCGTTTCGACCGGCGTCATCGTCGGCGTCACCGGCCTGGTGGGCCTGACCCTCGGTGGTTGGGTAGCGGACAAGGTTCAGCAGCGCTTGGCCAACGGCCGCCTGGTGCTGGCTGCCAGTTGCATGGTAGTGGCTGCCAGTGCCACCGCCTGGGCCCTGGCGGCGGGGCGCATCGACATTGGCCTGTTCGTGACGGTGTTCGGCCTGGGCTGGTTCTTCAGCTACGCCTTCTATACCTGTGCCTACACCGCCATTCTGGAAGTGGTGCACCCGCGCATGCGTGCCACGGCCATGGCGCTGTTCTTCGCCGGGCTGTATCTGTTGGGCGGTTCCATGGGGCCGGTGGTGGCGGGTCTGCTGAGCGACCGCTTTGCTCGCCAGGCCATGGACGAAGCGGGTGCCGAGCAAATGAGCGAGGCGTTCAAGGCGGTGGGGTTGCATGACGCGATGTTCGCCATTCCGGTGGCGCTGGTGCTGACCCTGGTATTTCTGGTGTTGGCGGC
>NZ_JAPYKM010000015.1:0-153628 GCF_029623465.1 Pseudomonas sp. RIT-To-2 | reverse complement strand
TGAGACCGCCCGCCGCCCGCGCGGCGCTTCGCGAGCAAGCTCTGCTCCTACATCTGTTTCGGGCCAGTTATGTCTGTGCCATTGTCTGGACCGCCTTGATTGTCCGCCTGGAGATTGGGTCAGGGCCGCCAGGTGCATGGCTTGGGTTTCTCCAGCGCCCTTGAGACCGTGCGCCGCCCGCGCGACGCTTCGCGAGCAAGCCCGCTCCTACATCTGTTTCGGGCCAGTTATGTCTGGTGGATTGCCTTGACCGCCTTGGTTGTTCGCCTGGAGATTGGGTCAGGGCCGCCAGGCGCATGCCTTTGTTTTTTCGGCGCCCTCGAGACCGTGCGCCGCCCGCGCGGCGCTTCCCGGGCAAGCCCGGTCCCACATCTGTTTCGGGCCAGTTATGTCTGTGCCATCACCTCGTCCGCTTTATGTCACCGACAGCTATCTGCGTGACGATTTCGTACTGTATTACGTACCATGTAAATACATACAGAAATTAGTGATCGTTTTGGATTTTATGAGCCATTTAACATATTTGATAATATAGGATTATCAAATGTCATCTCGATTTTGAACCTACACACCCCTTAAAACGGTACGAAAAGCCTCCCCGCAAGCGGCATTGGCCACGCTCCGTGTTCCATGGCATCGCGCACAACCTATTGATACCCGGCTGCGGCCGCCTATCCTGTAGGGGCCAGAACACCCACAAGGAACGCCTTCGATGTTTGCCGGATTCAACAAAACGCACCGCCAGGTCAATGGCGTCGATATCGCCTACCGCATTGGGGGCAGTGGCCCGGGGCTGTTGCTGTTGCATGGGCACCCGCAGACTCATGTGATCTGGCACAAGATCGCCGAGCCACTGGCCAGGCATTTCACCGTGGTCGCCGCCGACCTGCGGGGTTACGGGGATAGCGACCGGCCAGCCGCCAGCGCTGATCACGCCGCCTACAGCAAACGCACGATGGCCCAGGACAACGTGGCCCTGATGGCGGCGCTGGGCTTCGATACTTTCAGTGTGCTGGCCCATGACCGGGGTGCCCGGGTGGCCCACCGCCTGGCGCTGGACCACGCTGAGGCGGTGCAGCGCATGGTGCTGCTGGACATCGCGCCGACCCTGGCCATGTATGCCCAGACCACCGAAGCCTTTGCCCGGGCGTACTGGCACTGGTTTTTCCTGATCCGGCCGGCGCCGCTGCCTGAGACCCTGATCGAAGCCAACCCCGAAGGCTACCTGCGCAGTGTCATGGGCAGCCGTAGCGCGGGGCTGGCGCCCTTCACCGACAAGGCTTTCGCCGAGTACCTGCGCTGCCTGCAGCGGCCGGGTAGCGCGCAGGGTATTTGCGAGGATTACCGTGCCAGCGCGGCCATTGACCTTGAGCATGACCGTGCGGATATTGATAACGGCCACGTGTTGACGCTCCCATTGCTGGTGCTATGGGGGGCCGAGGGCACCGTGGGCCGCTGTTTCGAACCGCTGGAGGAGTGGCGCAAAGTGGCCACGGATGTGCGCGGCAAGGCCTTGCCCGCCGGCCACTACATTGCCGAGGAGGCCGCGCAGGTATTGCTGGAAGAAGCGCTGGCGTTCCTGCGCCCAGCGCCATGAGTACCCCTCGCGCTCCGTTGCCGCTGCCGGAAGACCTGCGGGTATTCCTTATGGTCATCCGCAAGAACGGGTTCGCCACCGCGGCCGAAGCGCTGGGGTTCTCCCCGGCGTACGTGAGCAAACGCATTTCCACTCTCGAAACCACCTTGGGGGCGAAGCTGTTGCATCGCAGCACGCGGCGCATCGCCCTGACCGATGACGGCGAACGGGTGCGGGTGTGGGCGCAGCGGCTGCTGGGGGATATCGATGACTTCCTCGGCGAAATTTCCGAAGCGCGCCAGGCGCCGCGCGGTGCGCTGCACATTTGCAGCAGCTTCGGGTTTGGCCGCAACCACGTGGCGCCGGCGATCTCGGCCCTGTCCCGGGCTTACCCGCGGCTGGATATCCGCCTGGATGTATTCGACCGCGTGGTCGATGTGGTCAACGAAGGCTTCGATCTGGAAATCCGCGTAGGCGACGACCTGGTCGGCGAACACCTGGGCAGGCAATTGCTGCATAACTACCGGGTGCTCTGCGCCGCGCCTGACTACCTGCGGCGGCGCGGCACGCCCCAGTCCCTGGAGGACCTGGTCGAGCACGACTGCCTGGTGCTCAAGGAGCGCGACAATGCCTTCGGCGTGTGGACCCTGAGCCGAGAAGGGCGCGCGGAGTCGGTCAAGGTCAGTGGCCCGCTGTCGTCGAACAACGGTGAAATTGTGTTGCAGTGGGCGTTGGACGGTGCCGGAATCATTCTGCGTTCGCTGTGGGACGTCAAACCCATGCTTGATCAAGGCCGCCTGGTGCAGGTGCTGAATGACTACAGTCAGAGCGCCAATGTCTGGGCCGTGTACCCGACACGCCTGAGCCAGTCGGCGAAGTTGCGGGTGTGCGTGGAGTTTCTCGAAACCTACTTGCGCAACCTATCGCCGGTTTTGTAGCAGCAACTGTCTTCGTGGGAGCCGGGTTGCAGGACCGGGCGCAGCGGTAAGCCTGAACCACCGCGATGGCCCTTTCCCGAGCTTCGCCCGGTCCTTCAAAAACAGCACGCGCAACCCTGTGGGACCGGGCGCAAGCTCGGGAAGCAGGCGCCACGCCGTATCAGGCACACCGCGGACGCGGTCACTCGGCCACTGCTACAGGTTCAACCACGGGTTGTCGCGCAGGTGCTGTCGCTCGAACGCGCGGATCTGCTCGGCGCGCTGCAGGGTCGCGCCAACCGCATCCAGGCCCTGCATCAACGCTTGCTTGCCCAATTCATCAATGAGGAAAGGTATCACGGTGCCATCCGCCAGCCGAATCTGCTGGCGGGGCAGGTCGACGCTCAGCTCAGCGGTTGCCGGTTGGCTGACCACCTCGGCGATATTCGCCAACTGCGCCTCGTCCAACTGAATGACCAGCACGCCGTTGCGCTGGCAGTTGTCCTGGAATATTCCAGCAAACCGGGTGCCGATCAGCGCGCGAATACCCCGTTGCCTGAGCCCCCACACCGCATGCTCACGGCTGGAGCCGCAACCGAAATTGGGCCCGGTCACCAGGAAGCTCGCCTGCTGCCAGGCCGGCTGATTGAGGATGAACCCAGGATTGGGTGTGCCATCGGGCAGCAAGCGCAGGTCGAAGAACACGCCCTGCGCCAGGCCGCTGCGGTCAATGCCCTTGAGGAATTGCTTGGGCATGATCACGTCGGTGTCGATGTTGGCAGCCAATAGCGGTGCGGCGCTGCCGGTAACGGTGTCAAAAGGTTGCATGGTTCAGGCCTCCGGGGCAAAGGTGCGAACGTCAGTCAGGTGCCCGGCGATCGCCGCCGCCGCGACCATGGCCGGGCTCATCAGGTGGGTGCGCGCACCGGCGCCCTGGCGGCCTTCGAAGTTGCGGTTGGTGCTGGAGGCGCAACGGTCGCCGGCGGCGAGCACGTCGTCGTTCATGGCCAGGCACATGGAGCAGCCGGACTGACGCCATTCGAAACCGGCGTCGAGGAAAATTCGCGCCAGGCCCTCTTGCTCCGCTTGTTCGCGCACCAGGGTGGAGCCGGGCACGATCATCGCTCGCACGTGCGCGGCCACCTGTTTGCCCTTGACCACCCGGGCGGCGTCGCGCAAGTCTTCCAGGCGGGCGTTGGTGCAAGAACCGATGAAGGCGTGACTGATCCTCACATCGTGCAGGGCCATTCCCGGCTCCAGCCCCATGTAGTTCAGAGCGCGCTGCTGGCCCTGGCGCACGATGGGATCGGGCTCGTGCAGGGGGTCTGGCACATGGCCGGTGATGGCGGCGGCCTGGTCGGGGCTGGTGCCCCAACTGACCATCGGCGGCAGCGTCTGTACGTCCAGTTGCACTTCACGGTCGAAGGTGGCGCCCGGGTCAGTGTGCAACTGTCGCCAACTGTCCACCGCCGCCTGCCAGAGCGCACCTTGGGGTGCGCGTGGGCGGCCTTGCAGGTAAGCGAAGACCTTGTCGTCGGGCGCCATGAAAGCGCCCCGCGCGCCGGCTTCCACCGCCATGTTGCAGACGGTCATGCGCGCTTCGACGCTGAGGGCATCGATGGCTGGCCCGGCGAATTCGATAGCGTAGCCGGTGGCCCCCGAGGCGCCTATCTGGACAATCAGCGCCATGATGATGTCCTTGGCCGTCACCCCTGGGCCCAGCTCGCCGGTGGCCCAGACGCGCAGGGTTTTCAAGCGCTTGTACACCAGCGTCTGGGTGGCCAGCAGGTGCTCGATTTCAGAGGTGCCGATACCGAAACCGAACGCGCCCAGCGCGCCATAGGTGGTGGTGTGGCTGTCGCCGGCGGCCACGACCATGCCGGGCAGAATGAAGCCTTGTTCGGGGGCGACCACGTGCTCGATACCTTGGCGGCGGTCAAGCACGTCGAACAGCGGGATACCGAAATCACGGCAGTTTTCGCTGAAGTACTCGACCTGGCGAGCCCCACCGGCATCGCCCATGACGGCGGTGCGCCGGGGTGTGGTGGGGTTCACGTGATCCACCACCGCCAAGGTCGCGGCTGGCCGCCAGACCGGCCGCCCGGCCTCGCGCAGGCCGCTGAAGGCCTGAGGACTGGTGTATTCGTTGGCGACCTGACGGTCTATATACAGCAACACGTGGCCCTGGTCGTCCAGGGAACACACGGTGTGGCTGTCGATGTGTTTTTGATACAGGGTGCGGGGGCTGCTCATGGCAAGGCTCGCTTTCATTGTTTACAGCAGCATATGCCTTGGAGGGGTGGCATCAATGGCCTGCCGGGAATGGCCTGCATCACGTTTCGTGCGCAATGGCGCGCCGTTGCGCCGTATACTGGGCGCATGTTCCCCCTTGCGCTGAGGCCCTTGCCCCGATGGTTTCCGACGTAGACCGCTACATTGCCGCTGGCACCCGGGAGAACACCCGGCGCAGCTACCAGTCCGCGGTCGAGCACTATGAAGTCACCTGGGGTGGTTTCCTGCCGGCGACCAGCGACGCTATCGCCCGCTACCTGGCGGCCTTCGCTGGCAAGCTGTCGCTCAATACCTTGCGTTTGCGCCTGGCCGCGCTGGCCCAGTGGCACGCCAGTCAAGGTTTTCCGGACCCGACCAAGAGCCCCCAGGTCAAGCAGGTGATGAAAGGCATCCGTGCGGTGCACCCGCAACAGGAAAAACAGGCCGAGCCCCTGCAGTTGCTGGCATTGGAGCGTTGCGTGCGTTGGCTTGACGGGCAGATAGAGGGTGCCCGCGGGGCAGGCGACAGCAAGCGGCTGCTGCGCTGCAGCCGAGACAAGGCGTTGATCCTGGTGGGTTTCTGGCGGGCGTTTCGCAGTGACGAACTGAGCCGCCTGGACGTGCAGTTCATTCAGGCCAGGCGGGGGGAAGGCATGCGTATCTTCCTGCCCTGGAGCAAGGCCGATCGCGATAACCGCGGCACTACCTATTCGGCTCCGGCGCTGGAGCGGTTGTGCCCGGTGGACGCTTACTGCGACTGGCTGCAAACCGCCGGCATCGCCCACGGGCCGGTGTTTCGCGGCATCGATCGCTGGGGGCGGCTCAGTGATAGCGCGTTGCACCCTTACAGCGTCATGCACCTGTTGCGCGACGCGCTGCAAGGCGCAGGGCTGGACGGTGATGCCTACAGCAGTCACTCGCTGCGTCGTGGCTTTGCCAACTGGGCGAGCCAGAGCGGGTGGGACCAGAAGTCACTGATGACGTACGTGGGCTGGAAAGACAGCAAGTCAGCCCTGCGGTACGTCGACGCCCAGGCCGACTTTCGCCTGCCGGCGCTAGAGGCGCCCTGACGGCCACTGCCACAGGTCACTGGAAGTCAGGTACCCGCAGGTGCATATGCGTGGTGCGCCACACCGGGTCATCCTCGGTATCGACCGTGACAAACCCCTGCTTGTGCCAGAACTCGATCGCCCCAGGCAGAAAGGGGTGAGTATGCAGGTACAGCACTTGCACCTGGTCTGCTTGCGCCAATGCCTTCAACGCTTCGTACAGCCGTCGGGCCACGCCCAGCCCGCGCTGCCCGGGGCTGACATACAGGCGCACGATTTCGACGGTGTTGAACCCGCGGTAATCCAGCTGGGCGAAGCGATGGTCGTAGGGCAGGTAACCGATGGCGCCGACAATCTCGCCCGCCAGCGTAGCGATCAGAAAGCGCCCCTGGGTACCCGCCCCATAGGTCTGGGCAAAGTTCGCCAGGTCTGCGGGCAACACGCTGGCGTCGAGCATCGGGAAAATCTGTGCCCGGGCCTGCATCACGTAGTCACGGGTGCTCGGTATGGCCTCAACGGTAACTTCATGCAGTAGAACAGGCGCTGGCATACAGGGCAGTGTCTCGGCTGAAACGGCCAGTCTACCTGCCTCGGCGGGTGATTGCCGTGGTATATTCGCCGGCCATACAGAATACGTAACGCAGTACACCGACAGGAGCACACATGGCACGCGGCGGGATCAACAAGGCAGTGGTGCAAAAGGCGCGTGAAGCGCTGCTGGCCCGGGGGGAAAACCCCACTATCGACGCTGTACGCGTGGCAATGGGCAACACTGGCTCCAAGACCACCATCCACCGCTACCTCAAGGAACTGGAGGACACGGACCAGCGTCGGCTGGCCCCGCGTGAGCACCTGACCCAGGAGCTGGGCGAGCTGGTAGGGCGCCTGGCCGAGCGTCTGAAGGAAGAGGGCGACGAATACGTACAGCAGGCGCAGGCGCGTTTCGACTTGCAGAAAGCCGTATTGCAGGCCGACCTGGACACCGCGCTCAAAGCCCAGGCTGCCTTGCAGCAGCAATTTGAGATACAGGCCGAGGCGCTGGCCAGCGAATCGGAACACCTGTCGGTGTGCCGCACTTCGTTGCAGACCGAGCACACCCGCAATGCGCGCCTGACCCAGGAGTGCAGTGACCTGCAGATCCGCCTGGGCGAAAAGGACGAGCACATCCGCTCCCTGGAAGAAAAGCACCAGCACGCTCGCGACGCGCTGGAACATTACCGCCAGGCCGTCAAGGAGCAGCGCGAGCAGGACCAGCGCCGCCACGAAGCCCAAGTGCAACAGGCACAGGTGGAAGTGCGCCAGTTGCAGCAAGGGTTGATCGTCAAGCAGGACGAACTGATGCGTTTGAGCCGCGATAACGAACGCATGCTGGTGGAAGCGCGGCAGGCGCGCAAGGATCAGGCAGGCGCAGCCCAGGCGCTGGCCGACAAGGTGGCCGAAACCACTGGGCTGACCACGCAGTTGGCCCAGGCCCTGGGTGTTCGCCAAGCGCTGGAGCAACAGATCGAGGTGTTCCGCCAGGAGCAGGCCGCGCAGGTCAAGGCGGCGCAACAGCACGTACTACGTGAAGCCCGGCTGGAACAGCAACTGCAGCAGGCCAATGCCACCCTGGCGCAGTGGCGGGCCGACCGCGCGGCCGCCAGCGCCGAGTAGCCTGCCTTACCCTGGCAGGTCGTCTGGCCCCGCCGGGTGCAGGTTGCTGCATAGCCGGCGCCGGGCTCGGGCCACCTGCTCGGAGGCGCCAGGCACGCCATTGCCAAGGTCCCGCAGCGCCTTGGCACACCCCTGCAATCGCAGGACCGCGTCACCCGGCAGGTGCACGGCCTTCACCACGAAGGCCAGCAGGTTTTCGCCCGGCTGTGGCCCTTCGAGGATCTGCCGAACCACGTATTCCAGCGCCTGGGCGTACTGCCCACGGTTACCCAGGGCACCGCAATCCACGTCGGTGCCGGCGAACGTCTGCTGGGCCAGTTGGCGAAAGTCGTCATCCAGCGGGGTCGGGTCGCGGCCATCGTCGGCGAATACCCGGCCGCGGCGCAGGGGAACGATATTGTCGTGGTACTCGGTCATGGAGGCTCCTGTACGCGACGCTTACCCCTGGAGTATGCGCCATTGCGTTGACCTGTCCAGAAACGCGGCCGTGGTGTCCAAGCCAGGCGCTGTGGTTTGCGCGCACACTGGGTGCCATAACCAAGCCATGGAGCCCAGCATGACCGAGTACATCATTGCCCCGCCGCCTGCCGCCAGCGTCGCGATTGCCGGCGACAGCCGCCGCTTCCCGATCCGCCGGGTGTTCTGCGTGGGCCGCAACTATTCCGAGCACGCCCGGGAAATGGGCCATGACCCCGACCGCGAACCACCGTTTTTCTTCTGCAAGCCCGCCGATGCCGTGGTACCTGCCGAGGGTGTGATTGCCTATCCGCCGCTGACCGAAGACCTGCACCACGAAGTGGAACTGGTGGTGGCCATCGGTGAGGGCGGTGTCGACATCGAACCGGGCCAGGCGTTGGCCCACGTGTGGGGCTATGGCGTGGGCCTGGACCTGACCCGCCGCGACCTGCAAGCCCAGGCCAAGAAACAGGGCCGGCCGTGGGACTGGGCCAAGGGCTTCGACGAATCGGCCCCTTGCACCGCACTGATCCCCGCCAGCCAGCTGGGCCACCCGGCCAAGGGTGCGATCTGGTTGAAGGTCAACGGGCAGGCTCGCCAGCAGGGTGACCTGGCTGACCAGATCTGGGCGGTGCCCGACGTGATCAGCTACCTGTCACGCTCGGTGGCCTTGCAGCCCGGCGACCTGATTTTCACTGGCACCCCGGCAGGCGTTGGCGCCCTGCAACCGGGAGACAACGTCAGCGCAGGCATCGACGGCATCGGCGAACTGGAGCTGCGCATCGGTCACTGACCCGGCAGCAGCGTCGGCTTCCCAGGCTCCCGCCCGCCGGAACCTGGCTCGTAGAAGCACAGCTTGCTGGCGAACGCTGCAGCGCGGCGGGTCAGGAATACCGCGCTGCTTTTTTCGCTGGCAAGCCACGCGTCCACAACGACAGTTGCTGCTACACCTTGGGCGCCGATCGCTTTAGACTGGCGGCGTCCCGTGCCTGCCCGAGGTTGCCTGCCATGTCGTCCCTGTCCCGCGTGCCCACCTATGGCATGCAGCAGCGCAGCAACCGCGACGATTTCTATATCCGTGACAAGCACGAGCGCGAAGCGCTGACAGCGCCACACCGCCACGAGTACTTCCAGATCCAGATCAACCTGGGCGGTGACACCGTGCAGCATATCGGCGGCGCCGTCAGGCCGTTTCCGCGCAACGCCCTGAGCTTCATCCTGCCCCACCGGCTGCACCTGATCCCACACCCCGAGCACGGCAACTTCATGCTGATCAACTTCGCCCAGGGGTTTCTGTTGCCGCATTTGCCGTGCGACCCCCTGGACCTGGAAGACGTTGCCCTGGATCAAGCGCCGGAGCTGGCACCGTTCCAGTTTCAGGAGCACCTGGACTTCATTCTCGACGACGCCACCTTCGCCAAAGTGCAGGCCCTGCTGGAGCGCTTGCGGGAACTGGACCGCACGCGTGACTTCGGCACCAGCACGTTGCTGCGCGCCGGCCTGCTGGAGCTGATCGGCCTGGTCAGCCGGCAGTTCGCCGAACCCCTGCAGCAGTTGGCCAGCGAGCGTGCCACCCACCGCGGCCGCCGCGACGCCCTGGCGCGGGTTACCGCCCACATCCGTGCGCATATCGCCGACCCTGGCCTGACGCTCAAGGATGCCGCCGCCGCGGCGTTCCTGTCGCCCAACTACCTGACTCACCTGTTGCGCAAGGACACCGGCAGCACCTTCAGCGAGCTGGTGCTGGAACGGCGCATGCGCCTGGCGCGCACCTACCTGCTCAACAGCGACGAGGCCATCAGCCACATCGCCCAACGCTGCGGCTTCGCCGACGAAGCCTATTTTTCCCGGCGCTTTCGCCAGACCCAGGGCTTGGCACCGGGGCAATTCCGCCGACAGCAGCGCGCCCATCGGGCTGATCAATGATGGTTAGCGCAGTGCCGGCGATTTGCTAGGGTAGGGCGCATACAGTCAAGCGAGCACGGACATGGATACCCGACAACACCGCCTGGATGTCAACGGCATCACCCTTAGCCTGCACAGCGCCGGCCCCGACCAAGGCCTGCCCGTGTGGTTGCTGCATGGGTTTCCCGAATGCTGGTATTCCTGGCGTCACCAGGTAGCGCCGTTGGTGGCGGCGGGGTACCAGGTGTGGCTACCGGAAATGCGTGGCTACGGCGCCAGTTCCGCCCCCCAGGCGGTGGAGGCCTATGACCTGGTGACGCTGTGCGCCGACATTCAAGCGGCAATGGACGTGCTGGGCCACCATCAGGTGTGCGTGGCGGGTCATGACTGGGGCGCGCCGGTCGCCTGGCACCTGGCGTTGCTGGAGCCGCAGCGGGTCAGGGCGGTGGCGGCGCTGTCGGTGCCCTTTGCCGGCCGGCCGCGACAGCCCGCCATCGACAGCCTGCGCCAGCACTTCAAGGACCGTTTCAACTACATGCTGTACTTCCAGACACCTGGGGTCGCGGAGGCTGAACTGGACGCCGACATCGCTCGCACCCTGCGGCTGTTCATGCAAGGTGGCGACAACGGGGACCTGATCCTCAACGACAAGCCGGCCAGCGCCACCCTCTTCGAGGGCGTCAACAGCCCTGACCAGTTACCCTCATGGTGCAGCCTCGAGGACTTTCAGGTGTATGTGCAGACGTTCGCCGGGCGCGGCTTCGGTCCGGCACTCAACTGGTACCGCAACTTCGAGCGCACCTGGCAGCGAACCCAATGCCTGACGGATGCGGATGTGCAACAACCCGCGCTGTTCCTCATCGGCGACCTCGACCCCGTAGGGGTGCTGGAGGCGCATTCCCTGGCGCGCATGCCTCGCCGCGTGCCACGCCTGGAACAGCACGTCCTGGCCCGGTGCGGGCATTGGCTGCAAAGCGAGCAGCCGGAGACGGTAAATCGCCACCTGATCAAGTTCCTGAAGACCCACTTCCCTGTCGTTGAATGAACATTTGTTTAAGGTTCTTCACGGATTTTAGGGAAAGTTGGTGGCACCACCACAAATCTGCAGTGGGCAAACAGAGCGAATCAGCTGATGCCCCAGGCATAACTGGCCCGAAACAAATGTGGGACCGGGCTTGCCCGGGAAGCGCCGCGCGGGCGGCGCTCGATTTCAAGAGCGCCGGAAAAACCAAGACATGTACCTGGTGGCCTTGATGCAATTGCAAGGCAGGCCGACAAAATGTTCATCGGAGCTCCTGGCTGGGGATTGCATCAGGGCCTCCAAGTGCCAGGCGATGTTGTAGTGTCGCTGTTAAGATCGAGCGCCGCCCGCGCGGCGCTTCCCGGGCAAGCCCGGTCCCACATTTGTTTCGGGCCAGTTACGCCTGTGAGAGCACCTGTTCCGCCTTGTTTGTCCACTATAGATCTCTGTAGCCAATACCAATTTTTCCTACGATCCGTGAAGAAAAAAATCATTTAACTGATTGATTGAATAGGATTTCCTGTCGTCCTTCCGACGCCCTGGGTTTGCTGGGTATTCGCCTGGACTCCGGCAAAGGGCCCGCACACCACGGCGCAGTACTACTACGCCAACCTCAGTGATTTTTATACCCAGCATTTTATCGGGCTGGCCCATACCAGCAAACTGCCGTGGGGCAGCCTGCAGACTGACCTGCGCGGGTTTGTCAGCAACGCCCAAGGCCGCAACGCCAGTACGGAAGAGCGCTTGGCCGGCTACAAATCAAATGGCGCGGCCGGTACCGACGGCGCGGTCGATAACCGGGCCTGGAGTGCACTTTTCACCTACACGCTGGGCGGGCAATCGCTGGGGGCAGGCTACCGGCGGCTAACCGGCAAGAGTGATTTCCCATTTCTCAACCAGGGCGATGGCAATGCCCCGTACCTGATCACCAGCCGCCACATCGGCCGTTTTCAGTATGCGGGGAGCGAACCTGGCTGGCCCAGTACAGCTATGACTTCGCCCACTGGGGGCTGTCGGGGCTGACAGCGGCGGTGGTCTACCTCAAGGGTGACGGTATTCAGGAAGCCCACACGTGCGGCGAATGGGAGCGCGACCTGACCTTGGGCTATGTCATCAGCCAGGGCGGTCTCACAGGCCTGGGCTTCAGCTGGCTGAACGGCACACTGCGCACCGGCGTCAGCGGCCAGCGCAGCCAGGACGAAAACCGCCTGATCGTGAGCTACCGCTTCGCGTTGCTGTGATGGGGGCTTGCGGCCGCTGCAGGGGCGCGTTCAGCCTGGCGGGTTGTCGTGCAGGTAGTGCTGGGTGGCATCGAGCACCCGGACGATGGCGTCGATGTCCTTGGACATCGACGCTACCAAGGCCGGGTCGTCCAGCAGCATCAGCCGCAGTTTGAGCCGTGACAACGGCGTGCGCAGGTCATGGGAGACCGCGCCGAGCATGCGTCGGCGCATGTCCACCTGGTCGCGTATGGCCTGCTGCATGCGGTTGAGCCGCTTGGCGACCTGGCGAGCCTCGATGCCCCCGGTTTCCTCCAGCGGTGCGCTGTCCAGGTCATGGCCCAGACGTTCGGCGGCACGGCTGAAGCGCTTCAGTGGCCGGGTCAGCGAGCGGCTGACGTACCAGGCGATACCGACCAGTGCCAACCCCTGGAACGCCAGCATCGCCTTGGGCCAGACCAGTACATAGTGGGAGCTGGCTTCCAGCGCCTGGGCCGGGTCCAGGGTCTGGTCGGTAATGCCCAGGCGCGGCGGTGGCGGGATGCGGTAGTGCAGGATCCACAGGTATGTCAGCCCATGGGCGAGCACGATCGCACCCAGCGAGACAGTGAACAGGCGAGCAAACAGGGTGCGGGAAGGATTCATCGCGTACGGCCAGGCAGGCATTTATTAAAACCATAACATTCTGTTCGCAAATCGACGTATCTCGTTGGTATCGGCCGTCACGGCAAGCACTGCCGGCCGCCGGCGCAGGCCCTATACTCAGGACAATACCTGTAACCATGCCGATACGGAACCGCGGTCATGATCCTGCGCGCACTGGTGGTGGCCCTGTTTTTACTGCTGAGCGCCTGCGCCGGGCGCGGCACGCTGGTGGAGCCTGTGGTCAGCCCGGTGACCTGGCAGCAGGTGGACGCCGCACTGCTGGCCGCGTCCGACGACGCCAGGGAACAGGCCCGGGTCTATGCCCGTGGTTCCCTGGACCACTGGCGCACCCGGGTCTACCAGCAGACCGACGAGGTGTTCGTCCCCTGGTTCAACAGCTACTGGACCCAGGAATGGCTGTCGATGCGGGTCAGCTGGTACACCCTCAGCAGCGGCCGTGACCCCGCGCAGCCCGGGCAGCGGCTCGAAGCCTACCTGCAGAAACAGTATCACGACCGGGTGCTGGCGCCGGTTGCGGTGGAAGTCGAGCCCAACGCCATTGCGGTGGACGCGACCGATTTCTACATGCAACTGCTCAGTAGCCAGGTGACGGCCATCGGCGAGCAGTATCGGTTGCCCAAGGCGCAATATGCACAGCACCTGGGCGCCATCGTGCTGCTGCCGCCGGCCAACGCTTCCCTCCATGAGTTGACCCACACCCAGCCGCCCACGAAAGTGCGGGCCTACGCGGCACTGCTGCAGCGCTTGCGTGCCGGTGCCGAGGCCTCGCCCCAGGGGCTGGGCAATGTCGCCAAAGCCACCAACAGCAAGCTTCAGGCGCAGATGAACACCCGCGGCGCCGGCAGCGTGGCGGCCGCGGTAGCCGGCAAGATCGCCGGGCCGCTGATATCCCTGGGCATGGCCGGTATCCGCGCCATCGCCCATGCTGGCGAGCGGCCGGACACCGAGGCGCAGTTACGCCATGACCTGGGCATTGCCTTCGACCAGGCCTGGCTCAAGGTGCTCAACGACCCCCAGGGCGGCGTCATGGCGGGGGTCAACCAGCTGGCGGACGGGTTGCAAGCGCAACTGGCTGCCGTGAGCGCCGCGCAACCGCTTGATAAACATGCGCGGGCGAGGCGCACAGGGTTTCTGGCACCATGGCCGGCATTCGCCACGAACAGGAATTGACCATGGGTTTTGAAGCGTTCTGGTATATCGATCTGCTGGGAACCTTTGTCTTTGCCCTCAGTGGTGCCCTGGCGGCCATCGACAAGCGCCTGGACCTGTTCGGCGTGGTGGTGATAGCCTTCGTCACCGCCTGTGGCGGCGGGCTCATCCGCGACCTGTGCATCGGCGCCTTGCCGCCGGCGGGGCTGGTCAACCTGGCCTACCTGGGCGTGGTTGGCCTGGCGGTGGCGCTGGCCGGCTTATTCCAGACACGCCTGTTGCGCCTGGCCCAACCGACGCTATTCTTCGACGCCATCGGCCTGGGGTTCTTCGCCGCCTTCGGTGTGCACAAGGCCTACACCCTGGTGCCCGACATCGAACTGGCCGTGCTCCTGGGGGTAGTCAGCGCCGTGGGGGGCGGGGTGCTGCGCGACGTGCTGCTGGGCCGGGTGCCAGTCATCCTCAGCAAGGATATCTACGCGTCGGCAGCCCTGGTCGGGGCGCTGGTACAGCTGACCGGCGAATTGCAGTGGCTGCCGCTGTACATCAGCGCCTGGCTGGGTATTGGCCTGTGCACAGCGCTGCGCATGCTGTCGCTGCGCTATGGCTGGAACCTGCCGGCCATCAAGAAGGTGGTGTGATCATGGCAGCATCTGCGCTGCATTGGCCTGAGCGGCCGTGTGCACGTGGCGAACAACTCCGTGGGTTTTCCCGCGGTCCTGGCCTGGTCGGCGAAGCCCGGGCGCACTGAGCACGACGCCATACCCTTGATGCAGGAAACCTTTCGGTTGAATCAGTTCCCCTTGATTGAGGCCATCAGCGTGTCACGGCACGATAACCCGGGCACAGGATGGCTGCTTGAAACGCTGAACTACGCACTGAACCCCGGTGATCGAGTCGCCATCACCGGCCCCTCTGGCGCCGGCAAGAGCGTACTGTTGCGCCTCCTCGCAATGCTCGATGCCCCGGACAGTGGCGAACTGCGCTACCGGGGCCAGGCCATCGCGGACCGGCACATTCCCGACTATCGCCGCCAGGTCTGCTACATCGCCCAGAAACCGGCCCTGCTGGATGGCAGTGTCGAGGACAACCTGCGCTACCCCTACAGCCTCAAGGTTCACGCCGGTAGCCGCTATCAGCGTGATGCGGTACTGCGCTTGCTGGAGCATGCTGGCAAACCGGTCGGTTTTCTGACCCGTCACGCCAGTGAACTGTCTGGCGGCGAAGCTCAGGTGCTGGCCTTGGTGCGGGCCCTGCAGCTCAACCCCCAGGTGCTGTTGCTGGACGAGCCCACCGCGGCCCTGGACCCGGTTTCCGTGCAGCAGGTCGAAGCCCTGGTGGACGCCTGGTTCGACGCCAGCCGGGCGCTGGTCTGGGTCTCCCACGACCCTGCACAGGCCGGGCGGGTCAGCCATCGCCAGCACGTCATGAAGGCGGGGGTACTGGCGTGAACTACCAGAGCCTTTCCAACCTGGATATTGCCATCGCCGCCGCGCTGATCTTCATCAACGGCGCACTGTCGGTGTGCCTCAAGCTGGGCCTGGGGCGCCAGTTGTTGATCGCGGCCCTGCGCACCGTGGTGCAATTGCTAGCCATCGGGTATGTGCTGAGCTGGATCTTCGCCAATGCCCAGTGGTACGTGGTATTGCCCGTGATGTGCCTGATGACCTTGATCGCCGGGTTGTCGGCGGCCGGGCGTGGCAAGCGTACCTACGCTGGCCAGCGTCTGGACAGCATTGTCTCAATCTGGGTCAGCAGCTGGCTGGTGGCGGCCGTGGGGTTGTTCGCGGTGATCCGCATCCACCCCTGGTATGAACCGCAGTACGCTATTCCCATTCTGGGGATGATTCTGGGCAACACGCTGACCGGCGTGTCGCTGGGCATAGAGCGCATGATCCACGAACTCACGGCAGGCAGGGGCCAGGTGGAAATGACCCTGGCGTTGGGCGGTACCCGCTGGGAAGCTGCGCAACTGGCGGCACGCCAGGCGGTGAGGGCGGGGATGATTCCCACGCTCAACCAGATGTCGGTGGTGGGGCTGGTCAGCCTGCCGGGCATGATGACAGGCCAGGTGCTAGCAGGGGAAAGCCCGCTGCAAGCAGTGCGCTACCAGATCATCATCATGTTCCTGATCGCCGCGGCCTCCGGACTGGGCACGGTGGTGGCAGTGCTGTTGACCTACCGACGGGTGTTTTCGCCCCAGCACCGCTTCCTGGCGTGGCGGTTGCAGAGGCGTGGTTGAGGCTGGCGCAATACTGGCCCCCTGAATGATTTCCTGGAGGCAAAATCACACTACTTTCAGGTGCTTGGGGTGGGGTTTGAATGCGAAACATGATGATCGCGTTGTCGGCTGTGGTGCTGACGGGGGCCGCTGCCTGTGCTGAGGCCAGGGAAATTCGTGCCGGCGACCGCTACATGTGCAGTTGGGGCGCCGGTACCGCCGCCAAGGCCCAGGAGCTCAAGTTGAGCGGAGTTTCGCTGTATGCCGCGCGGCAGAAGATTCAGACCTACAAGTTCAGCAAAGGCTGGATGCGCATGATGGCGCTGGGGATCACCGAACAGACCTACGACAGCGCCTCCAAGGCCAAGCCCGCGGTCGTGCGCGAGACCTTTTATGACGGATGCATTCACTACAGGTTGGTGCAAAAGTAACGCACACGGGCATCAGCTGAACTGATCGGTCTAATGGGGCTTTCCTGTTGCACCGTCGGTGAGGCAGGGCAGGCATTATGCGGTGCTGCCCGCCCGAGCTTCGCTAGGTCCTGCAGGTGTGGTGGCTGCTCTGTGCATTTCGGGGGCCGTCCTTTACCATGGACATCCCGCCCCCCACCCTCAAAGGAATGAGAAACACCTCATGCGCACGCTTGTCGTATTCCCTCTGCTGTTTGCCCCCTTGATCGCTTTCGCTGACTGCAGTGAACACCTGTCCGGCTGGGCCACGGCCTTGCACCCCACGCTGGCGTTCGACAGCGAACACGCTGTTTGCAAACCCAACCCCGCCGACGCGACGCAGGTGGTGGCGGCGCTGACATTCGCCAAAACAATCGATGAAAACAGGCAAGGTGACTATGACCTGGACGTGCTGGTGGCTGACGCTGCCAGCGGCGCGGTCATCGCCCACCATTACCAGCGCGCGGCCATCAGCTCGGACGCTATCCAGTTCGCCAGTCTCAGCCTGGATACCGCCCGCTATCAGCTCAGCCCGCAGGTGCGGGCTTTCGGGGTGCGCGTTACCTACGACGGCGCATCACGCGTCAACCCGTTCAGCAGCACCACCCTGAACCTTTACGCCCTGGACGGGACGCGCTTGCGGCGCCTCATGGACAAGCTGACCGTCAGCCAGGACGGCGGCGAATGGGACGGTACCTGCACCGGCGACTTCAGTCAGACCCGCCGCACGCTGTCTTTGGGGGAACCCGGCAAGCACGGCTTCGCCAGCCTGCGGGTCAGCGAAAAAACCACCACCAGCCACGCCGCGGCCAAAGGTGACGACTGCCAAGAGACCGACGCCAAGCCCACTACTGCCACGTTCACCCTGGACTACGACGGTAGCCAGTACGGGGTGCCGAGCGGGCTGTCGTTTCGATAAGGGGACGGTACGGCAACCGGCCGGCCCCTTGCCTGCGGGCCAGTGGGTACCGAGCAAAGCGCGCTGATCACGCCTATCCTTGTTGGCTAACCCGTGAACACGGAGGCCACCATGCCCCTGAACGCAGACACCTTGATCGACACAGCCCGAGCCCTGATGGCGCCTGGCAAGGGCATCCTGGCAATGGACGAGAGCCTGGGCACCTGCAACCGCCGGTTCGCCCAGGTGGGCATCGGCCAGAGCGAGGAAAACCGCCGCCGCTACCGCGAACTGCTGGTTACGGCGCCTGGCCTGGCGTCGCACATCAGTGGCGCAATTCTGTTCGAGGAGACCCTGTACCAGCGTACCGCCGATGGCGTTCCATTCGTCGAGGTCCTGCAGGCGGCCGGCATTGTCGTGGGTATCAAGGTGGACGCCGGCGCCCAGCCGTTGGCCGCATTCCCCGGTGAACGCATCACCGAGGGCCTGGACGGCTTGCGCGAGCGCCTGAAGGCTTACGCGGGGCAGGGCGCTCGTTTCGCCAAATGGCGCGCAGTGCTGAACATCACCGAGCAACTGCCCAGCCGCTTCGCCATCCAGGCCAATGCCCAGGCACTGGCCCGTTATGCCGCGTTGTGCCAGGAGGCCAGGGTGGTGCCCATCGTCGAGCCGGAAATTCTCATGGACGGCGACCACAGCCTGGCACGCTGCCAGGCCGTGACCACCGAAGTGCTGGCGCAGGTGTTCGAGCAGTTGCACCAACACCGCATCCTGCTGGAAGGGATGATCCTCAAGCCCAACATGGTGCTGCCCGGCCAGGACAGCCCCGTCACCGCCACCCTGGAAGCTGTGGCGCAAGCCACGGTCGAAAGCTTTCTGCGCACAGTACCAGCGGCCGTCGCCGGCATCGCTTTTCTGTCAGGGGGGCAGTCTTCACCCCTGGCCACGGCGCATCTGAATGCCATGCACCAAGGCGCCCCCTTGCCGTGGCCGCTGACGTTTTCCTACGGTCGGGCGTTGCAGGACGAAGCCTTGCACGTATGGGCGGGCGACGATGCCCATGTGGAGCGCGCTCAACAAGCCCTGGTACAGCGGGCCCGGTGCAACGGCGCCGCCGCCCAAGGCCAGTACCACCCCTCGATGGAAAACTGAAAGCGCGGTCAGGCCTGGGCCACGTCCACCCACTGCGCATTGACCAGTTCCGCCATGCGTTGAGGGCATAGCCGCACGGCGGCGTTGGTGGCACCGCCGGCGGGCAGTACTTCATCGAAGGCCTGCAATGACACGTCGCAGTACACGGCCACGTCGTGGGGCAAACCGAACGGGCACACGCCGCCCACCGGATGGCTGGTGTGAGCCTGGACTTCGGTGGCGTCGAGCATCTTGGCCTTGACCCCGAACCTCGCCTTGAACTTCTTGTTGTCCAGGCGCGCATCGCCGCGGGTCACGATCAGGATGACCTGGTCGTTCACCCGCAGGGACAACGACTTGGCAATCTGCCCGGGCTCGACGTTATGGGCCGTGGCAGCCAGGGCCACGGTGGCGGTGCTTTGCGCAAGCTCGATGACCGACAGGTCGGGGGCGTTGGCTGCCAGAAAGGATTTGACGGTTTCCAGACTCATTGCTGCTCCTTGGGCACGGTTCAGGAATCGGCCTTACCTTACCATGCCGTTTATCTACACTTACCCCCAACAACAGGAGGCCGCATGCGTTATGTCCTTGCTCTATCGAGTTGCCTGATGCTGAGCAGTTGCGCGAATGTCACTGTGCAGCAATACGCCAACGAGCGTCCGTCCCTGGACCTGGTGGCCTTCTTTTCCAAACCGGTGCAGGCCTGGGGTATGTTCCAGAAGCGCTCGGGGGAGGTGGCCAAGCGTTTTCACGTCGACATCCAGAGCCACCGCGACGGTGAACGCCTGATCCTGGACGAGCGTTTCGTCTATAGCGATGGCACGCGCCAGGAGCGCATATGGACCCTGCAACCCGATGGCCCCGGCCGTTGGCGCGGCCGCGCCGGTGATGTAGTCGGTGAAGCCCGCGGGGAAGTGGCCGGCAACGCCTTGCGGTGGCGCTACCGTCTTGACCTGCCGGTGGACGGCAAGCATTGGCTGATGGACATGGACGACTGGATGTACCAGATGGATGACGACACCTTGATAAACCGCACCACCATGAGCAAGCTGGGTGTGGAAGTAGGGCAGGTCACGCTGTTCTTTCGCCGTCAGCCCTGAGGCCCGCAGTCATGGCCTGCGACCCCCCGAGCCGTCGATCCAACACCCTAAGAGAACACTGTGATTTCGCACCGCATAACGCCTGTCGCCCTCACCGTTGGCGCTTCCCCGAGCCTGCCCACCCCACAGCCGCAGGCGCGTCAGGCGCGGGTCGGGTTTATCCTGCTGGAGCATTTCTCGCTGCCTGCCTTCACCCAGGCGCTGGACACCCTGGTGACCGCCAACCTGCTGCGGCCCGGGTTGTTCAGCACGACCACCTTGGCCCTGCACGCCGGTGAGGTGGTCAGCGACCTGGGGTTGGTCATTCGTCCCGATACCAGCCTGGAGGCGGCGCACGCCGCGGACTTCGACCTGCTGGTGGTCTGCGGCGGCCACCGCACCGGGCTCAAAGGCAGCCCACCCTTGAGCGCGTTCCTCACTAGCGCCGCACAGGCCGGCCGCAGCTTGGCCGGCCTGTGGAATGGTGCCTGGTTTCTGGGCAGCGCCGGGTTGCTGGCCGGTTACCGCTGTGTGGCACACCCGGAGCACCGGCCGGCCCTGGCGGAAATCGCCAAGGCGGCGCACGTCACCAGTGAGGCCTACGTGCTGGACCGCGACCGCCTCACCGCCTCAAGCCCCGCAGGGGCTTTGCAGATGACCCTGGAGTGGGTCAAGGGCCTGCACGACAAGGCGCTGATCGAAGGCATCGAAGACATCCTGGCGTTCGGTGAATCGCGCTACCGGCGCCTGACACCCTCGGCGAAGCTATCGGTGAGCCCAGCGCTGCGCGAAGTCATCGACCTGATGGACAGCAACCTGGAAGAACCGCTGGAACTGGCCCAACTGGCCGCCTACGCCGGCCGCTCGCGACGGCATATCGAGCGGCTGTTCAAGGAGCAACTGGGCACCACTGCGCAACGCTATTACATGGAGGTTCGCATCATCGAAGCACGGCGGTTGCTGCAGCACACCGAGCTGTCGATGGTGGAGGTGCTGGTGGCCTGCGGGTTCGTGTCGCCCAGCCATTTCAGTCGGTGCTACAGCAGCTATTTCGGTTATCGGCCGTCCAAGGAAACGCGGCGGGTCAAATAGGCAGCGCCTTGGAGTACCCACTCCCACAGGAACCCGGACCGAAACACCGGGTTCGAACAGCCGCTTCGGTGCAGGTTCAGGTGTTACCGGTAAACCCTGGGCTCATCGCCCAGGCAGATCGTGAGCTGGTTGCCCGCCTTGTCGAAGCTGCAATACGGCAGTGGCTCGCTCAGCCACTCATGCAACGGCACCCCCAGGTAGCCAAGGATCAGCGCCAGCGCCATGACCGAGCGGGGGGCCATCGCGGCGGTGCCTACGCGCACGCGCGCCGCACGGCTGCGCCACACCGCCAGGGCGGTCGTGCCCAGGCCAATGACGATCGCACCGGTGATGTCGCCCGCTTCCGGCAGGTAGATCAGGTTTTCCTCCGTGGGGTAGCCCACCCGCCACCACAGGCCGATGCCCACCTGCAGCACGCCCGCGGCGCCCCAGGCCAGCCGGTGGCCGGGCAACCCCACCAGGCTGCACACCCCCAGGCCGGCGAGGGTGACGCACCACCGCATCATGTACATCAGTTGCCCGTAGCCGCCCCCCATCAGCGTGCCGCTGACATCGATAGGCATGAGGCCCCAATACAGGACGTAGGCGATGTCCGCGAGTATCGAGCACAAGGCTAGGGCGCTGATGGCCTGGTAGGCACGAAGTTGAAGTGTCGGGGGCAGAAGGGGCATGACGAGCGTCCATGTTCTCAAAGGCGCGAATGATGCCCGAATGACAGATGAAAACAACCCGAACCGCTTGTTAAAGGCTGGAGTACAGATGTACTCCTGGTCAGGAGCCTCGACGTTTGCCATCCACCGGACGAATACCACCCACCTGAAAAACGGATTGGTGGCAGCGCGAGCCCACGGGTAGTGTCTGCTGAACACTCGCCCCGCTGGAGAAAGCGCTCGATGTCATCAACGGCCCCACACACGCAACAGCTCCTCCCCAACCCGCTGTTCTCCCTGCACGGCAAAGTCGCCTTGATTACCGGCGCTACCCGCGGCATCGGCCTGGCGATCGCCCGCCAATTTGGCCAGGCAGGCGCGCGGCTGGGCATCAGTAGCGAAAGCGCCGAGGATTGCCTTCACACTGTTTCGCAGTTGCAAGCACAAGGCTTCGATGCCTTTGGCGTGGCGGCTGAGCTCAGCCGTCAAAGCGAGGTAACGGCGCTGGCGGACGCCATGCAGGCGCGCTTCGGTCAGGTCAACGTGCTGGTGTGCAACGCCGGTGTAGCGCCACACATGGGGCCTCTGGCCACAGCCAGTGACGCCCAATGGCAACTGACCCTGAACGTCAACCTGCGCAGTGCCGTGTGGCTGACCAACGCCTTGATACCCGGCATGGCGGTGGCGGGCGAGGGCAGTGTGGTGCTGATCGCCAGTATCGCTGGCGTGCGAGGAAACAAGGGGCTGGGCCTGTATGGCCTGTCAAAAGCGGCACTGGCGCAACTGGCCCGCAACCTGGCCGTGGAGTGGGGGCCGGCCAACGTGCGGGTCAACGCTATCAGCCCAGGGGTGATCGAAACTCACTTTGCCCAGCCACTCACCCGCCAGCCTGAGGTAATGGAGCGGCGCTTGGCGCTGACCCCGCTGCGGCGCGTCGGCACATCCGACGAGGTGGCGGCCCTGGCGCTGCTGCTAGCTGCCCCAGGGGGGGCGTTCATGACGGGGCAGAACATCATTGTCGACGGTGGCACCACCATTGGCGATGGCAATTGAGCAGTGGGGCATTCGTTTGGCCCGTTCCCGGTATCTGCCGAGCGGGGCCGGGACCTGCGATTACTTCGCCCCCATGTGGCCGGTGCTGCTTCGATCAATGATGGTAAAACCCGTGTCGATACACACCGGCGGCGCCTTCACCCCCGGCGCCGCGCGCAATCGTGCCAGCAACGCCTCCGCCACCTGCTGGCCAATCATCGTGCCATTGACCCGCACTGTCGAAAGGGGCGGGTGCACGTGGGCGGCGCTGCTCAAGTCGCCGAAACCCATCACGGCCAAATCCTCGGGCACGCGAAGGCCGCGACTCGCCGCTTCGGCCAGCACGCCCTGGGCGATGGTATCGGAGCTGCACACCACGACCTGCGGGCTGTGTCCCTTTTCCAGCATGCCCTGCAAGCCCAATCGACCCCAGGCCAGGGTGGCGGGGGCGGGAAGTATTTCGGTCGGGGTATCGATGATGCCGTGGGCCTGCAGCTCCGCTTTCAGGCTGGCGACACGCCTTAGCCCGCGCGGGTCGTCGAGGGTCACCACGGCGAAGCGCCGGTAGCCTTTTTCCAGCAGGTTGCGGGCGATGCACACGCCCACCTGTTCGTGGGAGAAGCCCACTAGCATGTCGATGGGCGCCTCGCTCAAGTCCCAGGCTTCCACCACGGGGATGCGCGCCGAGGCCAGGCGCTGGCGACTGGCCTCGGTGTGCAAGGTGCCGGTCAGCACGATGCCATCGGGGCGGCGGCCCAGCACGGCTTCCAACAGTGCCTCTTCCTGCTCGGCGCTGTAACCGGTCAGGCCGATCAGGGTCTGGTAGCCGGCGGCGGTGAGACGGTCCATCACCGCCTGTACGGTATCGGCGAAGATCGAGTTGGCGATGGTGGGCAGGAAAATCGCCACCAGCCGACTCTTGTTGGTGGCCAGGCCACCGGCCAGCATGTTCGGCACATAGCCCATGGCCCGTGCAGCCTCGCGCACCTTGTCGCGCGTACGCTCGCTTACCAGTTCGGGGCGGTGCAGCGCGCGTGACACGGTGATGGGCGAGACGCCAGCCACGCGTGCCACGTCGATCAATGTGTAGCCGGGCACACCTGTGGGGTCACTGCCGGAAAGTGAAAGGTCCTTGTTCGACTTCTTGGCCATCAGGGGGGCGGGTTCCAGCGTGGAGTGGGGACCTTATCTTACCTTGTGGCGCCTGAGTTGTATGGTGTCGCGTCAGCCGAAGTCATCGTACCTCCTCGTCGGAATGCCTTGAATGATTGCGCAATCAGTGTAAGCTCAGGTTCATTGGCTGCGGCACCTGATGCATGTGGCCGTTTTTATCGATTCAAATGATTGCGCAATCATCAGGCCGCTGAAAAGTCGTGCACCGATCCACCGCAGTACTCACAACAAGGAAAATAACAAGTGAACCCAACCATGCCGCCAGTCGCCAGGACCCGTGTCCGCTACCTGATCCTGAGCCTCATTTTCATCGTTACGGTATTCAACTACGTCGACCGGGCCACACTGTCCATCGCCGCCCCCAGCATGCGCGGCGACCTTGGCTTCGACGCCATGACGATGGGTATCGCTTTCTCCGCCTTCGGGTGGGCCTACACCGCCATGCAACTGCCGGGCGGGGTGATCCTCGACCGCTACGGCTCTCGGGTGGTGCTGGGCGCTAGCCTGATCCTGTGGTCGGCATTGACCTTCCTGCAGGGCTACGTCGACTACTTCGCCTCGGCGTTTCTGGTGCTGTTCGGCCTGCGCTTCCTCATGGGCGTGGCCGAGGCCCCGGCGTTTCCGGCCAACAACCGCCTCACCGTCATGTGGTTCCCGCGCCAGGAGCGTGGCCTGGCTACGGCAGTGTTCCAGTCGGCCCAATATTTCGCCCTGGCCGCGTTCACGCCGCTGATGGTATGGCTGGTCAGCACCTGGGGCTGGCAGCACGTGTTCTGGGTCACCGGCCTGGCCGGCATCGTCATTGGCCTTGTGTGGTTCCGCCTGGTGCGCGAACCGCGCAAGGACCACCGCGTCAACCAGGCAGAAATCGACTACATCGAGGCCGGCGGCGGCCTGCCCACCATTGGCGACGTGAAAACACCGTTCAGCTGGAAACGCGTCAAGGCCATCGGTGCCAACCGCATGATGGCCGGCATCTACCTGGGCCAGTTCTGTCTCACTTCCATCACCTGGTTCTTCCTCACCTGGTTCCCCACTTATCTGATCGAAGCCAAGGGCATGACCCTGCTCAAGGTCGGCCTGGTGGCGGCCATCCCGCCCATCGCCGGCTGCCTGGGCGGGATGGTGGGGGGCGTGTGGTCGGACTGGATGCTGCGCAGGGGCTTCAGCCTGACCGCCGCACGCAAGACCCCGATCATCTGTGGCCTGCTGCTGTCCAGCAGCATCGTCATCGCCAACTACAGCGCCTCGCTCACCGTGGTGATCGCGGTAATGTCCCTGGCCTTCTTCGCCAAGGGTGTCGGCAACCTGGGCTGGTGCATCGTCGGTGACGTGTCACCCGCGCGGGCCATGGGCGTCAGCGGCGCCATGTTCAACTTTTGCGGCAACCTGGCCAGCATCGTCACCCCCATTGCCATCGGCGTGATGATCAATCAGTTGGGCTCTTTTGACGTGGCGCTGATGTACGTGGCCGCCATGGGACTGCTTGGCGCCTTTGCCTACCTGTTCATTGTCGGGCCACTGAAGCGCCTGGAGCTGGATGATTTTCCCGAACCGCTTGCCCAGGCCACTCCTGTGGCGACACCTGATTCCTTCCCTTCCCGTTAACAAGGAGAGCGTTCATGCTCGCACAACAACAAGACTTGCCCACCGGTGATGACGACGCCATTGCCTGGGTTCGCGTGTCCTCGGTGTTCCTGCCGCTGGCCAACCCCATCAGCGACGCCAAGGTACTCACCGGGCGCCAGAAGCCGATGACCGAGATCGCTATCCTGTTCGCCGAGATCGAGACCAAGGATGGCCACCGCGGCCTGGGCTTCAGTTATTCCAAGCGGGCAGGGGGGCCGGGGCAATTCGCCCATGCCCAGGAGATCGCCCCGGCCCTGATCGGCGAGAACCCCAGCGACATCGCCAAACTATGGACCAAGCTGTGCTGGGCAGGCGCCTCGGTGGGCCGCAGCGGTCTGTCCACCCAGGCTATCGGCGCTTTCGACGTGGCCTTGTGGGACCTCAAGGCCAAGCGCGCGAACCTGTCACTGGCGCGCTTGCTGGGGGCCCAGCGTGACAGCGTGCGCTGCTACAACACCTCCGGCGGCTTTCTGCACACGCCGCTGGATCAGTTGTTGAAGAACACTGACCTGTCCCGGGAAAAGGGCATTGGCGGCATCAAACTCAAGGTGGGCCAGCCCGATTGTGCCATCGACATCGAGCGGGTCAGCACAGTGCGTCGTCACCTGGGCGACAAGTTTCCTTTGATGGTGGACGCCAACCAGCAGTGGGACCGGCCTACCGCCCAGCGCATGTGCCGCCAGTTCGAGCAGTACAACCTGATCTGGATCGAGGAACCGCTGGACTGCTACGACGCCGAGGGCCACGCGGCATTGGCGCAACAGTTCGATACGCCCATCGCCACCGGTGAAATGCTCACCAGCGTGGCCGAGCACGCCGAGTTCATCAAGCTGCGCGGCGCCGACTTCCTGATGCCCGATGCCCCGCGCGTGGGGGGCATCACCCCATACCTGAAGGTGGCTGCCATGGCCGAGAACGCCGGCCTGATGCTGGCCCCGCACTTTGCCATGGAACTGCACGTGCACCTGGCCGCCGCGTACCCGACCGAGCCTTGGGTGGAGCATTTCGAGTGGCTGGAGCCGCTGTTCAACGAGCGCCTGGAAACCCGCGACGGCCGCATGCTGGTGCCCAAGCGGCCCGGCCTGGGGCTGAGCCTGAGCGAGCAGGTCAAGGCCTGGACTGCCCAGCAGGTGGAGGTGGGCAAGCGTCCTTGAGTGTCTCGACCGCGCCAGGCCCCTGGCGCGGTTGTCTGTCCCGTGAATAACGACCTACAACAACGACAAGATGAGGACGTCCATGTGGAACATTCCAATGTTGCAGAACCCGCGGTACCCGTTGCCGACACTGTCGCCCGCAGCAAGGTGCGCTATATCATTCTGGCCATGCTGTTCATCGTCACGGCCATCAACGTAGGCGACCGCGCCACCCTGTCCATCACCGGCACGGCATTGACCCAGGTGCTGGGCATCGACTCCATTACCCTGGGCTACATTTTCTCCGCGTTCGCCTGGGCGTACGTCATCGGCCAGTTACCCGGCGGCTGGTTGCTGGACAAGTTCGGTTCGGCGCGGGTGTATGGCACATCGCTGTTCCTCTGGTCGGCCATTACCTTGGCCCAGGGGCTGATCGGCTTTCTGTCGGTACCGGTGGCGGTGGTCACGCTGTTTGCCTTGCGCTTCCTGCTCGGGTTGATCGAGGCGCCGGTGTACCCGGCCAACAACCGCATCGTCGCGGCCTGGTTCCCGCTGCAGGAGCGCGGGCTGGCCACGGTCATCTACAACTCCTCCATGTACCTGTCGGTGGTGCTCCTGGCGCCGTTGATGGGCTTCATCGCCCACACCTATGGCTGGGAGCATGTGTACTGGTTCATGGGTGGCCTGGGCATTCTGGTCAGCCTGGTGTGGTTCCGCCTGGTCAAGGCGCCTGGCGACCACCCGCTGGTGAACAGCGCCGAGCTGGCACACCTCAAGAGCGGCGGGGCGGAAGTGGACATGGACAAGCCCAAGGTCGCCGGGGCATTCAAACCGAGATTTTCCGACCTCAAGGTGCTGTTGAAAAGCCCGATGATGTGGTCGATTTACCTGGGCAAATACTGCGATACCTCGCTGCAGTATTTCTTCCTCACCTGGTTCCCGATCTACCTGGTGAAGGGGCGCGGGTTGAACATCATGGAAGCCGGTGCCATCGCCGCGGTACCGGGTGTGTGCGGGCTGCTGGGCGCGCTGTGTGGAGGGGCGGTGTGCGACTACCTGTTGCGCCGAGGGGTCTCGCTAACCGTGGCGCGCAAGATCCCGCTGGTGTGCGGCATGAGCGTCGGGGCCACGCTGGTGCTGTGCAACTTCACCGATTCGGTGTGGGTGGTGACGCTGCTGATGTCGCTGGCCATCTTCGGCAAGGGCGTGGTGGCGGTGGACTGGACACTGGTGTCCGACACCGCGCCCAAGCAGATCACCGGCATGGCGGGCGGGCTGTTCAACATGTGCGGGAACATTTCCGGCATCTTCACGCCGATTGCCATCGGCTACATCGTCCAGACCACCGGTTCGTTCGAAGGGGCGTTGTATGTCGTGGCTGGGCATGCGTTGGTGGGGGCGCTGGCGTTTCTGAGCATGGGTACTTTGCGCAAGCTCGTGCTGGAGCGGACGTAGCAGAAGCTTTGTGCTGCATGCCGCGGCGCCAGGGGGCGGCGCCGCGACTATCGCCCACGGTCATTGGCTCCGCACTCTTCTTATCAAGACTAACCACGGTATCGCCCCGGTTTGTGCCAGCTGATCAGGATAAAATTCATCGCCAGCGTGCCGACGAACGACCACGCCAGCTTTTCGAGCGGCAAATAAATGGCTGCCACCAGAAACAGCACACAATCGCATGCCAACTGCGAGACGCCGGCGTTGATGGAAAAGCGCCGCTGAATCCACAGCACGATGGCGCCCGTGCCCCCCACCGATGCGTTATGGCGGGCCAGGCAAAGGATGCCCATGCCCAGGAAGGTGCCCCCTAGTATGGAACCGATGCCTGGGTGAATGCCGGAGAGGTTGAGCACTGGACTGACCAGGCTGATGCCCAATCCGAGGGCAAGGCTGACGATAACGCTCTTCAACGTGAATGCGCGGCCCATGCTGACCAGGGCGAACAGCAGAAAGGGAATGTTGATGACCGGCACCAGCACCGAAGGCGTGTACGGGGTGATGAAGGAAACGAGCAGGGCCATCCCTGCGATGCCCCCCGTGATCAGCCCGCTTTTACCCAGAATGGCTATCCCGGTAGCGGCCAGGGCAATCCCGATGAAGATGCCGTATGCATCATCCAGTGCACTGTGTTGGGGGTAGGGTTTCATGGCCTTGGTTGGATCTTCCGAGACGGCCCGGGTGCCGATCTCATCTTTTCGGTGTTCGACCTGATGCATTGCTTTTCCTTGTGGGAGGGCAGCCCGTTTGGCGCAGCGCCGGTGGATCGCACCAGCGGCTACGTTGCGACCCGATGGGGGCGCAAAGGCAAGCCTGAGTGTTGAGCTGTTAGCCGCACAGCTGCATTGTGCGGGCGGCGTCTAGACTTAGCAAAATTCATTCCCGTTACGCTGCAGCCCGCATACATCGGCTTTCGCGCGCCGCCCATTCTGCTGGCGCTTGTGGTAGTGGGAGGGCAGGTTCATTTGAAGGTCTTCTGCGCCACGGACACACCCAGCGCGATGATCGCCACGACGATGACCGCCCAGAAGTACTCCATGCTGGCCACCAGCGTGGATTGCTGGTGCAGGCTTTGCGCCAGGGTCGACAGGGCTATCTGGTTGGCCGGCCCGGCGCCTGCCTGAGCGGTCAAGGCCTGCGCCAGGTGCTGGGTCTGCTCCATGTACAGCGGGTCGCCCGCGGCAAAGTGGCCGTTGAGGTTGTTGTACTGCAGCGTGGTGCGCCACTGCAGGAACAAGGTGGCCACCGCGGTGCCCATGGCCATGGCGATCTGCCCCAGCATGCTCTTGATCTGGTAGGCGTGGGCAAACAGCGTATCGTGGTGGGTCACGTCACGGAACGTCTGCATGGCCGCCGTGGCCAGTACCAGCATGACGAAACAGCCGTTGAGGAACAGCGCCGGCAGAATGTTCGACCACATGTTGGCATCGGTGGTGACGGAGGAGAGCAGACAGCCAAAGCTGATCAGTGCGGCAAACCCGAGCACGAAGAATTTCTTGGGCCCTGGAAATTTCGGGATCAGTGCCGCCATGGCCAGCCAGGTCACCAGGGCGCCGCCCAGTCCGAAGGCCTGGAACGTGCCGATGGTGTCCCAGGAGTAGCCCAGGCCGGTCTGCAGGAAGTACGGCAGGATGTAGTTGTTGCTGCCCAGCACCACGTAGGTAAAGCAGAACAGCGCCACGCCCAGCACGTAGCGTGGCTGCATCAGGTCGCGAACCTTGAGGAAGGGCGCATGTTTGCTGTGTTCGGCGTGGAAGAAAATGTACATTCCCAGCGCCGCCAGCAGCGCGAACGCAACGAGGATGAAGGTTTCGTTGTAGAAGTCGTAGTAGGAGCGCTGCAGCACATACAACAGGAAGAAGCTGCTGACGGACAGCAACAGGATGTTGGCCGGGCTCGACGGGGTGCGGTCTTCCAGTGGTGCGGGGGCTGTGGGCAGGAAGCGCGTGCACAGCATCGCAGCCACCAGGGCGCCACCGATCAGTACCCAGAAGATGGCATGCCAGGTGTCCTCGACCACCACCATCGACGAGATGAACGGCGCGGACGCCGTGCCACTGGCCAGGCCCGTGGCGAACACCTTGACGCCGGTGAAGCGCCCCGGGCCCGCGGGCAGGAAGTTGACCATCAGGCGCGCTGATGTCATGAACGACGCACCGCCCAGGGCCATGACCACGCGGCCGGCGGTGAAGGCGGTGAGGTCGCTGCTGACGCCGCAAACGAAGGCACCCAGCACGTAAATGCTGATGGAACCGAGCATGAAGTTACGCCAGCCCAGGCGCTCGACCAGCCAGCGCTGCTTGGAGATCACCACCACGGCGATGCACGCATACAGCGCAGCCACCAGGGTGAACTCCTCGGGGCTGGCATCGATTTCACCGCGAATGGGCGCCGAGGCAAAGGCAATCATGCCCGCCTGCAGGTACTCCAGTGCGCACAGCAGCCCGACCGTGATCAGCAGGGCGGCGTTTTTCCGGTACATGTGGCGCCTCGTCAGAGTTTAAGGGCTTTGGCGTCGCGCCCACGGTCTTCGTTGGCGCTGATCACCTGCTCGACGACGTCGTTGGCGTCCTTGAGCTCGTTCTGGAAAATATTGGTGCTATAGGCGGGTTGCGCAGGTGCCTTCTTGTTCAGCACGGGGCCGCTGAGGTCCTGGGTGTTCACCGATACGCGCATGGACAGGCCCAGGCGCAATGGGCTGCGTTGCACTTCCTGGGCGTCCAGCGCGATACGCACCGGCACGCGTTGGGTCACCTTGATCCAGTTACCGGTGGCGTTCTGCGCCGGCATCAGCGAAAACGCGCTGCCGGTGCCCGCGTCCAGGCCCACGATGGTGCCGTGGAACACCACGTCGCGGCTGTAGGCATCGGCGCGCAGCTCTGCGGGCTGGCCAATACGCAGGTCTTCGATCTGCGATTCCTTGAAGTTGGCGTTGACCCATACCTGGTCCACTGGCACCACCGACATCAGGGCCACGCCCGGGTTGATGCGCTGGCCCACCTGCACGCTGCGCTTGGTGATCACGCCGCTGACGGGGGAGTAGATCTGGGTGCGGTGCAGGGAGATAAAGGCATCACGCAGGTTGCTGGCGGCCACCAGCACATCGGGGTGGGTGCGCAACGTGGTGTTGTCGACCATGGCCAGGCGCACGGCCAACGCATGCTGGGTACCGTCCAGGCCTGCGACGGCGTTCTTCAGCACTTCCTCGGCGTGGCTGATTTCTTCGCGCGACACAGCACCGCTGGCGGCGAGCTGGTTGCGGCGACGCACGTCGTCCTGAGCCTTGCGCACATCGTTCTGGCGCTGGCTGACTTCGGCCTCCAGTTGCTGCACCTGGTAGTACTGGGTACGCGCCTGGCGTACCGCGCGCGCCAGGTTGGACTTGGCGCGCTCATACTGAATCTCTGCATCGACGGCATTGAGCGTCACCAGCGGCGAATTGGCGTCCACATGGTCGGTGTTGTCGCCACTGATCACGGTCACGGTGCCGCTGACCTGCGAGGTCACCTGGACGATGTTGCCGTCGACATAGGCGTCGTCGGTCGACTCGCTGCCCAGGCGGGTGACGTACCAGATGCCCAGGGCCACGACCAGCAGCACGATGGCCAGGATCAACAGCAGTTGTGGGCGAAAAGACGATTTTGCGGGTGCGGGGGAAGGTGCGTTCGTGGTCATGATTTGTCAGCTACGGTTGGAGTGGCGTCGGCGGTGGCGTTGATTTCAGGGCGGTAACCGCCCCCCAGCGCCCGGCTAAGGTTGGCTTGCAGGGACAGGGCGCGGGACTGCAACGTGACCAGCTGGCGTTTCTCCGCCAGCGTGGTGTTTTGCGTGGCCAGTACTTGCAGGTAAGTGGCCAGGCCTGCCGCGTATCGTTTGTTCACCAGGTCGGAGGCTGCCTGCGCGGTGGCAACGGCTTCATTCTGTTGCGCCATGCGCTCTTTCAACCAACGCAGGGACGCCAGTTGATCGGCGATGTCCCGCAGTGCATCGACCACCGTCTGGTTGTAGTTTTCCACCGCCAGGTCGTAGGCCGCGTCCTGGGCATCCAGGCTGCCGCGCAGGCGGCCACCTTCGAAGATCGGCAAGCTGATGGCCGGCGAGAAACCCAGGATCCGGCTGCTGCGGTCGTTGAACGTGTCGAACGCCAGGCTCTGCATGCCGATGAACGAGGTCAGGTTCACGTCGGGATAGAAGCGCGCCTTGGCCACCTTGATCTCATGCCCCGACGCTTCCACCCGCCAGCGCTGGGCGACCACGTCCGGGCGATGGCCGATCAGCTCTGCCGGGATATGGGTCGGCAGGGCGACGCTGTTGCTGGCCAGCATGCGCGGGCGGGCAATGCTGCGGCCGCGGTCGGGGCCCTTGCCCAGCAGGGAGGCCAGCTTGTTCTGGTTAAGCTCGATCAATTCCTTCAGCGCGGCGATGTTGGCGCGGCTGGCAGGCAGCGATGCCTGGGATTGCTTGATGTCGATCTGCGTGCCCAGTTCGGCGGCAAAGCGCTGCTGGGTGAGCGTTTCGATCTGCTCTTGTTGATTGAGCAGCGTCTGGGCGACGTCCAGTTGTTCGTAGGTGTCCTGCAGGGAAATGTACGCCTGCACCACCGAGGTGGACAGCATCAGCGCCGCAGCGCGTTCGTCGACCTCCAGTGCATGGCGGCGTCCTACCGCCGCTTCCACGGCCTCGCGGTTTTTACCCCAGAAGTCCAGCTCGTAGCCGAGGTTGAACGTGGCCTGGTCAACGTTCTGCCACGTGCCCTTCACAGGCGATGGCGTGGTGCCGTTGGAACTGAAGCGCTCCCGCGTCGTGCTCATGGCCACATCAGCATGGGGCAGCAATGAGGCGCCCTGGATGTCTTCCAGCGCGCTGGCCTGGTGCACGCGGGCAGCAGCCGCACGCAGGCTGGGGCTGCCAGCCAGTGCCTCCTGCACCAGCGCATTGAGCTGCGGATCATTGAAGCTGGTCCACCAGGTGTCGCTCGGCCAGGCGGCCGGCGACAGCGAAATGCCGCTGGCGGCCAGGGTCTGTTCGACGTCCTGGGGAGGTGCCATCTTTGCACTGGGTTTCAGGTCACTGAACGCGCACCCGGTGAGCGCAACCATCAGGACGGCCATGGGAAGGTGCGCTGCCAGGCGCAGTGTTGACCGCACATCCTTGGGGCCCTGGGGTATGGGACTGTTCATCAACGGATTTCTCTGACGTTGAAAGGGAAGGGAAACGCACGCTCGGAGCACGCGGGTGACAACAGCATCTATAAAAACTATTAGTGTCGTTAAGGTCGTGAAAAAGTGCCAAGGCCAACCCGATGGGTCAGCCGGCGCGCAAGCCCTTGACGATGACGGCTACCGAATGATCAATGTCGTCCAGGTTATCCAGGTTCGCGGTGACCAGGTGCAGCCAGGACATGCCGGTCAGCATCGACACTGCCGCATCGATCGCCGGGCCATCGGCAATTTTTCCTGCACTGACCGCCCTTGCGAAGATCTTGCGCAAGGTACGTTCGCGGCGGGGCAGGAACGCCTGGCGAAACTCTTCGATGGCGTTGACGTCCAGCTGGATTTCGATGAACACGCTGCGCAGCGTTTCACCGGCACTGGAGGAACGCCACCACAACCACAACGAACGCAAATGCTCGATCAGGTCCTGTTCCAGGTTCCCGGTATCGGGCGAGGTGACGAAGGTCAGTGCCGCGCGTTCGTACACATCACGCAACAGCGCCCCTTTGCTGCGCCACCAGCGGTAGATGGTGGGCTTGCTTGAGCCTGCGCGCTCGACGAGGGCATCCATGGTGAAGGCCTTGTAGCCTTGCTCTTCAAGGATGGCCGCTGCGGCCTCAAGAATCGCCTCGGTACTTTGCGGGCTGCGCACCGCGCCAATGGAGGATCGGCTGCGCGGCTTGGTGAGCTTGGACGGCTTGTTTTTCTCAGTCATGGGTTCCACGCGGTTCGACAGTTTGGGAGAGACTTCCCGCAAACCTTATAGATACTGCCAGTATTTATAACGTGGAATTCTTCCTCGGTCAACGCTGCGGTCAGGGTGCCGCCCAATGATCAAGGGTGTCAGCCGACGCGGCAGCGAATCAGAACAGTCGCTTGTCGGCCTCATTGCCATTGGCCGGCAAACGCCAGCCGAAGCGTAGCGATGCCAGGCGCAGCAGAATACAGCTGGCCGCCGCCAGCCAGGGTGTCCACGCCGAGCTGGCACCGAAGTGGCTGAGGGCAACTTCGACACTGGCGCCCACCAGCGCGGCAGAGGCATAGATCTCACGTTGCAGAATGCTGGGGACGCGGGACAGCAACACGTCCCGAAGCACCCCACCGCCCACCGCGCTGACCATGCCCAGCACGATGGCGACTTCGGCACCGGCATGGGCGGCGAGGGCCTTTTTCGCCCCGGCCACCGCGAACAGCCCCAGGCCAATGGCATCGAACAACTGTACCGGCGACGTCATGCGGCGCACCGTGGGGTAGGCACATACCACCCAGGCCGCGGCCACCAGCGATACCGCCAGGTAGCGCCAGTTTGCCAGCCCGGCGGGGGGTAGCGTGCCCAGGCACAGGTCCCGGACGATGCCACCGCCGCAGGCGACGATGAACGTAATGGTGGCGATGCCAAACAGGTCCAACCGCTGTTGTCGGGCCGCCACCGCGCCGCTGATGCCAAACGCGAAGGTACCCAGCAGGTCGAGTACCGTGTAGATCAAGTGACTGTCCATCGTGTGTTACTCAGCGTTCCCGAACCAGGCAAAGGCTGCGCAGAGCATGGTTTCCAGGCCGGTGCGCAGGGTAGGGTGCAGCAACGGCGCGAACTTGGGCGAGTGGTTGCTGGGGATGCTGTTGATCTGGCGGTTGGCCTTGGCCTGCTCGTAGACCTGCGGGTCGGTGCAGCCAACGAACCAGAATACATACGGTACCTTCCAGGCACGACCGAACACGCTGAAGTCTTCGCTGGCCGCTGCCGGTGCGGTTTCATAGGCGCGGTCGCCAAACCAGTTGCCAAACGCTTCTGCCAGCTGTGTGGACGCCTTGGCATCGTTGACGGTCAGCGGGTAGCGGTTGAGGGTGGTGAACTCCGGATCACGGGGCGCGTTGGAAGCCGAACACTCGGCGCAGCAAATGCGCTTGATGGCACCCAGCATGTGGTCACGCACGCCTTCATCGTAGGTGCGCATGTTCAGCTTCAGCGTGGCGTCGTCGGGGATGATGTTTTCCTTGGTGCCTGCCTGCAGGGAGCCAATGGTCAACACCGCTTGATCTTGAGGGGAGATTTCCCGCGACACGATGGTTTGCAGGCGCAGCACGGTGGACGCCGCCATGATCACCGGATCGATGGAGGTCTGTGGCTGCGAACCGTGGGAGCCTTGGCCAAACAGCTTGATCTTCATGCTGTCACCGGCCGACAGAATGGTGCCGCTTCGGTGGCCGACAGTACCCGCTGGGCCAACCATCACGTGCTGCCCCAGGATGATGTCGGGCTTGGGGAAGCGTTCGATCATGCCGTCGTCGATCATGTTCTGTGCGCCTACGCCCACTTCTTCACCTGGCTGGAATACCGCCAGCACGGTGCCTTGCCAGGTATCGCGATGCTCGGACAGCACCCGCGCCACCCCCATCAGCCAAGTGACGTGCATGTCGTGCCCACAGGAGTGGCAGACCGGCACTTCGACGCCATCTTCGTTGCGGGTGACCACATCGGCGGCGTAAGGCAGGCCGGTGGCTTCGGCCATGGGCAGCGCGTCCATGTCGGCACGCAGCATCACCACCGGACCATCACCGTTGCGCAACACGCCGACCACGCCGGTCACGCCGATTTCGCGGCTCACCTCGTAGCCGTAACGCTCCAGGTAATCAGCGGCGATCTTCGCGGTGCGGTATTCGCACATCGACAGTTCGGGGTTGCGATGAAGGTCTTTGTAGATTTCTTCCAGCTCCGGCAACAGGGCATCGAGCGTGGGGATCAACTTTTTCAGGGACGACATGAGCTACTCCTTACAGAAAAGAGGGCATAAAAGCGGGTAGGGTGGGGGTGTCAGGTAGGCGCTAGCAGGCTGCACACCAGCTTGGAAATCAGCGCATCCAGGGTTTCACGCTCTTGCTGCGACAAGGCGCCAACCAGCCGGTCTTCCAGCTCGGCGCCAACGGTGGAGGAGTCATCGGCCACCTGGGCGCCCATGGCCGTGGTGCGCAGGCCGACGCTGCGCCGGTCGACCGGATGGGCATGGCGGGAGATCAGTTCGCGGGATTCCAGCAGCGACAGGGTCTTGGACAGCAGGGTCTTTTCCAGCAGCGCACGGGCCGAGACTTCCTTGGGCGTGATATCGGGGTAGGCCTGGATGAGGCGCAGCACGCGCAGGCCGCGCACATCCAGGTCCCAATGTTGTCGATACACGGCGTCGGCTTGCTCCATCAGCAAGGCGCTCGCCATATCGAGCTTGAAATTCAGAAAGTCGGAATACATGGAATGCTCCAGTAGGGTGACTGAAGCATAGCAACATAGTTGAATATTTCAACTATATTTTCTGAATGGGTGCGTCGCCATCGGAGCACCGGGGTATCAGGGGTTGTGGGCCCCCTGAGCACACGCCGGGTTATTCGCCTCCGGGACCGTCAGGAACGTAATCGTGGCAGGCTTGAACTCCAGGGCGCCTGCTTCGGTTGGTGCGCCGGTCAACGCGGGCAGCTCATCATCGGTGGTCAGCTTCAGCGGCACACCGTTCAGCGCGACCTCTTTTCCCGACAACGTGGCGGTCGACGCCAGCGTGTACCGGTTCGAACGCTGCTGCAGGTAAATACGGCTGCTGTGCTTCTCATCATTGTTGATGATGAGCAATGCCACGCCACCGGCCGTGCCGCGCAGGCATTGCGCGTAGGCGTGCAAACCCTCGCGACGTTCGACCCCCGCATCCAGTACCACCGTGCCCATGAACCTGTGCCACAGCAGCGCGCCCCAGTAGTTGGGTTTGGGGGCGAACGTATTCTCGTCGAGCAACCCATAGTCGCTGGCCACCAGGGTATTGTGCGCGACCACTTCAACCCCTTGCTTGGCAAGGCGACCGAGTTGATCCAGGTACCTGAAGGTGTCCCTGAACGTGGACGCCCACGGGTTGCCGCCACAGGCAGCGTCACCGGTTTCAGTCAGCCAAATAGGTTTGCCGGGCTCGAAGCGGTCCCGCAGGTGCCGGTAGAACGCGAACGTCACGTCGGTGCGTGCCAGCCAATCCTCCGACAACGCAGCGTTCTCGGTAGTCTGGCCTGCCGGCGCGCAACGTTGCGAGACAGCGCTGTAGTGGTGGTACGAGAAGCGATCAACGCCACTGCCGGCAGCTTGCAACAGCGCCGCCGTACCTATCATGGGAATGCCAGTATTGCCCATGCCCCACCCGGCATCGTTTTCCCCCACCGACCCCGGGCCAAGAACAAGCATGTGGGGTGCCGCGTCACGGGCAAACGTATGGAATACCTTGAAATCCTGCCCGTACGCCTTGGCGTCATAGCCTTTGGGGGCTCCGCCAATGGAGGCAATATTGGGCTCATTCATGAACTCCGCGGCGGCAATATGCCCGCCGATTGATTGGGTGTAGTTCAAGAATCGTCGGGCCTGGTCCGGCTGCCAGACGCCGTTGCTGTCACGTACCCCGGGGCTGGTTGCGAAAGAGGTGATGATAGGGGCGTTCACCGTGTTGGAAAACTCGACCAGCGCCTTCCAGCGCTGCCGCGTCAGCACGCCGGAAAAGCCTGCGGGCGGTTGACTGATGGCGTCGTCGGCATCGTCGAAATACGTGTTGTTCGCCCACGTGCCGCTTGTTCTGACGTAAGCCGGCGCAAGCGCCGAGGCCAGGTTCCGCAGGCGGGTGTTGCTCAGGTCCAACGGGGGGCGATAGGCAAACATGGCGGGGTTCATGCCCGGTGGGGTCGAGGGCTTATCTCCTGCGCCTGGTGCTGGCGTGGGTATGTGAATGTCTGAATAGGGCTTCCAGAACTTCCCGCCCGTGACCTCCAGCATTTCAATGTTATAGGACTGAAACCGTTCATCAACGACGCCCACTTGGGGGAAGTTCTGTGCTGAAAGGGTTGTGCGTGCTTGTTGAGCCGATACATGACCGGCGCCCGTTCCGAGTACTGCCAGCGCAACTATTTTTGTCATTGTTGAATTTCGCTGTTTCATCCGTTCGTCCTTTACATTCAATCCATGGTTTGGTGCGGCCACACGGAGCGTGCGGTTCAGCTTGTCATACAGGCTTGAGTATCCCTAGTCACGTGCCTGGGTGTCAATGGTCGACCCTGGCTACCGCCATAATTGCTAGGCTAAACAGGGGTATGGCAGGGTGTGATGGCAGGTATCGGGAAAAACGATAGCTGCGAACGTAGCCATTTCACCGCTGCTTCGCTATAAAACCCCATCTTGTATGATGACAAATTCCAACTGCTCTTCGGCCGTTTCGTAGCAGCGTCGGTGTCATTAACGTTTTGTTGCCGACTCATAAATCCAATAACAAGCGAGCGTCTAATGCTGCATCGTCGAGGAAACACTGCCCGATACTTGGCAGCGCTATGTTCATGCCTGGCTTGCCATGTAACCGCGGCTGATTTTTACGAGCAGGAGGATGCACTGAGGCTTCGTCTGCGTAATGAAATGCGACGAGCCGACAAACCCAGCGCCGGGTCGGCACATGATATCTATGCCTGGGTTCAGGGCGCTGCACTGGAATATAACAGCCCGTTTATCGGCGATACGCTGGGTCTTGATGCAGGTTTGTTCTACACCCAGCGCCTGGGCGATCACGAAGGCTGGAGCACGCGTTGGTACCTGGACGAGGACGCCAGTTTCAGCCGCTACACCGCAGCATTGAAAGTGAAGTTATCTGACACCCTGAAATTGAAAGTAGGGCGGATGGTGACGGATTCGGCGTACAGTGGGCAAGATGATATTCCCCTGATAAATTCGTCATCACAGCGCACTCAGCCGTCTTTATCGGATGGTGCATTGTTCAAATATAGCCCGCAGTTCAATATCGATGTATACGGCATGTATCGCACCGGGGTGTACAACTACCCCGACGTAGCACTGGGTGTACACAAGGCGGGGCCCATCAATCCCGACACCTATACCTACGACCTCTTGCGCCCTCAGTACCTGGTTTCCACGGTTTACCACAAAAACCTTGATACCTATGCGTTTAGCGCCTCATGGCAGGATGATGTGTCTGGCCAGGTCATGGGCCGGGTAGCGCAGCGTTACGCTATCAGCGCCGACGGGCAAAGTTTTGTAAAACCGGAATTTGTCGCGTTCTACGCCCGCTTGAATGGCATGTCGACCCGCTATGATGGCTCGGACCATACCTACGTGATGGGCGGGAAGCTCAGCTATATCAACCAGGATGGGGCAACGTTCGTGGCGGTAGGCAAGGCGGGGCCGAAGTTGAACTGGCTGGCCGGCGTTGATACGGACTTGAGCTATACGTTTGAGCTGAGCATCGATCGTAATTACAGCGACATGTGGTCTTGGCAGGCCGGGCATACCTGGGATCTGCCGCGTGACACATTTTTCGGGGTTGCCCAACTCTATACGAGAGGCTATGAGGATTACCACCGAAACGTCCTGGTGCGTGGGGCCGCCACTGATGTCTACGTTGGGTACGGCCCCCGGGAGGGGGTGCTCAAGGGCTTTCGTTCGTTGTTGACCCTCAGCCTGGCTCGCGAAAGAAGAGATGCAAGTTCGCTTGGGGATCGCCTCGACTATTTTGATGTGAAGATGACGCTTCAATACGACTTCAACTTAAGGTGAAGGCTCGTTGATGAGAGGAGGGGCCTTGTGCGCCATCCCCTTCATCCAAATTAATAACTCAACTAAATAGTTCTTTAGTTGAGTTATTAATAACACCCACGAAAGCCAGGGAAGCAGGGCATCTATCTTACAGGTCGTTCATGGAGTTGCGCACCTACTGATCGATCATATTGCCAGGCTTCATGCATTCCCGAATGCATGCGCCGATCAGGTTGACGGGCGAAGTCCTGAACTCGATTTAGTGCTATTCGGGCGCGCACCTGCTTGAAAAGCGAAGGATTAGGGCCTGCTCAACCACTCAGATTTCACGTAGACGCATGATTCAGAAAGACTTTTAGCATCCGTATGAGAAAAATCGGCCGAAATCATAGCCCCGTTAGGGACAGGACATAAAAGCGTAATCGCACCGCATACCGGCCATGCAGGGCCGAAACCCAATCGGTGGCTGATACCCTCCGGCCACGTTGCTGTCCGGCAAGACAGCTTATCCTTGGAAAGGAGTCACTGTGTACGTCTATAAAATGGTCCAGGTACCACCCAACATCGAAGTTCAGGCCAGCAAGCACCGAGGCAACGAAGCCGCCGTCTACCTGCAGAACGTGGTCAACGAACACGCCGCGCAAGGTTGGGAATTTCATCGGGTCGACACCATCGGCGTCTCGATCAAGGCCGGGTGCTTCGACGCACTGTCGGGCAAGAAAGACTCCACGGCCAATTACTATGTGATCTCGTTTCGCAAACCCACATGATCGCCTGGCTATCGGTGTGCGCCATTCGAGGTTACCAGCGCGTGGCACCTGGACGGTTGAGAAATGCCTGCAGGTTTGAACCGAGTTGTTCGCGGTATGCGGTGTTGGCGATTGAGAAGCATGGCGCGGTGCGTGGATGGAAGATGGCGCTGAAGCGAATTCATCGGTGCCGGGTTCCGCATGGAGGGACTGACTATCCTTGACGAGGTATTCAAGGTGGGCGCTGGCCTGGGTTTGGTGAGGGCTGGCTCTCGGAAAGCGCCACACTCGGCCTGTGGGGTTTCATACGACACTACGCATAATGTATATTATGTTAAATCGCGTATTGGGTTGTGGGTGGTGATCGGGATTATGGGTCTGCTCTGCCACCTGGATACTCCAAGCACCAGGACGCACCGAGCTTTCGAGCTGATCGAGTTTTCTGTGGGACCGGGCGAAGCTCGGGAAACAGACGCCTCATTCCATCTGGCACCCCGCAGCCTCTGGTTCGAGAGTTCCGCCCGGTCCTTCAGGCATAGCGTCTGCTGCCAGGAGTTTCTGACGCACCCTGGAATGAACGCATGCTGTCCGGCCCGTTGTACCGCGAGGTAATCGCGTCGACCCTCAGCGCACTATTTCCCTCAACTCATTCACCGCCACGCTGCGCATTCTTCAATTTCATTCGCTTGGGCCATATGACGAGATCGCGACTTAGTCGGTCATGGCATCTGTGCACCGCTGTCGTCCGAGTGATCAGCCTTGTCCGGAACGAACTATCTTCGAGAGCTCGGTCTTGGCTACCAAACCTTCCAGCTGTCACCCCATGGTCGACGACGGTACGCATTTAGCGTGGGCCTGGGTTGCCATGGACGGGATTGCGGCGGTAATGGCGCTAATCAGTTTCCAGGGCTAGAGCCGTATTTCGCCATGAATTTTCTGATGATTGCTGAGGTTATCGGTGAGGTAGACGCACATTGCCGGGCTTGCTTGGCATTGATCTTGCCGCTTTGTAATCTGCGGAATTTAGGCTGGGCGTTTCAGCTGCAATGTGCACTAGGCATAGATCAACGGGGTTCAACCGCCCTCCTCTTTGCCTGCCTGATTCGTCGGGGATGTTGGCGGCAAAGCTCAAGCTCTTCGGTGGAGGCTTCCTGCGCATAGTGAGCGAGATCACGCGCAGGATAAGTGTCTCCCTGCTTGGGAGTGTTTTTTACCCAGAGAGTTGGGGCGAAGGCTTGGCGATGCTCGTCGATCGCCAGGGCATGGTAGGCGTGGGTGTAGTTGATCCGCAGATCGGTTTCCAGAAAAGCGAAATCGTCCTTGCTGACACGTGGGATCAAAGGCCCGGGTACCCCCAGAGCGCCGACGGTGTCCCATAAGCCTTGGAACCAGATCGGGATCGCGCGGGAATATCGCTTCAGCCACACGTCCTCCTGGGACAGTGTGTTCTCGTCCATACTTGCCAGCGCACGAATCGTGTGAAAGTTCTGGACGTCCAGACATGGACGGTTCAGCTGTTGGATGACGTATCCTCTACCATAGGTAAATCCACAGTCCCACACAGGCACCTTTCGTTTGTCAGCAAAATCTTTAACAGCCCGTGAGACATATCAAATCCTGCGCGACATTGCCTTGGGTATTCGTCTCATGCGTCGTTTGGGCGAGCAGTCCTGGTCGCAGATTTACTGCGGTCGCATGAGCGTCGAAGCGGATGGCTGGGTCATCACGTTTCAAAACGAGTGCGACACCCTCGATTACTGCGACAGCTGCCACAGTCCAGATGGCCGTGCGTACGCCTTTGGTTCACTGCAGCGCTTCGGTACGGATCCCGTGGAGCTTTTGAGTACCTGGGAGCGTGCGCAGCTGGAGAAGCTGTTGAGCACCGTATAATCGAGCGCCGATCATGCCCGCAATTCCCAGGAGCGGTAGCCCGAGATGGATTTTCAGAAGCAGAGCACTTTTATCTCGAAGGTTGGCCAGGTCGCGGGCTGCAATGTGAAAGGTATATTCGTCACCGCCAGTGCATTTCAATCGAGCGCCCTTAACCTCGCGCGAAACAAAGGGATCGGCCTTCTGCGTTCCTTTGATCAGTCCCAGTTTCAGTGGGCGCTACCTGCTGCACGAGAGCGCTACCAAAGGATAACCCCCTCGCGAAATCCTGCGAAATCAACACCCTCACACTCAGTCCTCAACTATTCGAACCTGCGAATCGCTGGGATTCATGTCGGCGTTGATCCTGATCTCGCCGCTCCCTGACGGACTCTCGGTAATACTCCAGCGCGCCGCAGGCATGGGCATGCTTCTCCTCGAGGGACTGGATCTGTGTGTCCCTATCACCCACCACTAGTTCATCCAATTACCGCCATCAACGTTGTAGGTCTGCGCGACGATGTAATCGCTCTCTGCGCCCGCCAGAAAGATGGCCATGCCCACCAGATCCTCAGCGGTGCCCATCCGCCCATAAGGGACTTCCAGTCCAACCAGCCTTTTCTTCTCACCCAGTGGACGGTTTTCGTGCTTTGCGAACAACGCGTCGACGCCATCCCAATGTTCCCCGTCCACGACGCCGGGAGCGATCGCATTCACATTGATCTTGTTCTTGATGAGGTTCAGGCCGGCGGATTGAGTCAAGCTGATAACCGCGGCCTTGGTCGCGCAGTAGACGCCCACCAGGGCTTCACCGCGGCGACCGGCCTGGCTGGCCATATTGATGATCTTCCCCCCATGACCTTGTGCGATCATCTGCTTGGCTGCTGCCTGAAGCGTAAACAGCGTACCGCTAACGTTGATCGCAAATAGCTTGTCATAGCTCTCCCGTGTGATCTCCGTGATCGGGGCAAGATCGAACAACGCCGCATTGTTCACCAAAATGTCGAGCTTCCCAGCATGGGCTACGACAGCGCCAATCGCAGCCTCAATGGATGCCTGGTCAGTGACGTCCATCTCCACAGCATAAGCTTGCTCACCCAGCTCGGCCGCCGTGGCCTGGGCGCGTTCCAGGTTGATGTCGGCGATTGCAACGGTTGCGCCCTCCCGAATGTAGGCTTGAGCGAACGAGCGACCGATACCCCGCGCGGAGCCCGTGATCAACGCGCTTTTTCCTTCGAGACGTTTCATATCATTTACCTCTGAATGGGTGGCGCGCTTGTCGGCAGGCGCGCTGTTGGAATCAAGCTGCGCGTGATGCGGCAGAGCTGACAGCAAGGCCGTTGTCATCAAACAGGTGGCAATGAGCGACATCCAGGGTCAGGTAGCGCTTGGCGCCATAAGGCACTTCACAATCGCCGTGAACACGGACAGTCAGGCTTTCTCCGGAATCCACATTCACGTGGCAGAACGTGTCGCTTCCCAGCCGTTCAGTAACGTCGGTGGTCACCGGCACCTGGCCCTCGGTTCCAAGGCTCAGATGTTCCGGTCTGACACCCACCGTGACGGATTGGCCGATCGACAACGCGCAGTTGGCGCGCGGGATAAGCAGAGTGGTTCCAGAAGTGAACCTGACCGCTACGCCTGATGCATTGACGGCCTGCACGTGCGCCTGAAGGAAGCCCATCCTGGGTGTCCCGAGAAAGCCCGCAACGAACACGTTGGCGGGATGATGGTAGAGCTCAAGGGGCGAGCCGATTTGCTCAATCCGCCCGCCGTTCAATACCACTACCCTGGTAGCCAATGTCATGGCCTCGACCTGGTCGTGGGTCACGTAGATCATGGTTGCCTGGAGCTCCTTGTGCAGCCGCGAAAGCTCCAGCCGTGTCTGCACGCGCAGGGCTGCATCGAGGTTGGACAGAGGCTCATCGAACAGAAAGATTTTTGGGTTACGAACGATGGCCCGACCAATAGCTACCCGCTGGCGCTGGCCACCCGAGAGCTGTTTAGGCTTGCGATCCAGCAGCGCGCCGAGTTCAAGAATTCTGGCAGCCTCGGTGACCTTCCTATCTACATCTGGCTTCCTTTCACCGGCCAGATCCAGCGCAAAGGAGAGGTTCTTGCGTACCGTCATGTGCGGATACAGGGCGTAGGTCTGAAACACCATCGCCAAGTCTCGCTTGGCGGGAGTCACCTCGGTGATGTCCCGACCGTCGAGCTCGATGGTGCCACTGGTCACCTCTTCCAACCCAGCGATCAACCGCAACAGCGTGGATTTACCGCACCCGGACGGCCCCACAAAAACTACAAATTCCTTGTCCCTGACCTCGAGATCGATGCCCTTGATGATGGACAGTCCTTCAAAACCTTTCTTGAGATTTTTTATTTTCAAAGTGGCCATGCGTAAAGTCCTGTGTGAGGTTTGAGCCTTCGTCGTTTAACGACCTGCTGCTCTCATCATTTGACGGCCCCGAAGGACAGCCCACGGACGAGTTGCTTCTGGCTGATCCAGCCGAAGATCAAGATCGGGGCGCAGGCCAAGGTGGAGACGGCTGAAAGCTTGGCCCAGAACAAGCCTTCTGGGCTTGAGTAGGAAGCGATAAGCGCTGTGAGAGGTGCAGCGCTGGAACTGGTCAAGTTGAGCGACCAGAAGGCCTCGTTCCAGCACAAGATCAGTGACAGCAACATGGTTGATGCCAGCCCGCCTCTGCTGATCGGCATCAGCACCCGCAGCATTTCCTGTCCCAAGGTTGCTCCGTCCAACCTGGCCGCTTCGAGGATCTCCCGCGGAATGTCCTTGAAGTACGTGTAAACCATCCACACCACGATCGGCAGGTTGATCAGCGTGTAGATCACAATCAGTGCCAGTCGCGAATCCAGCAACCCTGTGCCCTTGGCCAACAAGTAGATAGGCATCAGTACGCCAACGGGCGGGAGCATCTTGGTCGACAGCATCCACAGCAGCGTCTGCTTGGTGCGCTTGGTTTCGTAGAAGGCCATGGAGTAGGCAGCAGGTACCGCGATCAGCATGCACAGGACGGTGGCAGTGAACGAAATCAGCACCGAGTTCCAGGCGAAGTGGAAGTAGTCACTACGCTCCTGGATGTGCAGGTAATTTTCCAAGGTCGGCATGAAGATGAATTGCGGCGGCGTCGCGAAGGCGTCGATCTCGGTCTTGAAGCTGGTCAATACCATCCAGAAGATGGGGAAGAACAATAGCAGGGCAATGATCCACGCCAGGCTTCCAAGCAGCACGCTTTGAAGGCGCCGGGTTTGTTTAAGCGTCATCATGGCGTCGTCCTCAGGCTTTATCGGTCAGGTTTTTACCAATCATGCGCACCAGCACGATTGCCGCGATGTTGGCGATCACGACCGCTATGAGCCCACCGGCAGATGCCATGCCCACATCAAACTGCACCAACGCCTGGTTGTAGATCAGGTACGCGAGATTGGTTGAAGCGAACCCCGGGCCGCCGTTAGTCGTGGTGAAGATTTCGGCAAAAACCGAGAGCAGGAAGATCGTCTCGATCATGACCACCACCGCTATAGGCCTGGCGAGATGGGGCAGTGTCAGGTGCCAGAAGATGGCCACAGCCCCTGCCCCATCCAACCGGGCCGCCTCTTTTTGCTCCTGATCCAGCGACTGCATGGCCGTCATCAACAGCAGAATCGCGAAAGGCAGCCATTGCCAGGAAACGATGACGATGATCGAAAACAGCGGATAGTGGGCCAGCCAGTCGATGGGCTGAGCGCCGAAGAGCTTCCACACCGCGGCAAGGATTCCGGAGACCGGATGGAAGATCAGATTCTTGAAAATCAGTGACCCTACAGTCGGCATGATGAAAAAAGGCGAAATGAGCAGCACCCTAACTATGCCGCGTCCGAGGAACTCGCTCGCCTCCAGTAAGGCGGCGATCAAGACACCAAAAACGACGCTGATAAGCAACACGCTGATCACCAGCACCAACGTATTGACGGCTCCGGGCAGAAAACCGGAATCCGTAACGAAATAGGTAAAATTTTCCAGCCCAACGAACTCGTTCTCGCCAGGATTAAGCAAGTTGTACCGGATCACCGAAAAATAGAGGGTCATGGCCAATGGCACGATCATCCAGAGCAACAAGAGTGCAACGGAGGGCGAGACCAGAAACCATCCCGGGTTAAAAACTCGGCGCGTGCGTGATGAGGTCGAGCCCGTAAGCGGAGCCCGAACGATCGAAGTGTTCATGGTTGTCTACCTGTGCGGCGTTGACCGCCGGCGTTAGGCCGGCGGGTGTAGTGGGCTTGCTACTTTTTGGGGTAGCCCGCCCGCTTCATCTCGCGTTCGGTGGTGGACTGCGCAGACGCCAGGGCCTGATCCACGGACATTTGGCCCGTCAGCGCCGCGGAGAACAGCTTGCCTACAGACGTGCCGATCGACTGAAACTCCGGGATCACGACGTATTGAATACCCACGTACGGAACCGGCTTGGCTGACGGCTGGGAGGGATCGGCATGCTGCATCATCTGCAATGTAACTTTAGCGAACGGGGCCGCCTTCAGGTAGGCATCGCTGTAGGTCGAGATGCGCGTACCTGGTGGGACGTTGGTGATGCCGTCCTTGTCGGTGACCAGCTGGATGTATGCCTTGGAGGTCGCCCAGGTGACGAAGGATTTGGCAGCTTCCTTGTGCTTGGATGTTGCTGGGATGGCCAATGACCAGGCGTATAACCAGGACGAACCCTTGTCAGTGACTTCAGTCGGCGCCGGCGCAAAGCCTACGCTGTCGACCACCCTGCTCTGCTCCTTATCCGTGGTGAATGACCCAGCCACGCTGGCATCGACCCAGATGGCGCATTTCCCGCTATTGAACAGCGCAAGCGTTTCATTGAAACCATTGCTTGAAACACCGGGTGGGCCGTATTTTTTCAGGGTATCTACATAGAACGTAGCGGCCGCCTTCCACTCGGGGCTGTTGAGTTCGGGTTGCCATTTTTCATCGAACCAGCGCGCACCGAAAGCGTTGGCCATGGTGCTCAGCAAAGCCATGTTTTCACCCCATCCGGCCTTGCCGCGCAGGCACATGCCGTACTGATCCTTAGACGGATCGTTGAGCTTGGCAGCAAATTCACCCAACTGCGACCAGGTGGGCTGTTCAGGCATCGTCAGGCCGGCGGCCTTGAACAGATCTTTGCGGTAGTAGGTGACGGTGCTTTCGCCGTAGAAAGGCAACGCGTACAGGGTGTTATTTACTGAGAGGCCTTGGCGAACCGCAGGGAAGATGTCATCGACGTCGTAGCCCGCTGGAAGATCCTTCATAGGCTCCAACCAGTTTTTGGCGCCCCACAGCGGTGTCTCGTAGGTACCGATGGTCAATACGTCGAACTGGCCGCCTTGGGTCGCGATGTCGGTTGTCAGGCGTTGGCGCAGTACGTTCTCTTCGAGTACGACCCAGTTGAGTTTGATGTCGGGATGCTGCTGCTCGAAGACTTTGGACAGCCGCTGCATGCGGATCATGTCGCCGTTGTTGACCGTCGCGATCGTCAGGGTCTCGGCGGCATGGCTGGCAAGGGCGAATGACAGACCAGCAGAAAGAATTAGCGCATTCGTAATCTTCATGAGGCTCTCCGCTCCAAGCCGGTCGACTGGAGCTGTTATTTTTGTTGGTGACCACTGCTGCTCAGATCGTGCCTTGGCACCAGCGGTGTACGAGCCGATTAGATCACCTCCAAAATGGAGTCTCAAACGAATGGCGGACGCTGCATTGATACTTTTTTGACCTTGCAGCCGCCGCGGGCCGGCGATCAAAAAAGTATCGGTATGCGGCAATAGCTAGGCTACCGGCTTGAAGAGAAATCGGCGTATGGTTAGGCATTCGACCCGTAGAACAAATACAAAGGGGCATTCGATGCCTGATAACCGCGCTGCTTTGTTTGAGCAACGACCCGCCAATCTTGAGGTCATCCTCCCAGGCCCTGATCAGAGCTTTCGGTGGTACGAGCACGACTATCCCTATGATCTTGCCCGCTGGAATCACCATCCTGAGTATGAAATTCACCTGATCCGGCAAGGTAGCGGCAAGCTTCTAGCTGGCGACTACATCGGCCCCTTCACGGCTGGACATGTCGCATTGATCGGGCCTGGCCTGCCGCACGACTGGATGGGAGACGTGGCTCCAGGCGAGCTCATTGCAAGTCGCGATGTGGTTTTGCAGTTTGATGGCGCTGCCCTGCTCAACCTCCGTGGTTCTTTGCCTGAGCTATCAGAGCTGAAAACATTGTTTGAACTGGCCCAACGTGGGATTGAGTTCACCGGCTCAACAGCCAAAGACGCCGCTTTGCTGCTTGAAAGCATTGGCCAAGCTCAGGGACTACAGCGCCTGATTCGGTTTCTGGATCTTCTCGGTACGCTCGCCAGAGCTCCTAAACGTGACATCCGCGTATTGGCGAGCGCCTACTACTCGCCGTCACTGGACGCGCGCAGTTCCGAGCGCATCAATCAGGCTTTCGACTATCTGATCAACGAGCTCACATCAGAGCTTCGGCTATCGGTTATCGCCGAGCGTGTCGGGATGAGTGAGGCTGGCTTCTCGCGCTTCTTCAAACGAATCACGGGCCACGGATTCATCGATCTGATGCGCAAGCTGCGCATCCAGCGCGCTTGTCGGCTTCTTGTCCAAACTCAGCTCTCGGTGGCGGAGATCTGCTTTGAAGTCGGGTATGAAAACGTCTCCAACTTCAACCGGCACTTTCGGCATGAGATGGATCAAACGCCCAGCGACTACCGGCGCACGACGGCCACGCGTCAGCACGAATCCAATTAGAGAGATTGAATATGCAATTGCCAACCGTTGTGGTGTTTGGTGAAGCCCTGACCGATGTGGTTCAACACTCGCCTGGGCATTGGCAAGGATATCCAGGCGGCGCGCCTTGGAACGTGGCAAGAGCCATGAGCCGTCTCGGCGTCCCAACCGCGTTTGCGGGTTCTATCGGTATTGGTTCACTGGGCGACGAGCTTGCCGAGCAATCAAAGGCGGCGGGCTTGGACATGAGATTTCTTCAGCGAGTCGACGCCGATCCTTTGGTGGCGATAGTGCCCTCCAGCCACCCTCCCCGCTATTTCTTCGCCGGCGAAGCCGACCTGCATTTTGATGTGGAGCAACTCCCCGAGGGGTGGCTTGGCAGCGTTGAGCTTTGCCATTTCAGCTGCATCAGCCTTGCCCGTCAGCCATTAGGGGATCGGCTGGTAGAGGTGGCCAGGATGGTCAAGAAGAATGGAAAGAGCGTCAGCTATGACCCCAACTGGCGAAACCTTATGGACAACCGCTACCGCGAGGTGACGTTCATCGCCATGGTCAGTCTTGCGGACATCATCAAACTGTCGGATGAGGATCTGCGCCAAATCTATCCTGGGTTGAGTGAGGAAGAAGCGCTTGAGGAGCTACGCGGCATGAACGCCGCTGCGCAGATCCTGTTCACCCGCGGAGCTCAAGGCATGGTGTTGTATGAGAGCAATGCCAAGGTTGAACAGGCTGCGATTGCAGTCCAAGTTGCTGACACGGTGGGTGCCGGCGACGCGAGCATGGCCGGGTGGTTGGCCTCGCAGTTCCTAGGGATTCAGCAACCCAAGGCACGTCTGCAATTTTCGGCAGCCTGCGCGTCGGTGTCTTGCAGGCACTCTGGGGCTTACGCGCCTAGCCGTGAAGAGGTGGCAGATTTGCTGTCCCGCGGAGTGTGAAGAGCTAGCGGGTATGCGGTACGTTGTGACTGTCCCGCCCTACCCTCCACCGTAGATGAGCGAAGCGGAATGAAACCGCCAGCTCTCCCTTCTCATGAGTAGTTATCGGGACGAACATACTAAGGACACAGTCAGCTACCCACGCAGCCTACGTGGGTAGCTAATCAGACTCAGGAGGCAAGATGTGGACTGCGGGCATCCCTCGAAGCGTAGGTGTACGCATAAAGCGTTGCGAGCATCGCCAACAGGGTTGCCCCTGTACCAATCAGGAATACCACCGACATGCCCTCCTGCCGGGCTAAAAGTCCTGCAAGCGGTGCGGCTAGGCCGATGGAGATATCAAAGCAGGCATCGTAAAAACCGATAGCCAGGCCCAAGCTATGGTGCGGAATGTTGCGAATCGCCACCAGTGCAAACAGCGGATAGATCATTGACACGCCGAAGCCACTCAGTAGTGCACCGAGAATGGCGTAGCCAGGTGTCGGTGCCATCCACAACACAGCCTGGCCTGCCGCCTCAATGACCAACATCAGTAATGCCATGTTAGGCCCCACCGCAGTGTCCGAGCGCGAGCCCAGCAATAGGCGCGCCCCCACATAGCCAGCGCCGAAGGCCGCTAGGGCATAACCGGCACCGTTCCACTGGTACTGAGCGTAGGTCAAAGTGATGAACGAAGATACCGTCACATAACCCACCGTGGCCAAGGCGAAAACCAGGCCCGGACGCCAGATCCTCCTCAGCAGATCTCCTAGCCTCAGGGATTTCTCCGCGGAATGGACCAGTCTGGCACCAGGGGTGCGCAGGGCGATGATCAAACCCACCAGGGGGATGAACATGGTCACCAGTGAAACCCATGCAAAGCTCACCACCTCACCCAGCAATGCGGCCACTGCGGCGCCTGCAGAAATGCCACCGAACATGGCGATACCGATCCATGACAGTGCCTTGCCCGCCTTGGCGGCACCGAACATGCCGATCGGCCAAGTACTGCCACCCGTGAACAAAAGGCCTTGAGCGAAGCCCATAGCAATACGCCCGGCGATAATAGCTACAAGGCTGATCAGAGGCGTTTCAATCAGCTGCGCCGCGACCAGGTAGCAACCACCGGAGACGGCACTCCCACTCAGGCCGAGCATAACTGTCCACTTAGGACCGCGACGGTCGGCGGCAGTGCCAGCAAAGTGCCGGGTCAGCAAGGTAGCCACCGACTCGATGCCCATCACACAGCCGACTACCAACATACCGTAGCCCAGTTGCCCATGGACCCAAAGTGGGACAGAGGCCAGCGGCATGCCCATGGCCATCAGACCGAGAAAGACTACCACTGCGACCGGTAGCAATCGTCGGGTATCGCTTTGGATGGGTACTTGTGTTTCAACTGCCATGATCCAGATCCTTCTAGTACGTAAACAAGTTAGTGCCGGGTGGGACGCCTCACACCAGCGCCGCCAGGAGTATTCCACCATGCGGCTTAGGCGTGAAATAAGTGCTCTTGCGTGGCATTCGGCGACCCTGGCGGTACAACCTCACCATGTGCTCCAGCGGAACCGGAGCCATCAGAAACAACGCATCTGCGCTCTCCGGCACAGTTCCGTCGAACTGTGCCGTTGGGAGAGGCTGTAGCGATCCACCGCCAGGTTGCAGGTGCAGGGATGTATTGAGCATGGCCAATTCCAAGGTTTCATGGTCCAGCCGAAGATTGCCCTCTGCATCTAGCAGTTGCGGAAAATGTACGGCGAAGGCCCGCTCGCGGGTCAGTACCACCATCGTCCCTGGTGTATCTGGGGGGGCGGCGGGCACTGGATCGGTTACCTGAAAACCGGCCTGGCGCCAAGTATCGAGCAAGGCCTTCGTGTCCAACCCAGTGCCAGTCAGGCAGCGATGGAACGCGCCCAAACGCAGGTCCGGCCCGGCAGTGACCAGGGCAAGCAGGCCGCCCAGTCCGAGCGCAGCCAATACGATTACCCGGTGCTGAGCCATGCCAACGGTCAACCGACCTACAAGGGGGGCGCAGATGGCCACGGCCAGCGTGGTGACGGTGATGCTCCAGCTGGCTTGCCGCAGTGAAATATGGAAGGTCACCGCCAGCTCGCCCAGCAACCCCTGAGTCGCGTACAGGTTGAGAAACGCCACGCAGCCGCACAGGAACAAGGCTATGCGAGGGAAAGGCATGAAAAGCTTCATAACAAAATTCGTTATATTTTTGAACTGTTTTATAAGATAGGGCGACACCAGGATCCAATACCTATTTCAGACCGATTGATACCCAAGGATGAGCATGATCGACCTGCGCCGGCTTCGTTACTTTCTGATGGTGAGCGATGAATTACATTTTGGCCGCGCCGCGTCGCGCCTACACATCGCGCAACCGCCGCTGACGCGGCAGATCTCAGCACTGGAGGCTGAACTGGGCTTTCGCTTGTTCGACCGCAGTTCCCGCAGCGTCATCCTCACGGCCGAGGGCCGGCACTTCCTGCCCTACGCGCGTTCGGTGCTAGAGCAGGTGGACCTAACGCAGGCCATTACCAGCAAACTGGCAGCAGGTTCGTTGGGACACCTGGCTGTGGGCTATGCAAGCTCGATAGCACTGTCGGACGCTTTCAGCCAAACCATCCAGGCTTTCTGCGGCGCATTCCCGGACGTTCAGTTGAGCGTGGAGGAAGGAGCCTCCAACACCCAATGGGCCCATATCATCGAAGGCCACCTGGATATAGTCATGAGCCTCATGCAGCCACCAAGCGACAACGCTGACGTCCAGGCCATGTGTCTTGGTAAGGAGCCACTCATAGCCGCCGTCGCCAGTGATAGCCCCCTCGCCTCACAGCCGAAGGTGACATTGGCAGAGTTGAGTGCTTACCCGCTGATCGCCTTCCCGACTGACTACGGCTCGGGCCTGAACGAGATCGTCGAGACTCTCTACCGCCGCCACGCCCTCACGCGTCGGCCGGCGCCCACCGGCAAGCAGATCACCTCGATCATCGCGCTTGTGGCTGCAGGCCGAGGTGTGGCGGTCGTGCCCGAGTGCACACAGACCCTGGCCAAGCGGGGTGTAACCTACCGGCCGCTGGCCGACCCGGAAGCCACCGCGCCGCTTTTGGTGCTAACCCGCAAGCATGAGCGCAGCCCGTTGGTGAGGGCATTTGTCGATGTGATCCAACAAACAATGGCGGCGAAAGTGGCGACGCATTAGTCTGCAGCTAAGCGCACTGCCAGGACGTGCCTCATTAGCCAGTAATCACCTTGCCGCACCATGGCAGCGCTGCCACCAGTTGCTGCAAGACTACGTGGGACGGTGACACTGCGTTAAGTTTTTCCTCGGCAACGGCAGTCGCCTAAGCGTTCGTTGAACTGATGCGGCCTTTGCCAGTTGTACCGCTCATCATGAACCGACCGGTATCCCGCTGGGCCAGTGGCGCGCTCAGGTAACCCACTGCCGGTATCCACTCCGTTTTCAGGCTCAGAGACAAACGCTCCATCGGGGCGTTGTCATTGTAGTTTCCGCGCCGGCCCATGCTCTGTTTAAAGCGGTAGCGCCACAACCGTTGGCGGATAATCCGGCTGCCATATTGGCTGCCCTGATCGCTTGTGGGCGACCCCGCTGCTCGTATGCCATGTCCAGGGCCTTGATCACCAAGTCGGCATGGGAGACCTCAACACTTGTGAAACCCAGTTTCGAAGGTTTCCCCCCTGCTCTTCGACGCCTTCATTCGGGAGAACCCCAAGTTTTTCCCAGCCACGCGAAGCCGCATGATCAGCTACTGGGATTGCTACTATCGGTCGCCGTGCTCGAAAGAGTCTGACTCGGTTTTAGACTTTTTGACCGATTTCAAGAGTTAGCATCGCGTTCATTATCACGGGGGTACGCAGGTCTTTGAACACGATGCTGGAGCCTGCCCCCTTTTCTATTACCAAGCGACCCTCCAGGCCGCCAGGGCTACGAAAAGTGCTTCATGGTGCTATGAGGCGTACTCGTCGCGCGTCAGCAGTTGTGCAACCGCCCTCAGCGCAAGTGGGTAACCAGTCGCACCCAGCCCGCAAATTACTGCATTTACAACGCCTGACATGATCGAGTGACGATGGAGTTCATCACGGGCATGAATATTCGACAAATGCAGCTCGATCAAGGGCGCCTGGATCAGCTTCAGCGCATCAAGTACCGCAATGGAGTGAAATGAAAAGCCCGCCGGGTTGATGATGACCGCTGCTTGCTGTTCAAACGCATCCTGCAGCCAATCCACCATCACGCCTTCGTGGTTGGTTTGGCGGAACTCGCATCGCAGATCCAGCTCGGCTGCAGTCGCCAAGCTGGCTGCTCGGATTTCGTCGAGTGTTGTGTAGCCGTAGATATCTGGCTCCCGACGCCCCAGGAGGTTCAGGTTCGGGCCGTTCAGGATAAAGACTGTGCGATTCATGGTTGTCCGCCAAGTTGCTTGGAAAGAAGTACGTTAGGTGCGGCGTCCTGGCTTGCCCCATCGGCCACGTGATTCAGGTCGATCCCGCGCGTTTCCGGCCCGATCACGATCATGGCCAGCGACACCAGATTGATCACGGCACATAGCGATACCAGTGGCCAAGGCGAATTGCCCGATTGGCTCATCAGCCAGACAGCGATCATGGGCATTGGCCCGCCGACGAGCAGATTGGCGCCGGTGTAGGCCAACGCCGAGCCGGAGTAGCGGACTTGAGTAGGAAAGGCTTCAGCGAACGCAACGGGCTGGATACCGCTCTGAAACTGAGTGAAGCCCAGGAACAGCCCCATGATTGCCATGATCGACGCGATGTTCTGGGTGTTCAAAATGGGGAAGTAAACCGTCAGGATCAGCAGCGTCATGCATGATCCAAATGCGAGCGCTTTCTTGCGTCCCCAACGATCCGACAGATAACCGCCCGCGAGAGCCCCCACGATGGCACAGATGTTGGCCACCATCAGCGACATGAACCCCATGGACTGGGTGAGTCCCAGGTGTTTGGTCAGGTAGCTGAGGGAGAAAATCACGATCAGGTAGAACAGCGCGGCCGGCGAGCAGAAGAACAGCATCAGCCTGACGATGGTTTTCCAGTGACTGCCCAACGCGGCTTTCAGAGGGCTGCGCACCTTCTCTTTCGCTGTGTTTTTCAGTGCGACGAAAGCGGGGGTTTCATCGACCTTCAGGCGTATGAAGATGGCGACTACCACCAGGACAAAGCTCAGTAGAAAAGGGATACGCCAGCCAAAGCTTTCGAACTGCTCCGCGCTGAGGATTGCTGCCAGCGCCATCAAGACTGCGTTCGCGAGGATCTGACTCAAGGGTGAGCACAAGCCCAGCAATCCCGAATAACGACCACGGCGGTCGGAGGAAGCATGTTCCAGCGCCATCAGCTGCGCGCCTGTCGACTCCCCTCCCAGAGCGAAGCCCTGGATGATGCGCAGCAGCACCAACAGCACTGGCGCCCAGACGCCGACCTGGCTGTACGTTGGGAGCAAGCCCATCAGCACGGAGGCCAGCCCCATCATCGTCACGGTCGCCAGCATCAAGTTGCGACGGCCCAACTTGTCTCCCAGGTAACCGCAGGTTATCGCGCCTAACGGCCGTGCTGCCAAGCCGACGCCGAAGGTGGCGAGCGAGGCAAGCAGGCCAGCGGTGGGTTCCATGGCAGGGAAAAACAGCTTGGGGAGGACGGTCGCTGAAACCGCGCCGTACAGCGTGAAATCGAACCACTCGAGCGCTGTGCCGATGGTTGCTGCCGTGACGGCTCTACGCGACATGCTTGGATCAGAAGGTGTACTAATTTGTGTGCTCATAGTCGTGCTCATCGTTGTTGTTATAGGAGCCAGCCCGGGATGAATGGGGTGCTTGCTGCCAAGTACACGCAGTGAGTAGACATTAGCGCAGAGCGCTTGCAGAATAATTATCGAAAACCGAACATTTCAATAAGCCTGCCTTATGGGTTGATCTATGGAGCTTCGTCATCTAAAAGCCTTTGTCGTCGCGGCGCAGCTCCAGCATTTCAGTCAGGCCGCTGAACAATTGGGCATTGCCCAGCCAGCCCTGAGCCAGCTCATCAGGTCACTGGAAAAAGAGCTCGGGCTGTCGCTATTTCGACGGGAGAATCGGGGCGTGGTATTGACTGCCGCAGGCATGGCATTCGTGCCTCATGCACAGCAATCCATCGCGTCCAGCGAGCTGGCGGTTGCCGCCGCCCGCCGTGCCCGGCGCGGAGAGGTTGGCGAAATCAGCATTGGCTATCACTCAGCGCTTTTTGAACACAACCTCCCGCAACTGCTTCGGCACTACTTCACCACGTTCCCCGGCATCAAGGTTTCACTCGTCGACGCCGGCATTCGCGCACAATTTGAGATGTTGCTGGAGCACAAAATTGATCTGGCATTCGCGCGTGTTTTCAAAGACCACCTGCCTGATCGACTGCGTACCCACCACTTCAGTCAATCGCGCCTGGTGTTATTGATCCCGGACAACAACCCACTGGCCACACGCTTCAAGGGTGACTTGACGGCCCTGCGAGGGGAGAAATTCGTCTTCCTGCAAGATCCCACGGGTATCGGCTTGACCTCACACACGCTTCAAGCATGTCGACTGAACCAGTTGCATCCCGACAACATTTTCTACGTGCCCTCGTTGATGAGCATTCCTGGCCTGGTGGCTGCGGGGATTGGCATCAGTATCGTCCCTGAGCCCTTGGCGCGGTTGACTATGCCCGGTGTGCATCTTTTCGCTCTGGATATGCCGGAAATGGTGAGCGAACTGTCTCTGATTTCCAGGATTGATGAGCGCTCGAGTGCTGTGCTGCATTTTATTGAGCAAGCGCAGGCGTGGGGATAGTGGCGTCGGTCGTCCTCGAAGCCGGCTCCATACGACCTGGATGGGGTGTATTGTCTGGCGACAGCTTGACGTGGTCGCTTTGTTCAGGGGCACTCGCCGCGCGCCCCATCGATTCTCGGTTCACCTGCGGTTGAACATCGCGGAGCTTTCACGAACGCTGAGCGCTGGCGTTACCAGAATCGACTCCACCTCACTCCCCTCTATCCTGGCCAGCAGGGCTTGGAAGGCCATGTTCCCCATTTCATGCAGCGGAAGTCGTACGCTACTCAATGGGATAGGCAATTGCGCGGCCAACGGGGTGTCATTGAACCCAACGACTGCGACATCCGTGCCTAGCCTCAGGTCGGCTTCACGAATGGCGCCCATCAATCCAATGGCAAGGAAGTCATTGACCGCAAATACACCGTCGATTGATCGGTCCAAGCTCAGCAGGTGCTGCCCTTGTCGGCGGCCCTCTTGGGTGTCGAAGCGACCATGCAGAATGCGATCTGCGGAAACCTCGATGCCCTTCTCACTGAAGAACGAGATGAAACCACTGGTTCGGTCGGCCCCGGTCGATGCAAAGCGCTCCCCTGCCAGCACTGCCACGTTTCGGCAACCTATCGCGTGCAAGTGCTCGGCAGCCAGTCGGCCTCCGAGAAAATCATCGCACGCAACCGTTGGATGGCCTGGCTGTCGACGACTGATCAGTACATAAGGGACGTTGCGATCGCGCAGGTTTGCCAGCAAAGCCTCCCCTGAGCCCAGGTGTGAATCCCCGATGATCAGACCCGCAACTTGCCGGCGAAGATTGCGATCGATCAGTGCTCGCTGCCTGGCCGGTTCGTCGAGTGTATTCGAGACGAAGGTCATATAGCCCGCACCATCCGCTGCGGCATCGATGCCTTCATAGAGGGTCGCCATCACCAGGTCGGTCATACGCGGCATCAATATCCCTATTTCCTGGCTGCGTTGAAGACGCAAGGCCGTCGCCTGGATGTTGGGTTTGTAGTTGCGCTCTGCGGCAAGCTGACGAATCCGCTCAATCACGTCTGGTGATGCCGCCTTCGTCACGGCTGAAGCGTCCCCGTTGAGCACCCTCGATAGCGTGGAAACATGAATGCCGAGCTCGGCAGCCATTGACTTCAACGTAGGGCGTTTGGGGGTGTCAAGCATGAGCGGATGCCAGCGGTAGTTTGGTATTTTTGTACACATACAACGGAAAATATGCAAGAAAGTCCTCTACCCAAACGTTTGACTCACAAAAAATACGCTGTTAGATTCCAGGCAACCCAAACGTTTGGGTCACGATAGATAACTAGAAAAATTGCTAGCCTCCCGGTTTGGCCAACCGGCTTTTGACACCCTGCCGTTACCTCTTCCAGGAACGCCAATGAAAGGTCAATCCCCTCGCTATCGCTATCACATTTTCGTTCTGATCATGCTGATGGCGCTGCTCAACTATATCGACCGCGGCGCCATTTCCTACGCTGCCGCCAGCATCCTCCCCGAGTACGGATTTAATAAAGAAGACTGGGGCGCCCTCCTCGGTTACTTCGGCTATGGCTACATTCTGGGCGCGTTGTGTGGAGGCATTCTGGCGGATCGCTTTGGCCCCCGGAAGGTTTGGATGGTAGCGGGAGGCGCGTGGTCTGTTTTCGAAATCAGCACCGCGTTTGCGGGTGATCTGGGGACGGCGCTGGCAGGTGGCTCTGCGCTAGTTGGCTTTGCCACCATCCGAATTCTGTTTGGATTCTCGGAAGGCCCTGCGTACTCGGTGATCAACAAAAGCGTAGGCAATTGGGCGACCACCAAAGAGCGCGGGTTTGTGGTGTCAGTTGGCTTGCTCAGCACCCCGCTTGGGGCATTGTTGACCGCTCCTATTGCCGTCGGCCTGCAAACGCTGACAGGCAACTGGCGCAGCATGTTCGTCATTCTGGGTGTCGTAAGCCTCTTGCTGCTTGTGTTCTTCATGCGTCGCTTCACTGACCATCCGGACGATAACCCGCGGGTCACCCAGGCCGAGCGCGAGTTTCTGCGTCAAGGTCGTGTAGAACAGCTGCCGACACATGGCTCAGCAGAGACGACGCTGCCCTGGTGGAGTTTCTTTCAGAACAAGAACCTCATACTCAACGCGGTCGGTTATTTTTCATTCGTCTACGTGACCTTCCTGCTGCTGAGTTGGACACCCAAATACCTGCAGGACGAGTTTCACTACAACATGTCCTCGCTCTGGTACATGGGCATGATTCCTTGGGTTGGGGCCTGCTTTACAGTACTGCTGGGAGGGAAGATTTCCGACTGGTTGCTGCGCCGCACCGGGAGCCTGGTGGTCTCGCGCAGCTGCCTAGCCGCAGCGTGCTTGCTACTGACCACTGCCTGTTTCGTCATGGTGTCACAGGCACACAGTGTGTTTGGCGTCATCGCACTGATGACGTTGGCAAATGCTTTCAACGCGCTACCCAATTCCGTGTACTGGGCCATCGTCATTGATAGCTCGCCGACCAACCGGGTAGGTACCTACAGCGGCCTAACCCATTTCATTGCGAACACAGCGTCATTCATAGCCCCCATGCTGACTGGCTACCTGACAGCCTCCTACGGCTACTCGGCCATGTTCACCGCAGCCGCGGTTGCCACGGCAATCGGCATGGCGGCAATGCTGATGGTCCGTCCCGGACTTCGCCAGCCAACCTCAGCACCCACTACACGTAGCGTGATGGAGTAACCAATCAATGGAATCAGTACTGCCCCATAACCCTGGCTTTTTCCATGGTGCATCGGTTGTAGAGCTAGGCCGACGGCTTCGTGCAGGTGACGTGACGTGCATCGAGCTGACACAAGCGTCTCTTGATAGCATCACGAAGCTGAATCCTTGCCTTAATGCTTTTGTGCATGTAGACGCCCAAGGGGCGCTTGATCAAGCGGCATGGGCGGACTCGGAGCTTCGTGCTGGCCGAGATCATGGGCCGCTTCATGGCATTCCCATTGCGATCAAGGACAACATCGACACATTTGATATGCCGACGACTTATGGTTCGGCACACTTTGCCAACCATCGACCAACGAAGGATGCGGCATGTGTGGCTCGTCTGCGGGAAGCAGGCGCTATCGTTGTGGGTAAAACCCTGACCCATGAGTTCGCGTTCGGCCCCACGGGTGATCGTTCCGCCCAGGGTGCAACGCACAACCCCTGGGACTTATCCAGGATGACCGGGGGCTCAAGCGCCGGCAGCGCCGCGGCCGTGGCCGCAGGCTTGGTGCCGCTGGCCATAGGCACGGACACCGGTGGCTCGATCAGGATTCCCTCAGGGCTCAGCGGGGCCGTGGGCTTCAAGCCTGGCGTTGGCACTGTTCCAATGGAGGGCGTATTCCCGCTGTCGAAGACCCTGGATCATGTCGGCCCTATCGGCAACAACCTGGAGGATGTTGCGATTGCGTTCAGTACCATCAGCGGCCAATCTGACGCCGAGCATGCTCCTATCGCCGGGCTTCGCGCAGGCTGGATTGATGTCCACAGCTTCGGGCCGGCCGATCGGCTGGTCACGAGTTCAATTAAACTGCATGCTCAGAAGCTGTTCGGCAACCTCGAGGTTATCCAGGGAATCGAGGATATGATCACGCCCCTGAGAGTCGCGATGGCAGATATTCAGCGACGGGAAGCTTATGAGGTTCACGCGCAACGGGTTGCGGAACGCCCGGAGCTTTTTGAGGCGGAGGTGCTTGAGCGCTTGCGGATGTCAGCTTCGGTCAAAGAGGAGGCGTACGTTACCGCCATGAGTGCGCGACAAGAGCTAACCGCAGCTATCACGCGCTATTTTGATGACTTCGACGTCCTGGTCATGCCCACCCTCCCCATCACTGCGCCGATGTTAGACCAGCGCGAGGTGGCCATTGATGGGAGCATGGTAAACGTGCGTGACGCCGTGCTGAGTTTGACCAGTACCTGGAACATCACTGGACTACCGGCTGTGAGCATCCCTGCGGGATTTGTAAATGGACTACCTGTTGGCCTGCAGGTGATCGCAGCGCCCGATCGAGATCTGTGGCTGATCGACCAATTGCGCCACTGCCAGCGAGTGGCCTAATAGGAAACGACATCGAGTCGGGGGGGGGGCGGTTTCTGAAATGGCCAACGCTCAACGCTTGCTACAACTGATAAGTGAGATTGCGGGCGCCATCGACACTTGGCGCTCGCGCAAAAATTCATAGCTTCACTGGCTCATTGACCTTCGTCACAAGGTAGCTGTCGCCAGTGGTGATTGTGCGGTTATTGATCTAGCAGCTTGTATAGCTGGGCGACCAAGAATTTTATCGAAAGCGACGCACTTCGAGCCTAGTCCAGCTACTTCACCGGCTTAGGGCTGATGTCGATGGATTTCGCCAGCTCCCACTATAAGTCCGCCTCGCTTGATTGAAGTGAGAGTTGGCTCCGTTTCCTGCTACTCTGAAGCAATCGCTTCGCGCGTGAAGCTATGAACGAGTATCAGGATCTTTCCGAGTGACCGCTGTGAGGACGCATGTAGCTACCATAAAATGGAAACAATCGGCCATTTATCCCTGCGCAAGTCTGCACGGTCACTGTACCCTGGAATAGCCAATGCTCTTTTCTGCCGAAGCCTTCGCTGGTTTCAAGCCTTCGCCCTGCAAGGGGTTAAGTGACTCATCTCAAGCGTTCGAGCGCGCGCCCCTATACAGAGACCTACAGGCGTCCCCTAGACATTTACGGTAGGAGAAACTGTCCACGGAACCGTCCACGCGCATGAAGCGTATGCCCTTCCCTGCCCCTTGCTGATTGCGCTGGATGAAAAAGTGGTCAATCCCAACGCCGATTTTGCAGACCGCATTGGGATGCTGTGACAACAGCAACCGTAACTTTTTGACCATGCCTCGATTAGTGATCCGTCCCGGAGGTGTGTACTTCAAGAACGCTTTCATCCCATCAAGGAGCGCCTGCTTTGATTTGTACTCAAAGGACCCCAGCCTAAACATATAACCTCCAAAATTATGCGAATCAATGGCTACACCTGCCCGACCGCCATGGTCAGCTCAGAGCTTGCCGCTCTGCACGATCGACCCAAAGCCTGGGTGTATTCACAACGGCCGCGTGGGCAGCCAAGACCTTTGGCAGCCCTTCTCTCAACACATCCACCCAGGATTTGATTTTGGCATCGACAAACCGGCGCGAGGGATACAGTGCGTAAACGCTTCGCTCATGAAGGGTGTGGCTGGGCAGCACTCGAACGAGACTGCCTTGAGAAAAAGCTTTTGACGCAACAAAGTTTGGCAGCACGCAAACACCGGTACCTGCCGCTGCCATATACGCGACCGCTTCTGGCTGGTTCACTCGGAATGTCTGCCCAGGCTTAATGACCACTGGCGATTCGTCACCGTTGAACTCCCACCGATCGGCGTACAGCGAGTCCGCCAGTCTCAAACATTGGTGGTGGTTCAGGTCTGCTGGTGATCGAGGAGTACCGTGGGTTTGCAAATAACTGGGCGATGCGCAAACGACACTGAAGAAACTTCCCACGTGATAGGCGACTTGATCAGAGTCTGGCAACTGGCGGGACAATGTGATCAGGACGTCCTGGTTGTCATCGATCAGGCTCGGCTTATCGCCCGCGAGCGTCAGGTCGACCGTGACCTCGGGAAATTGGTCGGTGTAGCGATGTACCAGCGGCATCAAGCATTCGATCCCGAGCTCGGTGTTCGAACGCACCCGGAGTGTGCCTTTTGGTTGAATGTAGGAAAGGCTTGCTTGCGCCGCGGCATCTTCAACACGGGCGATGATGTCTTTGCACGACTCCAAATACAGGGCGCCCGCTTCCGTCAGGGCCTGATTTCGCGTATTGCGCTGCAAGAGCCTCGTATTGATCGTGTTTTCAAGATCAGTGACTGCCCTGGAAATTTGAGGCGTCGACAGTTCCATGGCATGACCGGCCGCCGTAAAGCTGCCAGTCTCCACCACATTGATGAACGCACGCATGGAAGTGAATAGATCCATCTGACACCCTGTTCTCTGTCTGTAGTGGGAGCACTGGGGCAGCCAGCGCCGAGACTCATGGGTGACCCAGAGCGGACGTTTCGAAGAAAAAAGGCCATTACTCGCCGAGGAGTCGGGGTAATGACCCTAAAGGGAATCGAACATCGAGCATCGGGTCTCGACGAAAAGACTATAACAAGAAAATGCTTAGTAAATCGAGCCGAGCGCCAGCAATGAGTTGTTCGGCATTTAGCAACAATCGCTTCAGCATGTTGAGTTGCCGTCTGATTTTCAATCGTGTAGGGGATGGCTGATCTTCAAACTGTTCCAGTGAGTACAACAAAGTGTTGCGGATACAAGCACGCTTTCCGTCAGCCCATTCTATATTCTCCCCAGGCCCGAATCGCAATTACACGGTTTGGGATATTCCGTTCGATCGGCTTATGGGAGTACTTAATGAAAGCACGACTTTCCATGCTGTTGGCCACTTGCGTGTTCTTGAGCGCACCGTTTGCATCGGCGACCGATATCACGGGCGCCGTAGGCGTCACCAGTCAAGGTGACATGACCTATCGAGTGGGGTTGACAAAAACTGGTGGCAAACCTCTGTGGGGCATCTGACAGGGGCCTGGGATGCTGGATATACCTACTGGGAAGCAGGCGACCAAGCAGGTGGTCGTCACTCCCTGTCGCTATCCCCAGCCTTTATCTATGAATTTTCTGGAGACTACGTCAAGCCGTACATTGAGGCTGGCATTGGGATCGCATTCTTCTCAACCTTAACCTTGGCTATCGCCTCGAATAACTCGGTTTGACCAGCCTGGTCGTCCCCCCACAAACGTGGCACCGAAGCGAAGGCTTTCGCGACGGTTGATCCTACCCAATATGGGGTACTTTTCATCGCTGCCATTTAATTGAACCGCGAGATCCCTGGCAGCAGATTTTTGCCAATCTCTGACCACGCAGGCTGGCAATCAACGAAAGTGCTTTGCATGCGTAGAGCGCCGCCTATTGCTGTTTTGTCGAGCCAAGTCTTGATCGTGAACGATTTACCAATGTTCAACCAATGAGTGGAGGCAGTTTCTGTCAACAGCAAGCCGCGGGCCTTGCTTATCCTTGATTGATCGCTGGTAGCACGATCAAGTTTTTGAGTTCCGGGCAAGCCTGGCATTGAGGGCTCCGCCTTTACATGGATGGGACTATTGGATCGGCTTTGGTGCTGTAAAGCAACCGCACGGGGGGTGGCCACCCATGGCTGGAATACAGGGGTTGTAGTGTCTAAGGGTTGCGTGGTGCAAATGGCAAACCACGGCGTTGCCGCGTGCTGACGAATTGTATAATGAAGGCTTGGTCTAAAAATTTTACATACCTGAAAGTAACCAAAAAAAAGCTTGCCAACTCTGTTTTCGTTATTATTATAAAAGCCTCGTAGCGGTCCTGCAATCTCTCCCGTCACTTGCATGGTGAATGAATGTTGATTTTTTCGCCTGCTTTATGGCAGGGCTTTAAGGATGTTGCGAATTTAATTTAGAAAAGGAAATTTTATGAATTTGTTGCAACCGCTTGAAGGTAGTATGCCCCTGACTAAATCCGGGGATCCGATGGAGCATGATTTTGTGCAGCGTTACTGGGGGTGGGTGAATTCGGCTCTTCACAATCCTCTGCAGCGAGGCTACTTTGCCGAGTATATGGTTTACACAGCTCTGCTCAAGATGCCCAACCCGAAATTCCAGATACCGACGTCCCATTTTTCGACAAAAATGGAAGGCGACGTACATGACTTGGTATTCTGGATGGCCGAGAGAAAATTTACTGTCCAAGTGAAGTCCAAGGACTCTTACTCCAAATTGAAGTACTTCGGTAGCTCCTACACCAAGGGCTATGACTGCGTCACCAATACGCATCTCAAGAAAGGGCACTGGTCGGACATCTACGTGTTCGCGTACCTGAACCTTAATAACGACCAGTGTTCTGCGCTGGAAAAGCAGCACAACGCCTGGAACCCCGATCCAAGTCGAGCAACAGATGCGGAAAAACACTGGTATGCACGAGCCCAGATGGACATCATCAGGTCGGTGGCAGAGGTTGATAACTGGGATTTTTTTCTGATTAAGCGATCAGCACTTAGCGGTCTTAAGCAGGTAAGTCTTAAAAAAATACTAGACCGCGTCCAGTCCGGCCACGCTATACAGACGTCCTACGAGGCTCTGCCTATCCGCCTCGCGCGCATGGCGATGACCTACTGACCTATCGTGAGAACGAGGCGAATTTCGCTCGTTTAAGGAACACTGAAAGCACGATTGTTGCTACAGCGAACACAATGCATTCCAGGTTCGGGGCTCGTGCATTATTTTCTCGTTTGTTACATTGCTTCGCGTCGAGACCCCCAACTGCTCGACGCTCCTTGGGCCATTACCGTGCTCCCCCGTGGTAATGGCTCTTTTTATTTATGAGGCGTTCGCACGGCGAGCGCGAATACTTCCCCTGTACGGCCTGGCCCTTGTTCATTTCCAAATGGCAACAGGCGTCGTACGGCGTTAGCCATCATTTCAAAGGACTGTCCCGCGCAATGAAGTAACTCATGTACCGGTGGCTCAGTCGCCAAAGTAAGACACCCGGCTACTCGTCGTCTTGCTGCAGCACAAATGCGAGCTCTGCTGAAGATGCAATCCCCTCCCCCTGATTAGCCCACAAATCAGACTCAGTGTGCTTGGTTGGCATTGGGCTATCGTTGAACCTGATCCCCACCCTGCTTTTTGGAGACACCCATGGCCCCTGAAGATAGCCTTTTGCAAGCGGCCGTCGTGTTTCTGTTCGCCGCAGTACTCATCGTGCCGCTGACAAAGCGATTACGTCTCGGCGCAGTGCTTGGCTATCTGTTGGCTGGGGTAGTCATTGGGCCGCAAGCGCTGGGATTGATCGGTAATCCTGAAAGCGTCGCACATATCTCAGAGCTGGGGGTGGTGCTGCTACTATTTGTCATCGGTCTAGAGCTTTCACCGCGGCGTCTTTGGGTCATGCGCAAGGCAGTGTTTGGTGTCGGACTGGCGCAAGTGGTGGTCACGGCATTGGTTATCGCCAGCGTCGCCTTTATATCCTTCAACCAATCGCTCGCAAGTTCGGTGGTCTTGGGACTGGGCTTGGCGCTCTCCTCAACAGCGTTTGGACTTCAGAGTTTGGCCGAGAGTAAACAGCTGACCAGTCCACATGGGCGGCTTGCCTTCGCTATTTTGCTGTTTCAGGACATCGCAGCAATCCCACTGATCGCACTTGTTCCGCTGCTGGCCGCAGGCGCACACGATACTGCACCGGGGGAAAGCTTAAATCACGGGTTACGCGTCCTGGGCAGCATTGCGGTTGTCGTTGTCGGAGGCCGTTATCTGCTACGCCCCGTGTTTCGCGCGGTCGCTCGCACTGACATTCCGGAGGTGTGCACCGCCACGGCTCTTCTCATTGTGATTGGCACGGCCTGGCTGATGGATCTGGCGGGCGTCTCAATGGCCTTGGGAGCTTTCCTGGCAGGGCTGCTCCTGGCGGACTCTGAATATCGGCACGAGCTGGAGTCGCAGATTCAGCCCTTTAAAGGGCTCCTGCTGGGCCTGTTCTTTATCAGTGTGGGGATGGGCGCTAACCTGAAGCTGCTCCTGGAAGATCCCGTCGTCGTGTTGGGGCTGGTGGTGCTGCTTGTTGCGATCAAACTGCCGTTGCTGGTGGTCGTGGGACGCTTGGCGGGTGGGCTGAGCCTAGTGAGCGCTGTGCGCTTGGGGGTTGTGCTCGCCGCTGGCGGTGAATTCGCTTTCGTCGTATTCCAAATTGGCAGGAATCAGGGACTATTCGAGGGTCACATCTACGACATTCTTCTGTTGACCATCACGCTGTCGATGGCTGTCACCCCTCTCTTGCTGATGGCGTGCGCTCGGTGGATCAAGTCGCCCCCCAAGCCTGCGGTCGAGGTACCGGAGCACTACAAGAACATCGAGAGCGATGCCCCCCGTGTCGTCATTGCCGGCATGGGGCGGGTTGGCCAGATTGTGTCTCGCATTCTGCGAGCACAGCATGTCTCGTTCATAGCGCTGGACACATCGGTCGACACAATCGAGCTCACCAGAAGCTTTGGCAATGTCCCGATCTTCTACGGAGATCCCCTAAGACCGGAAATCCTAAGTGCGGCAAAGGTCGGCGAAGCCGAGTTTTTTGTAATCGCCACCGACGATCCCGAGACCAACACCCGGACCGCGGAGTTGGTGCATAAGCTCTACCCCCACCTCAAGATTATTGCGCGTGCACGCAATCGCCGACACGTGCACCAGCTCATTGACGCCGGCGCAGAGCCTGTCCGCGAGACCTACTTCTCCAGCCTTGAGATGAGTCGCCGTACCCTAGTAGGGCTAGGCCTGTCAGAGGCGCAAGCAGAGTGGCGGATCCAGCGCTTCAGGGAGCACGACGACCAAGTACTGGCTGCCCAGTACTTGGTGCGCGACGATGAAGCCAAGGTGATGCAGACTGCCCAGGAAGCGCGGGCTGAGTTGTCGACCATTTTTGAGTCTGACGCTCAAGACGATGCTTCCGACAAGGAGCGACCTGTAGGGACGCCGGCGAGGCAATAGCTATGGGGGCTTGATTTGGTGCAGTAGCCGCCTACGCGGCGGCTACTATCAAGCTTACTGAGTGCGCCAGGATTCGACTACATCACTACCGAACTCAGCCTTCCACTGCTTCAAGCGTGTGTGGTTGCCACCTTTCGTCTCGATAATCTCGTCGTTGTTAGGGTTCCGGTACACCTTTACACCGCGGGCTTTACGAGGCGCCTTCTCGGCGACCGGAGCCGGAGTGCGACGAACGCTCGCTTGCGGGTCGAGAATGTCGATGATGTTGCGAAGACTAAAGCCGTACTCTCCCAGCAAGGCACGCAGCTTGTTTTCAAATTCCATTTCTTGCTGGAGGCCAGAGTCATTTTTCAAGGCCTCCAACTCTGCAAGCTGCGCGGCCAACTCTTGTTCCAGCTTGCGAAACTCAACCAGACGTGACATAGGCTTATTCCTTCAGACGAATCATTAAAAAGCACATTCATACTAAGGAATTGTCGCGCGCACGTCATCCCGTTCGGATGAAGTTTTCATCCACAGTGTAGGCTTATCCAATCCTCGCAGCAGGTTAATGGTCTTGTCCTTCCCGATGACTTGCCCACTTCTTAGTTTGTTGCGCATTTGGTAAACATACCTGCCTGGATTGTGGGGTTTTTCTTTATGCATCCCCCGAATACGCTAGACCAGGGCTGACAACGCGGACGGCTCGGCCAACCGCAAGCCTAGGGAGGCGTCGATTTGAGCCTGCTGCCGTACGTACCTACTCTACAATCAGTCGATGGCACTTAACGGGCCACTAAAAGGAGAACTTGATGCAGCCGATCCACAAGTCCATTGCACCCGCCTTAAGTTTTAATGGTGGCTATGTCGACACCGTTGGTTTCCTTGCGCTGCAAGGTTTGTTTACAGCACATGTCACGGGCAACTTTGTAACCTTGGGCGTGAGCATTGTACATGGCACGTCTGGGGCATTGGCTAAACTACTGGCCTTGCCTGTCTTTGTAATCGTGGTCGGCGTGACCCACTTGAGCGCAGCGAGGCTGAACCGAAGAGGGCTCGCGTCGCTTCACCCACTGATGATCATCCATACCTTGCTATTGGCAGCGTTCTTTGGCCTGGCAGTGTGGTTGGGCCCCTTCAAGGACGGCGATAGCGTAGCTGCTCTAATCACAGGCATGACGGGGGTGGCGGCGATGGCCATCCAGAATACGGTATCGCGGCAGCATTTGAAGGCTGCCCCACCCACTACCCTGATGACGGGCAACGTCACTCAGGCCTCGATCGACGTGTTCTCATTATTGGGATTGAAAGATGGCAAGGAGCGTGAGGTGATCATGCAGCGCCTGGGCCCTATCAGTCGTAGTCTGCTTGGGTTCACCCTTGGATGCATCGGAGCGGCGCTGGCGTACCTTGCGGTTGGGCTGTGGTGTCTCGTGGTGCCGGTCGTGGTCGCCGCGTGGACGTGTGTAGAAGCTTACAAGCGCAAAGCAGACATCAACTGACCTTGTTCGCTACCCCGGATCTGCCCGGACAATCATTCAGCTTGCCTGGGCTGCAGTGATGAAAAGAAACGTGCACCGCGCGACCGCCTAGCTGAGCATGAGATTGCCTCCAAGGCGGTCGTGCGAATTGCACTCGACGGCTGTGCTTCGCGCGTTATCCAGCCCTTGCAACGCCCTTCCATTCTGATTGGCTGAAAACCGCGAACACTGAGGTCGCTCAAAGCGGAATTGTTCGCCAAATGCAGCCCGAGTAGCCTCATCTCCAAGCCATCCGCCATGTCCCGGCGGTTGCCTACCTCAGAAACCTAGCTCAAATAATAATAAGGAAGCGGGTATGTCCTCACGAGCATTGATCAATGCGGTAACGCTGTTCGCCCCTATTTTGGCGGCGGGCGCCTCTCTCTCATTACCCGTATCTGCGGCCGATGATCCACTGGGTTCACTTTCCCGTAGCGTCCTGGGCGACCAGTTGGAGCATGACTACGGGATCAAGCTCTACGGATGGGCCCAGGCGGGCCTGATTTACAACAACAATTCGACCCACGACGTAAGCAAACAAGCATTTCTGAACACCAAGGAAGGCTTCAACCTCAACCAGTTTTCGTTAGGCATTCAAAAAACACCTAAATCAAACATCGTTGGGCGTGTCGGCCCCTTCCCCGGTGAAATGCCCCAGAGCGCCGATTGGGGATTCAACCTCATGGCGCAGTACGGTAAGGACGCCCGTTACTTCAAGACGTATGGATGGGATGAAGACCTGGGGGCCAACCGGCACAACAAATCTGAAGACGAGGCTGTGTCCATTGCGCAGGCCTATTTGGATTTTTACTTACCCGTGCTGGGCGGCTCCAATTTGATGCTTGGGATATTTCATACCCCGCTGGAGAATGAAATTGGCTTTCCGCTCCCAGCGCCAGCACCGGCCGATTTCTACTCGCACACGTACTCATTCATGCACGGCCCGGCCAAGCACGCAGGTGCCCTTTACTCGTTCAAGCTTCCCTCTGCGCCGGGCGAGAGCATGCTCGGATTTGAGTTGGGCCTCGTCCAAGGCTGGAACAACCTCCAGAACCCCAATCACACCCCACATGTTATCGCCAACGTGCGTTGGCGTTCCGCGGACTTCAACACGTGGGTCGACTGGGAAAACATCTATGGCAACGGTGCAGGCGACAGCATTGCCAGTTGTTCGTGTGGCTCTCCCTTCCCCTCCGGCACCAAGGACGAGACTGACCAACGCTATGAGAGCTACCTGACCATCTCTCGTGTGCTTGATCCTGCTAATCGTGTTGCGCTTGAGATGAACTATGGGCGCCAGAAGAACGGAGCCTTCGCGGCTTTCGCCAACAAGACGGACGCCACCTGGTACGGAGCGGACTTCAACTTTTACCACCGGCTGACCGACACCGTGATGTGGAATAGCCGCGCGGAATGGTTCTACACCGACGCCCCGGCGCACGTGGTCATGGCCAATATCGATCCTCAGACAGGAATTCCTGATCCGACCTGGGGAAGCTTCTATGCGGTAACCACCAATCTGTCCTGGATGGCCACCCCCAACCTCAGGGTAAGGCCAGAACTGCGTTACGACATTCACAGCGGCCCTGGACGCGATGCCTACGCAGACGGTGATCGCGACGCCCAGTTGGTGATGTCTCTGGACGCGACCGTCTATTTCTAACCCCCTCAGCGCACAGCACATTGCTGCGCATTGAAACGGCCTGGGTATCCGGAGCAAGCCGCCCCGAATCCCCGCGCTACAGAACCAACTGGAGTTCAGATCCATGACAGATAACAACAATAAAATTCCGCTCAGTTGCCCTCTCTCAAGGCGCGATATCCTGCGTGCCGGTGGCGTAATGGCAGGCTCGCTGGCCTTGGCGAGCCTCCCGTTGGGCCCGCTTCTGGCAGCGGAGCGTGTGATCAAGATCGGCTACGTCAGTCCACAAACCGGGCCATTGGCCCCGTTTGCCGCAGCAGACAAGTACATTCTCGACACCCTGGCCCAAGTGCTCAAAGGCTCGATCAACGTTGCCGGTCAGCAGTATCGGTTGGAAGTCATCGTCAAGGACAGCCAGTCCAACCCCAATCGCGCCGCGGAAGTCGCAAGTCAGCTGATCCTTTCTGACAAGGTCGACCTGATGCTGGTGTCTTCCACACCAGAGACCACGAACCCGGTTTCTGATCAGTGCGAAATCAACGAAGTCCCGTGCATTTCCACGGTTGCGCCCTGGCAGCCTTGGTTCTTTACCCGGGGGGGCGATCCAACCCAAGGTTTTGAATGGACGTATCACTTCTTCTGGGGGCTGGAGGATGTCATCGGTGCGTATACCGCCATGTGGGCTGCATTGGAGACCAACAAAAGCGTGGGCGGACTGTTCCCCAACGATGGCGACGGCAATGCCTGGGGTGACAGCAAGCTCGGCTTTCCACCTGTACTCGCTCAAAAGGGTTTCAAGTTGGTCGATCCAGGGCGATTCCAGAGCATGACCGATGATTTTTCTGCGCAAATTTCCGCATTCAAAAAGGCCGATACACAGATCGTCACTGGTGTTGTTATCCCGCCTGACCTGACGACCTTCTGGACTCAAGCCCGCCAGCAAGGTTTCCAACCCAAAGTGGTTTCGGTCGGCAAGGCATTGTTGTTCCCCACGGCAGTGGAAACCCTTGGCAAGGCAGGTCATAACCTGTCGACTGAGGTCTGGTGGAGTCCTGCTCACCCGTTCTCATCCTCGCTGACAGGACGTTCCGCCGGGCAGCTTGCTCAAAGTTTCACCGAAACTACCGGTAAACAATGGACACAGCCGCTGGGCTTTGTGCACGCGCTTTTCGAGTTGGCCGTGGACATTCTCAAGCGTACCGAGGAGGTAGGCAATGCGCACGCTGTGCGAGACGCCCTGCTCAAGACGCGCCTGAACACTGTGGTTGGGCCGATCAATTGGAGCGACAGCCCCATCAAGAACGTGGCGAAAACACCCTTGGTGGGCGGTCAGTGGCGGCTGCAACCGACAGGCAAGTACGACCTGGTCATCACCAATAATGCGACCGCTCCGTCTATTCCCGCGGCCAGCGAAATGCAGGCGATCACTTACTGAAACTCGGTCTTGGCCCATCGAGGCCTCAGCGCAGGTGTGATATGCAGCCCCTTTTGGTTCTCAACGATCTGCACAAAAGTTACGGTTCGGTCAAAGTCACTGACGCCGTGACTCTCAAACTCGAAGCGGGAGAAGCGCTAGGCATCATCGGCCCAAATGGTGCCGGCAAGAGCACCTTGTTCAACCTCATCGCCGGAGGTGTCGGCCCTGACAGCGGGCAAATTCACTTCCAAGGTCGGGAAGTGACCCATGAGCCGGTATTCAAACGATGTCAGAGCGGGATCGGCAGGTCTCATCAGATTCCCCACCCGTTCGTAAAAATGACGGTGTTTGAAAACCTGCTGGTGGGGGCGGCGTTTGGGGCAAAGCTCTCTGACAAGGACGCGCGTGACTGGTGCGCCCACATTCTGACACTCACTGGCCTGATGAAAAAAGCGAATGTCAAAGCCAGCACACTGACATTGCTCGATCGCAAGCGGCTGGAAATGGCACGCGCCCTCTCTATCCAACCCAAGCTCTTGTTGCTCGACGAGATTGCTGGCGGCCTGACAGAGCCGGAATGTTTGGCATTAGTGGAAACCATTCAAGGCATTCACAAAGGCGGGGTCGCCATTATCTGGATTGAGCACATCGTCCATGCACTGCTGGCGGTAGTCGGGCGGCTGATGGTGCTCAACTTTGGGCGCAAACTTGCGGAGGGTAATCCTAATGCAGTCATGACTGATCCTAAGGTGCAGGAAATTTACATGGGCATCGGGAGTACAACATGCTGACTACCCACAAGCTGACCGCGAGTTATGGCGACTTCCAAGCGCTGTTTGATATCTCGATTGAGCTGAAGGAAGGCGAAACCGTAGCGATCATCGGCTCCAACGGCGCCGGCAAATCGACTTTCCTGAGATCGCTGGCAGGCCTTATCAAGAATAGTCATGAGGCCATCACGTTCAACGGCACCGCGATTGGCGCCCTAGCCGCCAACCATGTGCTGGAACAAGGGATTGCCTTGGTGCCAGAGGGTCGACGGTTGTTCCCATCACTGAGCGTGGAGGAAAACCTGAAGATTGGGGCCTATCTCCACAGGAAGGGGCATTGGACGCTGGAGCGGATCTATTCGCTGTTCCCCATCCTCGAAAAGATGCGATCGCGTCCTGGGACTGCGCTCTCTGGAGGGCAGCAACAGATGGTGGCGATAGGTCGGGCCTTGATGTCCAACCCGCGGTTGTTGCTGTGCGACGAGATCAGCCTGGGGCTTGCGCCTACAACCATCAAGGATATCTACGCAGCCCTTCCGTCCATCAAGGCGGATGGCACCACCGTGATCCTCGTCGAGCAGGACATCAATCAGGCCCTCAGTGTGAGCGATCGCTTCTACTGCTTCCAGGAAGGACGTGTATCACTGACAGGTCGGCCAGGCGAAGTCGACATGGCTCATATCAAAGCAGCGTATTTCGGGGTGTAGTTATGGAATGGGTCAATACTTTGCTCCAAGGTATCCTCCTGGGTGGTCTCTATGCGATGTTCGCCGTGGGGCTCTCCCTCATGTTCGGGGTCATGCGCCTGGTCAACATCGCCCACGGAGACTTCATCGTACTTGCGGCGTACCTTGCGCTGCTCGTGGTGAACCATCTGGGCTTCTCGGCCCTGGCTAGCCTGGCAATCGTCGTACCGGTGATGTTTGCATTTGGCTACGTTCTGCAGCGGTTGCTGCTCAATCGCACCCTAGGCCAGGACATCCTCCCGCCGTTGCTGGTGACATTCGGCTTATCGATCATTGTCCAGAATACGTTGCTCCAGTTCTTCAGCGCCGACAGCCAGAAACTGTCCCAAGGGGATCTGGAGGTAGCCAGCATCAATGTTGCCGGTTTCAGTCTGGGCGTGATGCCATTGATGGTGTTTTGCAGCGCCTTGATGGTCATAGGGGGGTTGCAGCTTCTGTTCTACAGGACATCACTGGGTAGAGCTTTTCGTGCTACCTCTGACGACCAACAAACAGCACGCCTAATGGGGATCAACAATGCCCATGTCTTTGGCCTCGCGATGGCGCTAGCCATGGCGGTTGTCTCCATTGCGGCGGTATTCCTTTCAATACGCACCAGCTTTGACCCAACCGTTGGCCCTGCCCGGCTCCTCTATGGGTTCGAGGCCGTAATCATCGGGGGCCTCGGTAGCCTGTGGGGCACGCTGGCGGGCGGTGTGATTCTGGGCGTGGCACAGGCCATCGGCGCCCAGATCGACCCAGGTTGGCAAATCCTGGCAGGACACTTGGTGTTTCTGCTGATTCTCGTTGTGCGGCCCCGCGGGCTGTTCCCTCGGAGTGTGGACTGATGAATATCATGAGCAAATCTTTCACCCACGACGGCGTCGAATCGAACGGCTCGGCGTATGTGGTTCAGCGCGCCAGCGTGAGCAGCAAAGTCGGACTGCTCATATTCGCGTTGTGCCTGGCCGTGCTCCTGAGCGCACCTCTCTGGGCCGAGCGATCGGGTTTGAGACTGGTCGTTGAATTCGCCTGCTACCTGGCACTGGCACAGATGTGGAACCTCTTGGCGGGCTATGCCGGATTGGTCTCAGTGGGGCAGCAGGCGTTTGTGGGCCTGGGGGGCTACCTGCTGTTCATCCTGGCGTCCAAGCTCGGGATCAGCCCTCTTATTGCTCTTATCTCGGCGGGCGTCCTGGCTGGCCTCCTGGCGATCCCGACAGCTTTCGTAGTGTTCCGTCTAAAGGGGGCATACTTCGCTATTGGTACCTGGGTGGTCGCGGAGGTGTTTCGCCTAGGTTTAGCTCAAGCCACCTTTCTGGGTGGCGGTTCGGGACAGAGCCTACCCGTGGGCGTTGTCAAGCAACTGGGACCCAATCGAGAACTGTTAATCTACTACGTCGCTGTTGGCTTGGCGGTTGCAGCCATTATGGCCATTTTTATGACCCTGAGGTCTCGCCAAGGCCTGGCGCTCACGGCGGTACGTGATTCTGAAGCCGCAGCCGGTAGCCTTGGCGTGGACACGTCCCGCATTAAATTGGCTATCTACGTAGGCGTCGCAGCTTTTACGGGCGTCATCGGGGCTTTGCTTTTCCTCCAAAAGCTCAGGATTTCCCCAGATGCTGCATTTAACCTCCAGGATTGGACGGCGGTGGTCATCTTCATCGTAATCATTGGCGGCATCGGTACTTTGGAAGGCCCCTTGATCGGTACGCTTGTGTACTTCCTGCTCCGTGGGGCGCTGTCGGGGTACGGGCCTATTTACATGATCCTGCTGGGGGTTGTAGCCGTAGGCATGATGCTGTGGATGCCTCAGGGCATCTGGGGGACAATTCAGAATCGGTTTGGATGGCAGCTGTTCGCATTGCAGCGCAAGCTCCGCCCCGCAGCGATCTAACTAGGCGAGCGGGTTGCCCCGCCATGCTTGCTTCACTACGTAAGAAGTTGCCTTGTAAATGGTCTAGCCGGACGCCCGAGGGCACTGTTGCAAGTGCCCTCACTCGGCAAGTAGCTTTGGGGGAATATCGGCGTCCGATGAGACGAGTGCAGCCCCCACGACTGAATACCACATTGCGGCTTGTTCTCGACCCAATCCATGCAGTGATGAAGCAAGTGAACCCCCGAAATTAACATAAAGTCCGAGCTCTCGATGGTGGGAATACGCCCGACCACGTTGAGAACTCCCTTATTGGGTAGCGTAAATAGATCCATTTCAAGATCCTTTGCCGTGTGCGGTTAGCCCCGCGGTTGGCAAAGGGGTAAGCGCAGTGCGGCTTCGCCGCATCGAACACTGCGACCACTCGTGCCAGTGCCGTCGCGGTGCCGGCGCGCATGTCCATGGGCTGGTGGCGAGCCAGATAGCATCGACGCGAATCATTGGGCCAGGCCACGAATGAAACACGCGCAGCCGTTCGGATCCGAGGCTGGCCACTTTACGGTGATGGATTTATCGCCTAGAAGCAGCGAGATGATCACCATCTCTTCTGCTGCTCGCCTTGGTGCCGTTTTTATTGGAACGAAAGCCGGCAAGGTTGCAGGCTATTGATCACGGTAAGTCGATAGCCACTTGCGGATCACGTTGGAGTTGATGCCGTGATGGATGGCTACGCCGGAAATCGTCGCTCCGGATTGCAGGCATTCCTGGACGACTTGGGCTTTGAATGGTTTGAGGTAAGAGCTTCGTTGGCGCATGGATATCCTGGCGATAAGGGTGATCGCGTCCGCTTAAAAATACGCGGACACCATCGCCCTTAATGCTGGAGTTCGGTAGGTTACTTGGCCGGACGCTTACCAAGCGCGTGCATCCTGGTCCACACGGAAAGGATTCCTGTTCTTTGAAGGCACCAAAAACAACGGGCAGGCTCTGTTTATTAGAGGGCTGTGAGAGGGAGATGTGATCCCAAGATATTGGCTTGCTTGGGACGAGCGGGATATGCACGGAATAGCGTCACACATGTGATGCCTCGCTCTATCTCTCGCACGACGTGCACGAGGGGCATTTAGGGAAGTGCCGGAACCTGCTCGACATGCAACGTGCTAAATCGACCATCGAGATCAAACAACGCGGCCGGAGAGTATCAACGCCAATAACCTGTACTTCCAGTCAATTCGAACCGATTTGCTCATCCTGTTCGACCAGTCGATTGAGCGCCTGTTCATCGGCGCTGTCCCCCACTGAAAACAAGATATCACTAATACCTACAGCGCTCTGCAGGTAAGCCTCACGCTTGGCGATCGTCAGCACATTACGCGCCGTAGGGTAGTGTTTAAGCAGCGCGCAAGCTTGATCACGTACGTCAAGCGGCACTCGTTCATCACACATCAGGTTGTGGAGAAAACGTCGAGTAGCGACGACTGTTTTAGTGCGCTGGACGGGCATTGCAGGCTCCTCTGGCTAAGACACAACAGGACGGCGCATGGCACGGCTGCCGTCCAATAAACGCGCGTTATTATGCCAGAATTTTCTTTATTCAATCTCAACAGGAGGTCAGAACCGCTGGGTCAACCGTCCCCCAAAACGATGCCGCTACCCTCCTGGCGGCACGAAATCCTTTCCAGACGAGCGCCGGCGCATGGCCCGTCAACGCACACACCGTCCTCAAATCGAAACATGGCGCTGTGATGAGCACACATAAGAATCTGCTGGCGATACGTGCAGAACTCGCCAGGGTGAAAATCCAGCGGGACTGAAAAGTGGGGACAACAGTTGCGATAGACCCAGGCCTGCTCTCCTCGCCTGACCGCGACCAGTGCCTGGCGCACGCCTGCGATTTCAACGTCCAGGGCTTTGGCGCCACCGTCGGGAATGTCCTCTAGTGAGCAAAGTATCTTTACGTCCCTAATCATCGGCGCAGCTCCGGGTTACCCAGCCCCCAGCTCCAAGGTCTGATTTCGATTCGTTCAAAGATGCCTGCTTTGACGTAGGGATCGTCCGCCAGGAATGCTTCGACTTCTACCCTCGACGCCGCCTCCACGACCAGCAACGTACCGTTCATGCGTCCGTCCGTATCATCCAGAGTTGGCCCTCCCAGTCTCACCACCACACGGTGTGGTTCGGGGTTACGCAGGTGCTCGCGATGCGCGGGCCTGATCTGTTCGCGCATCACCAGTTGTTCCGCTTTATCAGTAGCAAACACCGCAAAATATTGATTCATGATGGTGCCTGCTCCAGCACAAAGTCATAACGGGCGTGCTGGAACCCTGTCGCCATATCCAGTTCCGCGGTCAGCGGATGATCGGCCTCGTAAGGCTTGTATGCAACGCGTAGCGAGTCTTTCACGCCGAACACCGCGTCCGAATCCAAATACGGATCACCGTCATTGAACAGGTGAGTCACCAAGGTACGGTAGCCCTCGGCCTTTATCATGAAATGCAAATGCGCCGGCCGCCAAGGGTGTCGGCCAGTGGCATCCAACAGTTGCCCAACCGGCCCATCCGTGGGAATCGAATAGCTGACTGGCAAGATGGTACGGATGGCGTAACGCCCTTGTGCATCTGTGCGATAGCGTCCGCGGAGGTTGCCGATAGGCTGGTCGACATCCTGTCCCGAATACATGCCATTGGCTGCGGTTTGCCAAATATCGAGCACAGCATGGGAGATGGGTTGACCTTGGCAGTCGAGCACTCGCCCCGTTATCAAGGCGGGTTGTCCGGACGTGTACGCCATGTTTTCTCCATAGCCACGTTCAGGCATACCTTCAATGTAGAAAGGCCCAAACACGGTACTTTCTGTGGCTCCTCCACCAGCGCGGTGGTTGATGGCATCAACCAGCATCGACAAGCCTGTTACATCAGAAAGCAGGATGAATTCCTGGCGAACCAGCCCATCGCATTTCTGGCCGGTGGCCGTAAGGAAGCGAATACCTTCAAACCATTCCTGCTCAGTGAGCTCGACTTCCTGAGCAAACGCGTGGAGGTGGCGAACAAGTGCCTGAACGATATGGCGGAGGCGTTCGTCAGGGGTTGCCTCAAAACTGGCGATGGCTTTAGCCGTGATGAGGGATTCAGCTTGGCGTGTTGTCATTATTGTTCTCGCTCTGCGTGCAGCTAAGACCTGGTCGTGTTTCCGACCAGGACTAGCTCTCGCACATTCAGGCTGGGAGCAGGCCTTGGCGGGCTCGCTCAAGGAGGGTCTCAATCGGCTCTTGCTCAAATGGCCGTGGGTTGTAGTACGGGCTTGCGCAGGCAATGCGAGCTGCTTGCGCGGGGCCATCGGCTGGGAAACCAATCGCTTCTAGCGCCAACGGAATTCCCAGTCGCTTGTTCAAAGCAAATAACAGGCTGCCAATGTCCTCAGCACTCTCACCACCCAATGCTTTCGCGGCGCGTGTGAGCGGCTCCCCTGCAGCGACGCGGTTGTAATGCGCCGCATGGGGAAGAACGATCGCGTGCGCCTGGGCATGGGGCAGGTTAAACGTGCCGCCAAGGGTATGGCACAGCTTGTGATGGATCGCCATACCCACGGAACCCAGGCAAATACCGGCAAGCCATGCGCCGTACTGCGCTTCTTCCCGTGCTTTTTCGTCTGAAGGATTGACCACAATTGCCGGGAGCGACTGCGCCAATGCGCGGATGGATTCCTCTGCCATCAAACTGACGATGGGGTTAGCGTCCTGCGCGTACAGTGCCTCCACGGCATGGGCCATAGCGTTCATTCCGGAGCAAGCCGAGATCTCTGCCGGAAGGCTATAGGTCAGCCGCGGATCGTAGATCACGGTTTTTGGCAGGACGCAGATATCGCGCCCGGTTTTTTTCAGACGGTTTTCAGTCAGCCCCCAGATGGGGGTCATTTCCGAGCCCGCGTAGGTGGTTGGGATCGCCAGGATAGGTAGGCCGGAGTCCAGCGCGATTGCTTTGCCAAGGCCTATGGTCGAACCCCCACCGATGGCAACGCAGCAGTCTGCACCCAGACGGGACGCCTCTTCACGAGCAGCCTGTGCTACCTCCAGAGGCACGTGCATCACGGCATTTGGATAGGCGCCTGCGCTGCGAGCACCGAGTAAGTGGGCAACCCGCTCTCCCAATGCCTGCTGCTCTGGGGTGGTCAGAATCAGCGCACGGCGTGCACCGAGCAGGTCGATTTCCTCCTCAAGCTTTGCCAGTGTATCGGTACCGAACACGACCCTGCTGGGGGTACCCTGATAGACAAACGATTTCATGGCGTACCTCAGCGTTTGAAGTGCGGGGGAATCTGGGCGTCGACGTTCACCCATACCGAGTGCGCCTCGGTGTAGTCATGGATCGCCTCGAAGCCCATCTCACGGCCGTAGCCGGATTGACCTACCCCACCGAAAGGGCTACCCGGGCTTACCCGTTTGTAGCAGTTGATCCAGCACATGCCAGCCCGGATTTTGGAGGCCATGCCATGCGCGCGTTGCAGGTCGCGCGTCCACAGCCCACTGCCCAGCCCATACTCGGTACCATTCGCAATCTCGAGTGCCTGTTCATCAGTAGAGAAGCGCAACACGGTCACGAATGGCCCAAACACTTCCTCCTGGGCAACCCGGTGATGAGGCTGTGCTTCGACGATAGTTGGCTCGACGTAATAACCATCGGCAAGCCCTGGGGCTGTAGGCGCCTTGCCACCGGTGATGATGCGACCGCCCTGCTCTTTCGCGATCGCCACGTACGACAATACACGATCGCGGTGCAGCGCTGAGGTCAGTGGGCCCATCTCGGTGTCGGGATCGAGCGGGTTACCCAGACGAATGGACTCAGCCAGCTTCGTGAACTTCTCCAGGAACTGATCCGCAATGCTTTCGTGCAGCACCAAGCGCGACCCTGCGATGCAGGCTTGGCCCTGGTTATGGAAAATCGCCCAGGCAGCGCCGTTCACGGCGGCATCAATGTTGGCGTCTTCGAAGACGATGTTAGCGCCCTTACCTCCCAGCTCCAGCTGTACGCGCTTAAGATTTCCTTTCGAGGCTTCGACAATGCGCCGGCCAGTCGCGGTAGAGCCGGTAAAACAAATCTTGCCCACATCCGGGTGGTCAGCCAGGCGCTGGCCAGCCGTGTTGCCATAGCCGGGCACCACGTTCACCACGCCATCGGGGAAGCCGACTTCCTTCATCAGCTCAGCAATTCGCAGTGTCGACAAAGGTGTGATTTCGGACGGCTTGATGACCACGGTATTCCCGGCGGCCAATGCAGGCCCCATTTTCCAGCTGGTGAACATCAGCGGGAAATTCCAAGGCACAATTTGCCCTACCACGCCAATCGGCTTGCGCTGCACATAGTTCAGGAAGCCCGCTTCCACTGGAATAACCGAACCTTCGATTTTGTCGGCGATACCACCGAAGTAGCGAAAGCACGCGGCAGTGCGCGGCACGTCGAGGTTCCGAGAATCACGAATCGGGTGACCGGTATCCAGAGACTCGAGCTGCGCCAGCTCTTCGGCATTGGCCTCAATGGCATCGGCAAGCTTGAGCAGAAGTCGGCCGCGGTCTGCGCCTGACAGGGCAGACCAGGCAGGGAAGGCCTTTTTGGCGGCAGCAACGGCCACATCCACGTCCTCGGCTTCTGCAGCCGAGATGCAGGTAATCAGCGAGCCATCGTTGGGGGACAACACTTCGATCTGACCGCCCTTGAGTGCCGGGACGAACTGACCGTTGATGAAGAGTTGATTTTGCATGACGAACGTCTCCCTACACCGCCTCGGAAAGGCGGCGTGAGTTTAAATACAGAAGTTAGTGCTGGCGCCGCGGCGCGAGGCTTAGAAATCCACTGGATACGGCTTGAGTTCGCCGCTTTCGTAGCGCTGTGGCAGGTTCGGAGTGGCGTTTTCCCACACCAAGAGCATGGAGCGCTTCGTGGAGTAGCCTTGGTGGCGAATGTCCGCCGGCATCGCCGCGATATCACCTGCACGCATGGTCAGCCGAGCGCGAGGCGTACCATCGTCCTTATCGCCGACGTCCCAAATGATTTCATCCGACATCTGCAAGAACCATTCGACACGGTCATTGCCATGGAAGACTGGAAGGATGAATTCTTCGGTGGTAGGGCAGAACAAGCTTGCCTTGCACACCGAGCTGACCGATGGGTTCCAGGTAACGTCCGATCGCGACAGGTATTTGAACAGGTTGATGGCATGCAGTTCGCCCTCGAAACCATCAGCCACATGCACTTCCGGCTCATCCTGGGGAACGTCTGCAAATTGCCGGTTTACTGGAAGGTCATTGCGTAGTGGCGAGTCGTCTGGAAGACCAGGCATTCTTTTGGTCGCGATGCGGAATCGTTCGATCGCTTCCAGGTTGTCACCATGTTTGCGGCCAAACGCAGAGCCCGTCTCCTCGGGAGCGGCGAACGGGTCGAAACCTTCGTTTGTCCAGTCGCGCAGGATAGCCTTGAACGTTGCCATGATTTTTGGCGTTTCAAACTGTTCGATGTAATCCACCCCTGCTTCACGCAGTACACCGTTGAAGGTGCCCGCGTACATGTCCACCTTGCCGTAGTGGTTGTGGGTGCCGATCACGGAGTCGAAGTTGACCCAGCCGTAGAAGAAGCCCCATGCAACGTCGCGCATCAGCGCACGCAAGAAGGCATCGGCAGGAATCAGGTGCGAGCGTGTCTGCCCTTTGGCAGGCCACTCAATGCGCGCGAAGTACTCGTCGCGGGAAATCTGGAACGCACCCAGGGTGAAGGCGCGATACCCAGTCACCTCATGAGGTGCGCTGGCTTCGACATCATCAAAGGGAACGATAGGGGGCAATTCAGCAGTTTCGAGCATGGCCATTAAAAAGGTCTCCTTATTCTTGTTCAGGTCGGGATGCTTACTTGATGCAAATCTCAGCCCATTTCTCGACGGACAACGGGCCTTGGATGGTCTGCTGCAGCAGCACGCCAGGACGGGGACTTTCAAAACGGTACGAACAGCCGGCAGGCAGCAGCGCCTGATGGCCGCGGCGCAAGATCACATAACCCATCGGGCGACCCTTGGGTTGTTCGCCGGCGAGTTGGGTGCCCTCGCCTTCTTTGAGGGGCTGGTCAAGCTTCAGGAAGTCGATGCGAACTTCACCATCCATGCAGATGGCGAATTCGTCGTGAGCACAGTGGTACCAGGGCGACCGCCCTTCTGCACGCAACACTTCGATGACATATCCGAGGTTCAAGCCAACCACGACTTTCTCGTACGGCTGAGATTTGTCGGCGACTTCGAATATGTTCGAAAACGCATAGTGGCTGGCCTGGCCTTTCACCAGCTCGATGGTGCCCTTACGATAATTCGCCAGGGAACCGAAGACAGTACGGAATGCGGCACTCATGTCGGTATACCTTTGTTGTTGTAGTCGTTGGTTACAAGGTAAGTGCGTAAGGCCCTCGCAACAATCCCACAAGCACCGACCTCAGTGTTTGCAGAACACGAACAAACCAGATAGCACGATATAGAGGGGGCTGATCACCTCAATCGCTACTGATGGCTTAGCGAATCCAGCCTTTTTCGAGCAGCGGGCGATCCCAGTCTGGCACGTCTGTAAGACGATTCACGAGAAAGTCGATCAGGCTCCGCACCTTAAGCGCCCCGCGCTGCGTGGCAGGAAACACGGCAGAAAAACTAAAGGCTGAAAGCGGGTACTCGGTGAGTAAGGGCACCAGTTTTCCACTTTGCAGGTCGTCACTGGCTACCAGTGTCGGTAGGCAAACCAGGGCATTCCCTGTCAGGGCGAAGTCACGCAGCAAGTGGACGGAATTTGAACGGATATGGCCTGGCAGGCTCAGTTCGATGATTTCGGTACCGTGGTGGAAATGCCAGCGATTGCGCGTGGGATACCCCTCGTAGAGCGCGATACGGTGGTTAAGGAGGTCTTCGGGCGTACGGGGTGTCGGGTGCCTGGCCAAATAATCCGGCGTCGCCATGAACAGCCTCCGGACACTGAACAATTTACGCTCGATCAACGCTTCTGCTTGAGGGGCAAACATCTGGAAGGCTATGTCGAAACCCTCTTCGATGGGGTCGACCACGCGATCATTGACGATCACGTCCACTTCAATATCGGGGTAGAGCTCAGTGAACTCGGCTAACAGACGACCGAAATGGTGAATGGCAAACCCAGGGAGCATCTGGACACGCAGCTTACCCACGGGTTTGGCGCGCAGATCGCGCATTTGCTCGGTCAGCGAATTGAAACCGGCGACCATATCGGCGCATTCGCGATAGTAGGTTTCCCCTATTTCCGAAAGGCGTACATGCCGGGTACTACGGTGAAACAAGGGGGCATTGATGAACGTTTCCAGTTGCTGAATACGATGGCTGATCACTGAGCGAGTGACACCCAATTGCTCTGCAGCGCGAGCGAAATTGCCGGTCTCAGCAACCCGGACGAACGCCTCGATGCTCAGTAGGCGATCCATAAGGCACCTCCGATTTCGTTATTGTTATAGATACGGCAACGCCAGCTAGAGCGAGTCTAGCTGGCGCGAAGCGTACCCCTGGCTGGAGGAGTACGCGAAAGCATCGAAAAATGCCTTACTTGGCAACCGCTTCCAGGGAAACGGTGATGGTGACGTCATCGCCAACGTATGGGACGTATTTGCTGGCGCCGAAGTCGCTACGCTTGATGACCACTTCAGCGTCAGCACCGATAGCGTCTTTCTTCAGCATTGGGTGCTGCATAGCGACGTAGTGGGTGATCTTCAGGGTCACTGGCTTGGTCACGCCTTTGATGGTCAGCTGACCATCGATCGAAATCGGGGTGTCACCTTTGAAGTGAACCTTGTCACCCTTGAAGGTGGCAGTTGGGAATTTAGCGGTATCGAGGAAGTCAGGGCCCTGGATGTGGCCGTTGAATACTTCAAAACCAGTGTCGACCGAAGTGGTGTCGATGGTGATGTCGACCTTAGCGGTCTTGGCAGCGTTATCAACGATGACAGTACCGGTGGTTTTGTTGAACTTGCTCAGCTGAGTCGACATGCCGAAGTGGCTGTACGAGAAGCGCTCGAAGGTGTGCGAGTTGTCGATGACGAAGGTTTCCGGAGCGGCCATGGCGGAGGTCGCGGAAACGGTAGCGGCACCGGCGATCAGCAGAGCGGCGGTCAGTTTGGTCAGGGCTTTCATGTAGGTAACTCCTCGGATGCTATAAGAAAATCAGGGTTGGCTGATGTTTACTTGGTGGTTGCAGTAATGCGTACTTTGATGTTGATCTCGTTAGCAACGACGTCGAAAGACGACCATTCACCTTCGCCGATCGAGTAATCGCCGCGCTTGAGCACGAAGGTGCCCTCAAAGACACCGGTGTTGCCTTGCTCGGTGAACGTGGCAGGAGCCACTACGTCTTTGCTGATGCCTTTGATGCTCAGCTTGCCGGCGACGTCGTATTTGTTACCGCCCTTGGGCGTCAAGCTGGTCAGCTCGAAATGGCCTTTCGGGAACGACGCAGTGTTGAACCAGGACTTGCCAACAACTTCGTCATCATTCTCCGGCGAGCCGGTATCCACGCTGGCCAGGTCAATGTCCAGCGATGCCTTGGCGCTTTCCGGGTGAGCCGGGTCGAAGCTCACTTGACCGGACATTTTCTTGAAATGGCCGTCCATGGAGACGCCCATTTGCTGATAGGTAAACGCTACGTTGCTTTTGTCAGCTTGGAGTTCAGTGTATTCGGCAGCGAAAGCCGAACTGGTGCCCGCTGTCAGCAGGGCGATTGCAAGGGCAAGCGATTTCATGGTGTTGTTCTCTCTCAATGACGGGTAGTCAGGCGTGGAAGCATCCGAGTCAGGATGTCGTCGCGATCAATAAAGTGGTGTTTCAGTGCTGCAGCAACGTGGCCCAGCAAAACAACAATCAGGGTGATATTCAGAGCGAGGTGGACGTTCAACAGCAGGTCACCCAGCGCTTTGTCGCGTCCCACCAGATTCGGCAGTGGTAAAACGCCAAACCAAACGGTTTGGAACCCTTTTGCCGAACTCATCACCCAACCAGACAGCGGGATTGCGAACATCAGTACGTAGAGCACGAAGTGTCCTACGTGGGCGGCCAGTCGATGCGCCGATGGCATGCTTTCAGGCAATGCCGGTGCTGCATGTCCGGAGCGCCACAACAGGCGAATAACTGCCAACAGGAACGTTGTCACACCTGCCCATTTGTGCCAGGAGTAGTACTTCAACTTGGCTGGCGAAATAGGGAGGCTATGCATGTAGAAGCCCAGGCCAAGCAGCCCAAAAATCAGGATTGCGATTGTCCAGTGCAGCGTTTTTGCGGTTTTAGTGTATTGGCGGCTCACGGTCATCGTTCCCTGTGGTACGAGTCATTACATCTGTCGATGGGGTGCACTTTAACGATTTACATTGATGCGAAAAAGTAGACAATATAGAAATGTCTGTTCACCAAAAGGTCAACAATGAATCGCATCGATGCAATGAACATGTTTGTGAGGGTGGCCGAACTGGGCAGTTTCTCGGCGGCAGCGAATCAGCTGGGCGTTGCTCGCTCGATGGTGACCCGTCAGATCGCCTCGCTTGAAACCTACCTGGGGGTCAAGCTGATGGTGCGCACAACTCGGCACGTGTCCCTGACGTCTGCAGGACATGTGTACCTTGAGAAATGTCGAGAGATCCTGGGATTGCTTGAAGAAGCAGAATCCGGTCTGATGGCCGAGCGCAGCACCCCGCGGGGGCGCTTGAGAATCAGCCTGCCGCTGAGTTTTGGATTGCGGCGATTGGTTCCGGTCTTGAATGACTTCTGTCACCTCTATCCCGAAATCAAATTGGCTCTGGATTTCAGCGATCGCACGTTGAACCTTGCCGAGGAAGGCATTGACCTTTCGATACGGATCACGAACCTGCTAGATCCCGGTGCGATCGTACGCAAGCTGGGCGAATGCCGATTAATCACCGCGGCATCGCCCGCCTACCTTGAGGAGCATGGAACCCCTGAGCACCCGGGCGAGCTCATTCGTCATGCTTGTCTTGGATATTCGCCACAGGTGAACAACCGGCCATGGACGTACTCAGTCAACGGCGAGGGGGAATCGTTCTACCCGCCTTTCCGATTGCAAGCGAACAATGGCGATGCGCTTGCTCATGCCGCAATCAATGGACTTGGAATCACAGTGCAGCCTGACTTTATCCTGGAGGACTACATCGAATCGGGCCAGCTGCAGGTCATTCTTGAGGGGTTCGAGCCGACTCCACTAGGTATCTATTCCGTGCTGCCGAGTACTCGCTACATGCCACAACGGGTGCGCGTGTTGATTGAGTACTTGTCCAAGCGCCTGGGCGAGGCAAGCTCCGCGCCGAAGTAAAGTAAGGGGATGCTTCCCAGTTTTAGGAAGGCCGGCGCCTGCATCGCCGGAAAAATTGGCATTATTTGAAGGGGGTGGGCTGGTATGCGCTGAGCTTCCAGTGCCCAAACTCCCTGACCCATACGGCCAGGCACTTGTTCTTCAGCGCTTTGCCGACACCACCTGAGGTGATGCTGCCATTCATCTCACCGAACACAAGGGCAACGTCACCCACGATCCGGATTTCATCAATCGGATGCTCCAGCTCGTGGTAGACGTAGTAACCGTCACGGCACTTGGTCAGATAACTGTCTAACGTGTCTACGACTCCATTGGAGTGGGTGTAGACCAAGTCCGGGTGAGCCATGGCGGCGAATTTGTCGAAATCCCCCTCGAGAATGGCGTCGTAACGCTCGTTTTCCAAGTTGCGAATCAATTGCTCAATGATTTGGTCGTGGCTCATGGTTATGTCATCTTTAGTGAGTCGAACGAAGCACATCGTACCGGCATGGCGAACGCAAGCCGTCCCTTCGACGCGCATCCTTGCGTAAGTTGAATAAAGCGAGGCACTACAGCGCGTGACGTTGCACGCCAGGTAGATCAAAGATCCCGCCTCGAAGAATTGTCGTGGATGACAATTGATCGCAATTATCCGACTCGGCTTTCACTGTGGAGTAGTCAAAAAATGCGGTCGGTAGCATCTGATAATTCGATAGATCCTGCAGGAGCGTAGGCGGTTAACCTGCCAGCGCACGGGTACTCCACTGCTTGACTTCAAAAAATCGATTTAACAGATATTTTTTACCAATTTTTCTGATTTAATATTGATTGATCCGATTGTTTATCATGATAGGCGTTTCCCACGGTGTCGCAGCCCGTGGAGCGAGGAAACCGCCAGACGGCAGCACGCTGCGCCCTCTACTGAGATTCACCCATGCGAAACCTAGTAATCAACACGCCTTGCATTGGGCGCTGTTCGACCGTCTATGGCGACCGAGTGTGTCGAGGCTGCAACCGCTATCACGACGAAATCGTTGAGTGGAACAGTTACAACAAGTCTCAACAAGAAGCCATCTGGGCGCGCCTTGAACGCGTCGTCAACGAGGTCATGGCGGCGAAGGTTGTCATCGTTGATGCTGATTTGCTCAAGCAACAACTTGAAGCCCGCAAGATCAGGTTCATGCCTTGTCATTCGCACTATTGCTGGGCCTACAGACTGATCGGCGTTGGCGCCAAGTCGATCAAACATATCGAGGCCTATGGTATTTCGCTGCTACCTCCATACGAGGGCCTGCCCTTGCTGGACGTTCGGGACGCAATCGACGAAGAAATCTACGAGCGATCAGAAATGCTGCTCGCCCAATGCTTGCACTAATTCCCGCCTACAGGCCCTCATCATGACAGCCAATCACGCTCCATGGCGTTACATACTCCTTTTGGGGGCCTGCACAGCCCTGCCCCCTTTATCCATCGATATGGCCCTTCCTGCCATAAGTCAGGTCGGTCAGGCGCTGGAGAGCACTTCCTCGGCGGCCGCTCAATCCATTAGCTTGTTCATCCTGGGATTTGTATTGGGCCCACTTCTTTTTGGCCCTATGTCCGACCGGATCGGGCGGCGCCCAATTCTGTTTAGTGGCCTTGCCCTCTTCACCCTGGCGGGCCTGGTCTGTGCATTCTCCCCATCGATGCCCGTACTACTCGTCAGCCGACTGGTGCAGGGAGCCGCTGCAGGTGCGGCTGCTGCCATGCCAATTGCGATTGTGCGCGATGCATTTTCTGGCAAAGAGGGACGTTCGCTACAAAGCACGCTTGTAGCCATCAACAACGTCGCCCCACTGCTCGCTCCCCTGATCGGCGCAGGAATCCTGGCCCTCAGTGATTGGCGGGCGATTTACGGTGCGCTAGGGCTGGCAGGTATCATCCTGTTGGGCAGTGCAAAACTGTCGCTGAAGGAGTCTCACCCGATTGAGGCGCGTCGCCATCAACCGTTGGTATCGACCTACCGCCAAGTCTTGCGCAACAAGCGTTTCGTAATATCCGCGCTCATCTTGGCTCTGAATTTTGCCGGGATGTTTGCGTACATCACCGCCTCCCCCCTGGTCTTCATGGAAGGTCTCGGCATGAGCAGCAAAGGGTTTGCTGTGCTATTTGCGGTAACGGCCTTGGGCACACTGCTGGGCTCTTGGCTTAACAATCGTCTGGTTCACGCTGGCTGGAGTGAAGTCCGGGTCATCGGATTAAGCCTTCTGGTGAGTCTGGGCTGCAGCGTAGGTTTGGTACTTTTCTCGTCGCTGGTACAGGCGCCGCTTGTAGGCTTGGCCAGCCTGGTCGTCTTGAGCAACATTTGCACCGGACTGGTGATGCCCAACACCACTCACACCTCCCTGGAAGACCTGGGGCATATTGCCGGCTCGGGGGCGGCATTGCTTCGTGCCATCCAAATGGCCGGTGGAGCTCTCTCAAGCTTCCTGGTTGGACACTTTTATGACGGCCACTCGGCTCACGCGATGACGGGAATGATGCTTGGATGTTCTGGGTTGGCGCTGTTGGTTTTTGCCGTCGGGTTCCGCTCTCTTACCCATCACGGTCTTCAACCTCACCAGTCGCATTGACCTTGAGCTGCTCCTGAGGGAATCAGCAACTGCAAATCCTAAGGGGCCTTTTGGCCCCTTTTTCATTCTTGATCCCGGCGCAGCGCCGCAGTGATCTCATCAAGCTCCTGCCATGGTTGGCAACGAAGCTCCGCTCTTGGGCACCCCGATGCATGCACAAAGTCACTACCCCGATCTGTCTCCACCTGCTCTGCCCTGCAGATCCGGCACATCACCGTCCCCTGAAAAACTCTCCAACCACGGTTCCACGTTAGCAATCGGTCAGTAGACGTCATGACAAACCCTCGGTCTAGCATCCAATTGATTGCTCTCTAAATAGCCTTTCGGCTCGCTGCACGGAGCGATGCTTGGCGGCCTAAACCCGATCACTCAACTAAGCTCCTTCGCTACTGATGCTAGGAGCAGGCTTTACCGCGCTTCTGCCTCCTTTCCCAGAACATATGATGTGACAACGGAGAGAGTCGCATGCCTCAAATCATTGAAGAGCTGACGGGGCTTGCAAGAACACGACCTATTCGGATCGCCTACTTGGTGGAGCCAGGCGAACACGCCGACCTCATGCTCGATGGGATATTCGCCGACTGCTACGCACGCTGGGGCGGGCGCTTCAGCCTAATCATTCCCTGCGCCGACGGTGCGGTTATGGCTGATTATTGGCCTTGGCTAGAGTCATATGACCCTGATGTTGTCTACTCGTACGTTGAGCTAAGCGACACGTCAGTCCTCGATCTTCATGAGCGCGTGGCGCCAGCTAATTACCTGCTTCATCGGCTTCGAGACGCTCAAAATATCGGTTTGAGATCATTTAGACCGACCTATCCATTTTCTGCATTGTCTGCGATGTCGACGATTTTTCGACTAGGACGTCATAGTCCCTCGACAGGGGGCGCCAGGCTAAAAGTTATCGATACCTGGCGCATTGGCGATCCTTGTCGCTTCGTTGGGGATAATTTTGGCACCTACCACGCGAGCGCTGTTACAGCGATGTACCCCAACGATGCAAGATCCATCGCCAGCTTGCTAACAATTGTTTCCGATGAGGACTTTGAAAGGAAAGACTACGCGGTGCCGCGGGACATCGAACGCATCCCTTCCGGCATGGCGGCTTTGAGGGAGTGTTCCAATCGTCGAGCGACAACCATGAGCATCCTGTCGGCCATCTACGCGCCTCGCTTTGAAGTCCGCGACCAGAGGTGGAGCACAGGTTTCAACCTGGTGCTGGGTGACTCCTTTGAAGACCGGCTGATGTTCTGGAATGCCCGCCTTTTGACACCTAGTTGGCTCGATGCTGACCTTTGCTGCTTCAGGATAACCCTGGATATGTTGTCAGACGCGGATGCCTTGAGCCATCTCGTGCACCTGTTGAATACCCACAACCATGTTACTGATGGAAATGGTGGGCAGGCCAACCTCTATGTACGGTCAGCGTCTCACTCTCAGGACGAACTCAATCAGGTTGTTGCATTGCTTCGCGGCGCCAAGGTGTGGAGTGCAACAGGTCGTACCGAGGTCGTCCCAGGCGGGCATGTCATCCCGCATTACCAGTCACTGAAGCAAGCTCAAGACCTGACCCAGGCCGCAGAGGGCCTATTCAAAGCGAAACAGGGCAAAGAGTTCAGATGGGTGCCGCCAACAGCGCGGCCGCCGGCACTCCAGCCTGAGCACCTGGACGATGCACCGAGTGCGCAGCTATTCACGCTAGGACTCTGGGCATTGGATTTAAGCTTGGAATACAGCCGGGACTCACTTCGATTCGGTGATACCGGCAGGTGGATGCTACCCAAGCGTTGGCGCGTTTCGCAGGCGTTTGGGCCGACCTATTCAAAACGCTACTTGGGTCAGGTTGGCTTATCCCCGCGCACATCCCGTCATGGCGATCTGAGCGCATTTGCCGGCCGAGACCAAGTGCTTGAGTCGGTGTCGGTACCGACAATCGATCACGCCATCAGTCAAACGTTCTGCATGGGCTTCGGCTATCGCTCTCGTAAACCCAATGATCCACCCTCTCCCAGCCCGAAATTTGCCTGGATGAGACCCTCCAACGAATCGCCTCATTTGACTGGCGTGCTCGGAATGACTGGAGGTCTTGAGGGCGCGGAGAGCCTGCTTCTGCATTCCTTCCTGCAAAACATTTTTGCAAGCCTAGGCGGTGCCCCGAATCTCGCCGATGCGGATATTCAAGGGACAGCCAACTGGTTGGTTAAGCACGCGAGAGGGCACCCGATATTTGATCTACAAGCCGAAAACGAAAGTGGGGCCCTCGCGGAGTTGATCGTCAAAGCAGCCAAATCCATCAAGACACCCAAGATGCACCTGTCACTTGAACAGCTACAGAAGAACTGGAAATCCTATCGGGATGAGTACTGGTCGAGGAACGCTGAGCAGCTTCGGCATTTAACCGAGCAGGAGCGCGGTGAAGAGGATAAACGCGAGCAGCATGCGATTAATGAGACTCTAGCCATGATGCGGCAGCACCGGATGTTGTTCCAAGGCACTGCTTGGACGTGCCGAAGCTGTCAGCACCGTAACTGGACGGACTTTCAGGCGTTAACAGGCATCCTCAGCTGTGAGGTCTGCCAAGCGAATACAGAGCTGCCGGTGGACATCCCCTGGCACTTTCGCCCCAACGAGTTTCTCATTGAAAGTCTCAGGTCGCGGAGCGTGCTGTCAGTGATCTGGGTGCTTTCTGCGCTGCGGAGAAGGGCTCGGTCATCCTTCATGTACGTTGGCCCCAGCTGTTTTGGAGCGCGATTGGATGAAGTCAATCCTGCTCATGAAGCAGACTTGCTCGCCATCGTTGATGGCAGCGCCATCCTCTGTGAGGTGAAATCGTCGTGGCGCAGCTTGAGGGAAGTGGATATTCAGAAACTGGTGGCACTAGCGCTGATTGTACGGCCTGACCAAGCGATACTTGCCGTCATGCAGGACGGCGGTGCGTTCAGGGAGCAACTCCAGGAAGCTAAACGATCCCTACACGCTGCGGGGATTGCCTTTGAGCTCCTGACGCCGCAGGTGCACCCGTTGCGTGATGAGCCATTTGCTCTGGGAAGTTGAGCAATCACACTGGCGAAAGGAAACGCCCACGTGAGTGGGCGTCTCTCTGGAGCATCGTTGGCCAAGCTCCAGCGCATACTCGAGGTACTTGCAGTGGTATAGCTACTGTCCACAGCTTCGACTTTCGTGAATCAAAGCATTCCAGTGCACGGCGGGCCGGTAAGCCCGCGGCACTGTTGAGTATCGGCTCTTGTGAAGCCTATGCGTCGCTTGGAGTGGGCCGACGTTACAGGATTGCCCTATGAGCACCGACGCTATTGAACGAACCCAGTAGCGCTCGTACTTCCGGCCGTGTCGGAGACATTCATCAAGTAGACACGACAAGTAGACACGACCTATTACTGCATCAAGCCTTAGGCATTCGCGAGTTTGGCTGCGAACTTGGCAACATATTCGCCTTGATGACGAGCGATCTCCAGTTCCCGTGAGTCAGGCTGGCGCGAGCCGTCGCCACCAGCGATGGTCGAAGCACCATAAGGAGTACCGCCACCGACTTGAGACACATCGAACAGCGCTGGAGTGCTGTAGCCCAGCGGCACGATGATCATGCCGTGGTGAGCCAGGGTCGTCCAAGTGGACGCAATAGTCATTTCCTGGCCACCACCGGTACCGGTGGAGGTGAACACGCTGGCGACTTTGCCTACCAGGGCGCCTTTTGCCCACAGACCACCCGTCTGATCCAGGAAGTTGCGCATCTGGCCCGACATGTTGCCGAAGCGAGTTGGGGTGCCGAAGATGATGGCGTCGTAGTTACCCAGCTCGTCCGGGCTCGCAACCGCGGCTTGCTGGTCGACTTTGCCGTGAGCGGCTTTGAAGGCTTCCGGATCCATAGTTTCCGGTACACGCTTGATGGTGACCTCTACGCCCGGCACTTTACGTGCTCCTTCGGCGACTTGATGGGCCATGGTCTCGATATGACCGTACATGGAATGATAAAGCACCAGTACCTTTGCCATCTTTACTTCCTCTTTGTGTGGAGCGTGGGAATCACTGCCAACAACCTTGGCTAATAAATCGCTGAGCCAACCCATGTTGGAACCTCTGTCATTGAAACGGACTTGTGTTACCTGATGTTGAACCTACGCGTGAAATTCCTGCCTCAGGCGACGTCCACCATCACGATTTCGCTCTGCTCGAAGGCCTTGAAATCCAGCAAGGTCTCGTCTTTAACGGCCGCGCCATCTCCTGCGTTCAGGGTCTTCCCGTTCACCTGAATACTACCCCGCGCAACCACCAGGTAGGCTTTACGGCGGTTTTCGATCACGTAGCTGGTACCCTGCCCCTCTTCCAACGTTGCCGCCACAAGGCGAGCCTTGCAGCGAATTGGCAACGCCTCTTCGTCCCCTTCCAGCCCGCTGGCCAGAGTCACGAAACGCCCGGCGGAAGCGCCGCTGGGAAACGGACGGGTGCCCCAGGAGGGCGGCAAGCCAGTGTGATCAGGTTGAATCCAAATCTGGAAGATTTTGGTAACGCCAGGTTCGTGGTTGTATTCGCTGTGCGCGATACCGGTACCAGCGCTCATGACCTGAACGTCGCCGGCGACGGTGCGCCCCTTGTTACCCAGATTGTCCTGATGGGTGATCGCTCCCTGGCGGACGTAGGTGATAATTTCCATGTCGTTATGAGGGTGTGGAGCAAAGCCCGACTGCGGTGCGATCGTGTCGTCGTTCCAGACGCGCAGACGACCCCAGTTCATTCGATCTGGATCGTAATAACCTGCGAAAGAAAAGTGGTGTTTCGCGTTCAGCCAACCGTGGTGAGCGCCGCCAAGTTCTTTAAATGGGCGCAGCTCGATCATGTCTGTTCTCCAGGTTGAGTTAGGAATCTCCAGACATCATCCATTCAACAAAGCACCGTAAAAAGCGCAAATTACTACGCATAGCCACCGACTTTTTAGATAGTTGACTCTGCGATCAGCAGTTCATTGCGCATTCCATCAACAATCAAGTTGGCTCGAACGCGGGGTGTGCTACAAGCAGCGGCGCAGAGCCTTTCAGCGTTGGGAAGATTGGACAGAACAGCGCTCACCCGCAGGTTGCGGGCACCAGTCGCTGCGTGTAGCGGAGGGGGTTAAACAGGAGCGCGGACGACCGTGCTTAACGAACACTACCTGGCGAGCATCCAAAGCGGTCTTTGAATCGTGCCGAGAACCGCGAGACAGCATTGTAGCCACAGGCATCGGAGATCTGTGTGACACTGAATGTGGTGGTCTGGAGCAGCAGCATGGCATGGTGCATGCGAATTTCTCTGAGCATGCCAGAGAAGTTAAGCCCCTCCTCCGCCAGTCGCCGGCGAAACGAAGCCTCACTTAACGCCAAGGCGCGACTGGCTTCGACGGCTGTCCATCGTTTGTCTGGCGCACTGGAAATAAGCTCCTTGAGGCGATCCCCAATGGCCGTAACCGAAGGCCGCGCGAACACCACGCCCCTTGCTTCCATGGCTAGAAGCACACCCAACAGTCGATTGTGCAGCTGCCGATCGCCCACCTGGTCAGTTTCAATGGCTCGAATGCAGTAATCCAGGGTTTGGGAGAAGTCGGGGTCGATGGTGATTTCAGAGCAGCCCTCATCTAGTTCGCCTTTGGAAGGAACCTGATAGTGCTGATAGAAATCAGAGATCAATTCGGGGGCGAACGTGAGGAAAATCGAGCGAAACTGGTTCAAGGCACCACCCGGCGTCTTCACCAGATTGGCAGTTGCGCTCTTGGGGACGGCTAGTGCCGCGATCGAATCCGCAAGGGAAAAACTGTCGACGTCCCCTTCAAACTCAAGCTCCCCTGACACCACTAACAACAGGGTGGCATCCAGGAAACGGAAGTTTTTGGAGGACTGCTCGCGGGTGAGCACGGGCCGCGCGAGCCCGCACAGCTTGGGGCGAGCAATAGGTGCTTGCTTAGCATGTGACGTACTGTTCACATCTCTCCCCAAGAGGTGCAGGTCGTTGGAAAGGCGTCCGAGGACGCCTTGGCGGCCGAACTATACAGCCGGGTTCAGTGTGTAGCTACCGGTGTAGGAAGTTTTAGCCAACACATGACCTTCCAGAGCCTTGAGGACATTCGGGCCTGTGAGATCGCCTTCGACCTTCAGCGCTGCAACGTCCAGTGCGTACAGGGTGAAGATGTAGCGGTGGGCGATTTCGTCGTTCCATGGTGGGCAAGGGCCGTCGTAACCGAAGTAGGTACCGCTCATGTCTGGATCGCTGGCAAACCAGTCAGTGTAGTTGTTGATGCCTTGGCGCAGGCCCTGCACAGGCTCCCCCGATTTCCCACGGGCGGTGATGCCCGCGCTGAAGGCCCCAGCTTGAATTTCGTGCTGAGTGGCGGGCAAATCCAGCAAAATCCAGTGGAAGAAATCTACGCGTGGCAAATCCTTGGAAACGGTTTTACCTTCCTGGTTAACATCGTCACCACGGCTTGGGACGTCTGGATCGTGGCAGATCAACGCGAAGGACTGAGTACCCGCTGGAGCATCCGACCATGCAAAATGGGGATTGCGGTTAGTCGACAATGCGATGTGCTGAGCCGGATCAATGACGGCAAATGCGAACTCACCAGGGATGACAGCCTGATCTGCGAAACTTTGACTCACTAATTTCATCACGTAGCCTCAAAATCTGAACAGCGGTTGAGAGCGGCCTGAACGTGTCAGAACCGATGAGCAAAATTCTAGCGGCTGAGTGTTTACCCATAGGCCCCGCTCCGATCAGAAAGCTCACAGTTTCGATCAAACATCATCATTAGGTGTGCGCCATCTCCAGTCGCAGGTGATGTCCGGTAGAAACCATCGAGGCGCTCGATTCTTTTCGTCAGCTTTTATCGTTTTTATGCGTTGAACAACCGCTCTAAGCTAGCGACCTTCATTAATCCTGGCAGCAAACCATGTTAGAGATTCGCAAGGCCGGTGAACGAGGCAGCACCCGATTGCCTTGGCTTAAGTCACGCCATACCTTCTCGTTCGGCACCTATAAAGACCCTCAGGAGATGGGCTTTTCTGACTTGCGTGTGATCAACGATGACTGGGTGGTATCTGGTAAAGGGTTTGGTCAGCACGGACATCGCGATGTCGAAATCCTTACTTACGTGCTGCAAGGTACCCTCGCCCATCGCGACACGCTTAACAACAGCGCGAAAATGAAGGCAGGAGACTTCCAACTCATCAGCGCAGGCTCTGGCATCGAGCACAGCGAGTTCAACGGATCGACTACGCAACCCGTCCATTTTTTGCAGATCTGGCTGACGCCACATTCGTCGCGCACCAAACCAACCTACCAGCAGAAACATTTCCCCATTGTTCAGCGGCGCGGGAAGCTGCAGTTGGTCGCTTCAAAAAGCGGGCAAGATGGCTCGCTGAAGATACTCCAGGACGCCAAAATCTACGCCGGGGATTTCGGCCCGGCGGATTCCTTTAGCTTCCCCGTAACAGGACGCAGGCACGTATACGTTCATGTTGTCGCTGGCAAACTCAAGGTGAATGGAGAAAACGTGGCGGAAGGTGACGGTGTAAGGCTGAGCGACGTCCAGGCCGTGGAATTTACCCGCGCCGTGGATGCGCAGGTGCTCGTCTTTGACATGCGAGCCAACAATGGCAAATCTGCAAAAAATCAGTCGTTGGGCATCTGCTCCACTCGTGCCTGCGCAAGACGAAAGTAACCTGGATACCGGCCAGAGAGATCCTGAAGGTTATTGGGGCACGCTTTGTCCGAAGTACGGGAGAAAGGCACAAATGTACCTGCATAGCTAATGGCCTTGAGGAATGCTAGGGGTCTTCATTGGGAGGTACACCATGAGGAACCCTGGCCTGTGTGTCTGCTTGCTATGCGCTGGAACCTTGGCTGTCGCTGACCTGGCAGAGGCGGAAGATTCTGAGGTATCGGAAGGAGCGACGCTCAGTGTCTTGGCGCGGAATTTCTTTCTGTACAACGACAATCGTGCCTCTAACGCTGCGAAAAACTATCAGAAAGAATGGGCACAAGGTTTCATCACCACATTCGAGTCCGGGTTTACCCCAGGCACGGTAGGCTTTGGGGTTGATGCCCACGGCTTTCTGGGGATCAAGCTGGACAGCGGGAAAGGTCACTCCGGCACAGGGCTCCTACCGCAGGGCAGCGACGGCGCAGCACCTGACGATTTCAGTGATGCCGGCGGTGTCATTAAGGCGCGGCTGTTCAAAACCAAATTAAAATTCGGCGAGATGGAAGTTGAAACACCTGTATTCGACACTGCCGACAAGCGCCTTCAGCCCGAGTACGCGACCGGCTGGCTGCTTGAAAGCGATGATGTACCAAACGTTCACCTGGTCGCGGGACGCTTCACAGCGTTCAAGAACCAGGACTCATCTTCCTCCAAGGGCGACTTCCTCGGGTACGGCTTTAGCACCGATGTAGGCGCCATCAGCCTCGCTGGGGTCGACGTAACCTCCAACCCTAACGTTGGAGGCAGGTTTTACGCATCGCAGCTCACAGACACCTGGAGGCAATACTACGCCAACCTGTACGCTCAACGATGGGATACATTGGTAGACTTCAACCTCTATCGAACTGTCGACTACGGCCGGGCCGTCGCTGGTGTCATTAACAACACGGCGTACAGTGTATCGGCGAAACACACGATTGGAGCCCAAGCGTTCACCCTGGCCGCTCAACAGATCCACGGTGACACCCCTTTTGATTTTGTTGGGGGCGATTCAATCTACCTGGCCAACTCGATCAAGTTTGCCGACTTCAACGGTGCTCATGAGCGCTCCTACCAAGCTAGATACGACCTGAATTTCGCATCGTTGGGAGCACCCGGCCTCAAGTTTATGTCCCGCTACGTGACGGGGCGGAATATCGATGGCACGCGCGCACCGCTGGGGGGAGCATATTTCCCGTTCGATACCGATGCCCAAGCATTTGTCCCCCAGCAAGGTGACGGCGGCAAGCACTGGGAGCGCGATATCGATTTGAGCTATACGATTCAAACCGGCCCAGCGAAAGACCTGCTCCTGCATTTCACCCACGTCTCCCATCGTGGCAACGACGCCCAGGGTGGCCCGGACATCGACCGGATTTACTTTGTGATGGAATACAGCCTTAAAATACTTTGATAATCCGCAAGCGTCGGAAATGCGCTTCAGCCGTCGAGCAAATGCCGAATAGTAGGCGGCTTTCCGTCAATCTGATATTGCCTGGCTGCTGCTTCAATCTTGAGCTCTGCTCGCGTCACCCGGTTGTGGTGGCGCAAGTGGTCGCCGCTGAGTGAGATCGCCGCCGGAAAGTCGGTGGCAGGCACCAATTCAGGTGTGAGTGCCGACCAGGCAGGTGAGGTCAGAGCACTTCCAATTCCCATCAGGAACGTCATGATCAACAGCAATGACGCATCTACCCATCCGCCGCAGGTCAGAATGGCAAGAGCCAGCGCAACCGCTGCCATGCCAGTTTGCACGGTGAGCAAAAAACGGCGCTTATCAACGATATCTGCCAGAGCACCGGCAGGAAGCGCCAGAACAAATAACGGCGCCACACTGACCACTTGAACGAGCGAAACGATCAGGGAGCTCGTGGTAAGGGACGTCATCAGCCAGCTGGCACCCACCTCGTGAATCCAGGTGCTAATGTTCGAAGTGATGCTGGCGAGCCACAGCCATTTGAACATCCGATGTTTGAGAGGCCCCCATGCTGACTCTACCGGCTGCGCATTCACAACGCTCATAAGGTGCCTATAGGGTATCGAGTACAGGCCACCGGTTGGCGGCAAGGTGAGCAATCCCGAATCGCCCTGCCCCACCTATCAAGATGGTGGAAAAAATGATCAGCAGCAGCCAGGCAAATTGCCCCTGTTCCAAACTCCATTCGGGATGCACGTAGAGAACCGAAACGGCCAGCAAGAACAGCACCGGCAAGGTAGCAAGGCGAGTAAAGAGCCCCAGGATGATTCCGATGGGACAAATCACTTCGGCGAAGATGGCCAGTGACAACGTCAGCTGAGCCCCCATCTCGAACGGATCCTCGATGACCTGCAGCTCGTGATCAAAATGCACAAGCTTGGGAAGCCCGTGCACGGCGATCAGCAACACCGCGCCACAAACACGCATCCACAACATAGCAAGATCGGGGGCATACGCCGACATGCGTTCAACGGGATTCATCGTGGATCACCTCTAGTGATTAGATCCAGCCAACAAAGCTGCTACTCGCACGCTCTGAATGGTCAAGCGCCCTACGTTGTTTTCGATAACCAAGGATATCGACTCGTATCCCCTCCCCCATAATCGGGGTCGAGGTAGATGAAGCAACGGTTGATTTTCCAGTCACGAACCTCGAAGACATCACACCAATAGCCTGCGCCCCAATCCGGGCTTCCAGCGCACCATGAACCCTCAACGTGCTCGCCGTGACTGGTACCTTCGCAAACGACGACATCGGTGCCCGAAAACACCCAGTTGAAATGCGCGTAATCGTGTGTGATCGACAACAGTCGGGCACCCAGTTCATTGAACATCTCACCGATCTGCGCCCGACCAGTTGCAATCCCCCATTTGGGAAAATACACCTGCGCATCCTCGGCAAACAGATCAAGGATGCTACCGCCATCAGGCGTGACACCACCGTTATCGAATGCCCTGAAATACTCAAGGATGACCGATTTTCGCTGCTCATCCGTCATGGTGAGTTTGCTGATCATGGCTCGCCTCCATGTACCTGGTCGATGAATGTTCGGGGATGATCCACAAGCCCTTTAAAGAGGCCTGTGGATCGTCGCGGCCTTAGAACGCAAAGCACGAACAGCCGAATGCCCCCCAGAAACCTTGGAAGTCACTGATAGGCACTGATGAACTGCGAGCTCGTTCATGGCTATGGGCGTGGACAGCGCAAGCACCCTTACACTGATGGGCCTGCGCCACTGCAGCGGCAACAGGCTTCCAGTGCCCAGGCACCTTGGCCACCGGTGACCAGTCAGGCAAGACGGGAATAGCTTTGGGAGCCAGCGTATCGAACTCTTCAGCGCCATAGACAATCTTGCCGTCCACCACGGTGAGAACAGACTCAATCCACTTGATCGCATCTTCGTTGACGCTGAAGTAGTCAGCACTCAATGCTGTGAGGTCTGCGAGCTGGCCCACCTTGATCATCCCCTTTTTCCCTTGCTCGGAAGAGAACCAGGCACTGCCATGGGTGTAAAGCTCAAGAGCCGTATCTCGGCTCAATCCTTCCGGGTAGAGCCCCAAGCCCCCTACCGTCTTGCCACTGACCAGCCAATACAAGGATGTCCACGGGTTGTAGCTTGAAACACGGGTAGCATCCGAACCCGCACCCACAGGCACGCCCTCGGAAAGCATGCGCTTGATGGGCGGCGTCTGCTCTGCCGCCTTGTTGCCATACCGATCTACAAAGTACTCACCTTGGAATGCCATGCGATCCTGGATCGCGATACCGCCGTCAAGCGCTTTCACCCGTGCGATGTTTTCAGGTGTGATTGTCTCCGCGTGGTCGAAAAACCACACCAAGCCATTGAAGGGTATATCGCGATTCACCTTCTCGAAGACGTTCAACATCCGCGTGATGGACTCGTTATACGTCGCGTGCAAACGGAACGGCCAGCGATGCTCAACCAGATGGCGCACGACGGGCTCAAGCTCTTCCTCCATCGTTTTGGGAAGGTCAGGTCGAGGTTCCAGGAAGTCTTCAAAATCGGCGGCTGAGAACACCAGCATTTCCCCTGCGCCGTTATGGCGGAAGAAATCACTGCCATCGCCCGGCTTCACGAGGTTCGTCCAGTTCTGGAAGTCCGCGAGCTCCTGCTTTGGTTTTTGCGTAAACAGGTTGTAGGCGATCCTGACCGTCAATTCGTTTTTGGCGGCAAGGTCACTGATCACCTTGTAGTCGTCTGGATAATTCTGGAAACCGCCGCCGGCATCAATGGCGCTGGTGATACCCAGACGGTTGAGCTCACGCATAAAGTGGCGCGTGGAGTTCACCTGGTACTCCAAGGGAAGCGTTGGGCCCTTGGCAAGGGTCGAGTAGAGGATCATCGCGTTCGGACGGGCTATGAGCATCCCGGTGGGCTCGCCATTGGCGTCCCTTTGAATTTCTCCACCTGGGGGGTTGGGTGTGTCCTTGGTGTAGCCCACGACCTTCAATGCAGCACGATTGAGCAGTGCACGATCATAGAGGTGGAGCACAAAGACTGGGGTATCAGGAGCCGCTTTGTTCAAGTCGTCCAGAGTCGGCATGCGTCGTTCGGCGAACTGGAACTCAGTCCATCCGCCCACCACCCTCACCCACTGCGGAGCAGGGGTGCGGTCGGCTTGAGCCTTCAGCATCCCCAAGGCGTCAGACAGGGACGGGATGCCCTCCCAGCGCAGCTCCAGGTTGTAGTTCAACCCGCCGCGGATTAGATGTAAGTGCGAGTCGTTGAGTCCCGGAATAACCGTGCGCCGCTTCAAATCTACCACACGGGTAGTGGCTCCCTTCACTGCCATGGCCTCAGAGTCAGAGCCCACCACTAGAAACTTCCCGTCCCTGATAGCCACAGCGCTCGCTGTCGGGCGCTCGCGGTCTACAGTGTGAAACTTTCCGTTTACCAGGATGAAATCGGCGTTCATTTTGCCTCCTGAAATACTCGATGAAGAGGAAGAGCCTGCACCTGCTGAGGCAGAAAATGGCAATGCGCACCACAAGGCACCAACTGCTCCAATTACCGAGGTATCAGCAACAAAGCGCCTGCGACCGCTGTCCATCGACTCATCTTTTTTCATGGTTTCTTCTCGGTTGGCCGGGCGTTTAACCAAGGCTCAAACAAGCGGGTAACGCGCGGCATGAAGAGGTAGACCACTGACAACACGATAGTCACGGTGACCGCAACCGTACTCATTATGTAACCCTGCAACCAGGGTACCCGGGTAAAGACGGGCTGCCAGATCAGAGGAACCAGCAAGGTATGGGGAAGGATCACAATGAAGGTCACACAGGCCTGCTTCCACCGTGGTGGTGGCGACTGCCCCATAGTTGGGTTGAACCAAAACTCGCGATCCTGATTAACCTCGGTATGGTCACCATCGGCGAGCATGTCCTGGACTTTCGCTATCTGTTGGCGGCGATCATTGGACTCGAGCCATTTCTGCAGCTTCTCGGTACAGGAAAATCGAAGCACTGAGGTGTAAAGCGGCAAGCCTCCACATTCGCTGGGCGACACATCAATGCCTAGATGCCCCTCATAGGTTTTGGCAGTTTGGATCGTCGCCCGCAGCCACTGCTCGTATGCCTTGAGCGAACCTTCTTTGATCCGGTGACGAACCACCAGTGTGGCGACTTCATTTGCACTGCCATTGCTCATCGCGTGCTCCCCCTGATTGCCTCCAGTCAGGCTTGCGTTCGGCAAAAGAATGCCGCTAGTCGATCAAAATCGATTAGCGCCCCTCAATTCTTGAGGCTGCGGGGCTGTGTCCACAGCGCCCTGAGCCCATCAGCCCAGGGCGCACGCATATCAGTGCCCTTCAGAGGCGTTAAACATCGTTTTGGCGTAGATGAGGCCCAAACCGTATGCCCCACCATGTGCCACCGACGTTTTCACCGTCTCGTTGTAGGTATCTGTACGAGCCCAGTCGCGTTGTAGTTCCAGCAGATATTGCAGAGCGGTCATGGGGCGCGCACCGGCTTGCACCATCCGTTCAATCGCCCTTTCGTGAGCCTCGTCCGATACATCTCCGCAGGCATCGCAAATCACGTAGACCTCAAAGCCCTGGTCGAGCGCCGACAAGGTTGGGCCGACGATGCATACAGATGTCCAGAGGCCTGCGAACACCAGACGATCCCGGCCAATCCGGTTGACCTCCACTTCGATGTTCTTGTCTTCCCAGGTGTTCATGCTGGTGCGATCGATGAGCTTCTGCCCTTCGAAGACCGAGGTAATCTCCTCAAACATTGGGCCGGAAAAACTCTTCTCAGCCACGGTGGTCAGGATGGCTGGGACTTTGAACTCCTTTGCGGCCTTGGAGATAAGTGCGGCGTTGTTGCGCAGCGTAACGGCATCGATGGACTTGGTAGCGAAGGCCATCTGCGATTGGAAGTCGATCAGCACCAGTGCGTGATTGCTGGGGTCAAGCAGGCCTTTACCGGGTGCGGCTTTTGCGGTTGCCATGGCGATTCTCCAGGTTCGGGTGTGAGAGCCAAGATTGTCGGACTCCATGACAAAAAAATCAGGTACATCTGTGCGAATTTAGAACGTTTGTGATCACAAAGGCGCAGAGTATTTAGAGCAATACTAGATACCAATTGCCCCTTCATGAGCCAAACGCTACAAGGATCCAACCTTACATTTCCATAGCACACACGTACAAGACAGGAAAACGTCTTCGAACTAGCAAACTCCGCAATAGTCTCATTAATTCATGACCTCGACGAATGGCACAGTGAGTAGTTGATCTCTCAGATTTTTCGGCCAGAATCAGTTCTACTCAGTGCGTATCAGCGTTCCTACAAACGTCCTGCGATCGAGTACCTGCAAATGCCTGCTAACTTGGTACCGCTACTGCCCTCATCACGACTTTTCTTCACCCTCCTACAGCCGCTCGAAGGAAGCACACAATTTGAAATAATTCATAATGGGATCCTACATGATGTGTTCCCTAAGAAATTTCCCGACCTAGCTGGAGACTCCGTCAAGCAGATTACTTCTAGCAGGGAGAATGGCCCATCACGTACAGAAGAAGAGTTTGCGAAAAAATCTTCTCAACCTAAATTTAGGGGGCTTGCTCCATGGCAAGAGCGAAGAGCAAAAGAGCTGATTGCGGCAAACCTAATTAGCGGCATTACCGTCGAGGCTATAGCCGGCGAATGCTCATACTCAAGATGCCATTTCAGCCGAGCATTCAAGATTTCAACCGGTATCACCCCTCATCAGTACCTGCTAAACCTTAAAATCGAAAAAGCCAAACATCTACTTTGTGAGCAAAGCGCGAGAATCATTGATATCTCCAGCGAGTGCGGATTTTCCGACAGCTCCCACTTCACTAGGGTGTTCAGCAAACTAGTCGGATACACGCCCTCTTACTGGCGTCGAATCAATAACGGCTTTAACGATACGATAGCGAAGCCTGGTGACTAGTCAAAACTAAAAAAAGCGCCTCTCGGCGCTTTTTTGTTCCTGGTCATATCAGCGTTTGTCAATAGAGAATCGACCTGGGCCAAAAACGCTAAGTAACAGCAGGCCGCCCATGATGCTCAGATTTTTGTAGAAGTGAAGCATGTTCGCGGTTTTGTCAGGTTCGGGCATCGACCAGAAGTGGTGCCCAAGGAACGCTGTACCCAGCACAAACAGCGCCATCAATGCCGCTAATGGCCGAGTGAAGAAACCCACCACCAATGCTATGCCTACGAAGAACTCCATGACAATCGCGATGATAGTAGCGATTGATGGGGCCGGCACCCCTACAGAAGCGAAATACCCTTCGATCATCGAGAAGTTAGTCAGCTTCGTCCAGCCTGAAGTGACAAAGAGATACATAAGCAGGATACGTGCAATCAAAATGATCAGGTCTTTTTGACGATCAAAGAGGGTATATCGCATGGCTATCAACCTTTAGAAAGTTTAACGGTTAGTTTGGCCACATATTCGCCCTGATGTCGCGCGATACCAAGCTCGCGACCGTCGGGCTGGCGGGAGCCATCGCCGCCAGCGATGGTGGAGGCGCCGTAAGGGGTGCCACCACCGACTTGAGAAACGTCAAACAATGCGGGATCGCTGTAGCCAATGGGTACAATAATCATCCCATGATGAGCAAGCGTTGTCCAAGTAGACGTAATAGTCATCTCTTGTCCGCCACCTGTTCCAGTTGACGTGAACACACTTGCAATTTTTCCGACCAATGCCCCTTTAGCCCACAAACCACCGGTCTGGTCTAGGAAGTTTCGCATCTGCCCAGACATGTTACCGAAACGGGTGGGTGTGCCAAAGATGATGGCGTCAAAATCTCCCAACTCGGATGGCGAGGCCACTGCTGCTTGCTGATCCGTCTTCCCGTGCGCGGCTTTAAACGCTTCGGGATCCATTGTTTCAGGTACGCGCTTTACAGTCACTTCAACGCCAGGAACTTTTCGCGCACCCTCAGCAACAGCGTCAGCCATCTGTTCGATATGGCCGTACATTGAATGATATAGAACGAGCAATTTTGCCATTTTTAGATCCTCTCCCGATGGGTTCACAGTATCCCTACCGAACAGTTGGGCAATCAGGTTTGATAGCCAGCTCACTGTAGGCACCTCGTGATGGCGACTTAAGAATTGGTTTTCCCTCCACTGAGGGTGCAACCACCTATAACACTAGACTTAGGTCGCCAATCCTGCCACCGCTCAGATCACATCTACGAGCACAATTTCGCTACGTTCCAGCGCATGCACATTGAGGGAGTCCTCCCGATCAATAGCAGCGCCATCACCTGGCCCGACCAACACACCGTTCACATCAATTTGACCTGTTGCGACGACTAAATAAGCTTTCCGGCCTTTTGCGATGTTGTATTGCGCGCTTTGGCCGGCCTCTAAAGTTGCAGCCGCTAATCTGGCATCGCCGCGGATAGGAAGCGCATCTTCATCGCCATCCAGTCCACTCGCAAGCGTCACGAAAGCGCCTTCTGACATACCTTTAGGGAAAGGTCTTGTACCCCAACTAGGCGGCAAGCCCTTTTGGTTCGGGAAAATCCATATCTGAAAAATCTGCGTAACTTCATCTTCCAGATTGTATTCGCTATGTCGAATACCTGTGCCTGCACTCATGACCTGCACATCACCGGCGATAGTACGGCCTTTATTACCAAGGCTATCTTCGTGTGTGATCGCACCTTTACGGACATAGGTGATAATTTCCATATCACTGTGCGAGTGAGTGTCGAAACCAGTCTGTGGAGCAATGGTGTCATCGTTCCACACCCGCATATTGCCCCAGTTCATTCGCTGCGGGTCTTGATACTCAGCAAAAGAAAAATGGTGTTTAGAGTCAAGCCAACCATGGTGGCCTGCACCAAGTTTGTTAAAGGGACGTAACTCGATCATTTTTCATTCCTCGAAAAGCGTTGATTGAGATGGCTCCCCAATCCATGAAAAGATCTTATCATCAATTATAATGATTTAAAGCGCCGAATTAGTGCTAATACCAATCGACTTTACCGATTGATTGGCTCGAGCAACGTTTGTTGCTCCATACGGGGCCTAGCTGGCGTGATGCCAAGCCCCGAATTCTGCTGGCTCCTAGAGCCCTCAAGGGCGGATGCTAGACCCGTTAACCACCGTCCAGGTCGAGCACCAGGTACATAGCTACGGTGCAATACGCTGCGCGTAAACCATGCTGGAAGCGACCGCGTCAGAGCCAATTCCACCGCCGCGCGATGCAAGAGCCCTCGGCATGTCATTGGATGCCAGCACCGTATCACCTTCCTGGAACGACCCTGCTACCCGATTAGCGCCGACGCGATCACCACCATCCTGTGCCACACGGTTAGCACCAACGCGATCGCCGCCATCCTGGGCCACGCGATTAGCACCAACGCGATCGCCGCCATCCTGAGCCACGCGATTAGCACCAACGCGATCGCCGCCATCCTGAGCCACACGATTAGCACCAACGCGATCGCCGCCATCCTGAGCCACGCGATTAGCACCAACGCGATCGCCGCCATCCTGAGCCACACGATTAGCACCAACGCGATCGCCGCCATCCTGAGCCACACGATTAGCACCAACGCGATCGCCGCCATCCTGAGCCACGCGATTAGCACCAACGCGATCGCCGCCATCCTGGGCCACACGATTAGCACCAACGCGATCGCCGCCATCCTGAGCCACGCGATTGGCACCAACGCGATCGCCGCCATCCTGGGCCACACGATTAGCACCAACGCGATCGCCGCCATCCTGAGCCACGCGATTAGCACCAACGCGATCGCCGCCATCCTGAGCCACACGATTAGCACCAACGCGATCGCCGCCATCCTGAGCAACACGATTAACACCCACGCGGTCAGCTCCATCTTGAGCAATAGGCCCTGCGCCGACTGAAGTGTTTTCTGCCTGCTGGTCTGGGCAGTTCGAGGGCTGGTCGGGTGTATTGGTTGGTGCAGGCGAAGAATTGGCGGACGGAACGACTAGAGGGGGGGAATTGGTGCTGGGGCATGGTTTGACGTCTGCGCCATAGCTGGACACAGTAACGCCGGCGAGAACTAATCCAAGAAAGCCATTTAGGTTCATGATTTTTCTCCGCGTATTTGACCTCCATGACGCTGCCGATCGATCCATGATTGTGATCCGATTGCGCCGCAAATTGCCGGCTTTTACATTATAGATCCGGCCTTTTAGGTTGCTGAACCGATTGGCAATTACCGACTAGGCGGTATCAATCATAAACACACGAGAGCCCGAACTTTACAGCCAGCCAAGGCTTCTCCCGTTGCGCAGACCAGTTTCACCGGCTTGCCCAGCAACTGACATCCAAAGCTTCGAAGGTACGCAGCAATCAGAAATCAGAAGGACTTTGGACTAGCAGGCTTTCGAGTCGTCGTTCACGAATTGCCGCTTTCAGTAAGCGAGCCATCCCGCTGCGCACACCGCTGCTTACGCAACCACATCAGGGTCACCCGGGATGCCCCAATCGGGTGAATCCAGGACGTGCCAAGCTGCCGGCAGCGTGTAGCGCTCCAACATAGCGTTACACCGGGCCGATATCGAGTTGGCTTCGCGTGTCGCGGCACTAGGTGGACTCTCTCTCTACAGCCGCCAAGCACTCCAAGGTTTGGAAGTACCGCTTTTCGATGTCTCCAGGTTTGACCACATGCGTCAGGCCCTTGTAGACCTCGAATGCTTTGAAGATGGCGAGTGCTGCAAAGTGCTGCGCCTGATCAACCTGTTCAGCCGTAGGGTTGAACCCGCCAGCGTGCACTGCCTGGGAGCGCTTGCTGTACAGGGCCTCTACTTTCTTAGCGGCCTCGTCTTGCTCCGCTGGCGGGAAGCAAAGGGATGAAACGAATCGCGAGAGGCGAGCCTTGATCCAGACCTTTTCACCGAAGATGAATAGCTCTTCCATCGCGATTACAAACGACATGAATCGAACAACATTGTCCCCGCGAGCGTACCCCCTTGAGAATGAAGCGAGCGCATTTTTGAACCGGGAGAGCACCTTGTCACCGGAACAAAAGACCCTGTTGCAATACCACTCGAAATCGTTTGCCGTCAGAAAATCGAAGTAGCTACACGATGCATCGATGTTGAGACGCGATGGCGTACGCAAAACCTCTCGATCAATGGCACCATCGATAGTTCTGATATGAAAGGCGTGTTGTACTTTTCTTCCGCCCTCCAGCAAACGGCCTCCGTAAGGCTCATTGATTGTACTGAAGACTTCCGCCAAGCTGCAGAAAAACGCGAGCCGCTGCCGAGCTTTTGCATCCCGCACATCCTCTGAACCTTGGCTATGGAAGGCTAAAAAACATTCGTCGTGAAGCGCGCCTTCCGCTTGGGTGCTTTGATGCCGGTAGGATTCAGGATCGACTGAAGATACCCCAAACTCTGAACGCATGACCTCCTGGAAAGCTTCAAACCCCTCCTTAACGCTCACTAGTCGAAAGCGACCGAACCTGAGAATTCCATCAAACTCCGGCCGACCGAGGATCTGCTTTGCGATGCTGTTGAATGAGATTGGATAAACAGATACCCAGTCATGGTATTGCTCATGGTCTACCACGTACTGCTGCAGAGCATCGACGACGTGTTGGGAGCCATCAATCTTCAACGTCACAATGACGTGGTGCAACGCGGCCATGAAGAACTCGTAATCGAGATGCTCGCGAGCGTATTCGGTCGAGAAAAGAGCCTTGAGCAACGTGTCGTTGAGCTCAAAAATTGAGAACGCCCCTTGCCCGCCGTCGGCATTGTCTGCCGCAAGCAAATCCTTGTACTTGGGGATCCAATATCGCAGGCTTCTAACGATCGCTTTCTCATTCAGGCGCGGCGCCACCGTCATACTCTTTTCCTCTTCCCGTCTAGAGAGCCATTAGACTTCTGCTCCACGCGTCATCGTAGCGACCCTGCGCCGCCCAGCCATTAGCAAGACCGCGCGGTCTGGCCGGGATAATAAACTAGGCGGACGGATGGTATATAGGGTCAAGACGCGCGCAGCCAACGCGATCGGGGGACGTCAGACGCATTGATCGAGTTGCGGAAGGCATGATGCGCGCTACGGGCGTCGATCATCGCTGTGATGTGTGCCACCATCGATTCCTCGGTTCTTTACCAATAAACCATCAGGGATGAAGCATGGCATTTAGTGACGATAGCGGTGGGTTTGCTTTCCAGTGTCCTGACGCGAAATTTTCCATTGGCTCTGCAACGTGGGCTACGAGATTAAGTCAACTTGCGAAAATGACAGGAACAGTTCGGATTTTGACCCGTGCGTTGCCCGACGTGAATTACATCATCCGGGTTTTGGAGAAGCGGCCTCTGGATGTGTGGATCGTCGCTCATGTCACTGCGCACCAAAGCGCTGCCGCAATCAAACGAGCGCTACCGGGTGTACGAATAGCGCTCCATCCGGATATTGGTGCCAAGGTCGCGTTGATATCGCCTGAAACGGTATGGCTGTCGAGCAGCGATTTTGGGTTTGCAGGTAAGCTAGAATCAGCGATAGGGCTACATTCGCGCTATGCGCACGACCGGGCGGTACAAGACCTGTTCGAGCACGCTTGGAACGAAGCTGCAGAGGTCAGATCTTGAGGCACGCGGCATTTATAAGTGCGGCGAGATAGCTAGTACTTGAAGTGAGAGGATCCATCCTGTCTTCCCGAACCACGACCCAAATCAGCACTGAAAACGTTACGCTCATCCGAGCGCGCGATCTCCATCCTGATGCAAATGCGGTAATCCATATCCCGCCGAGCGACTCATTTTCGGTGATTATTCAGCTCACTGACTTTGCTGACCATCGATTGTGGAAAGGCAACCATTTGGAGTATCACGGTGGCCATCAGCGTGGAAGTGCTTCCCTGCCGTTCATGGGCGATGAGCTGAAGTGCCAGCATCGAGCGCCCTACGACAACGTTCGCTTCAACATTCCGAGGGCGACGTTCGACGGCCTGCAGTTGGAGACTGATGGCCGAAAGGTAGGCAGGTTTAACTATGGTCACAGTGTGCAGGATCCGACGCTGTTCCATTTGGCACAGTCAGTGCTCCCGGCGTTGACAACACAAGGAAAACACAATCACCTCTTTTTGGATTGCACACTTGTCACATTGTGCAACCACGTCATGCAGCATTACGGCGGCATTGATATCAAACCAGGCCCGATAAAGCTGACCGCCGCTCAAGTCAATCGAGCCAAAGACGTCATGGCTGCCAACCTCGCCTCAAGCCTGTCGATCGAGGAAGTTGCAACAGAGTGCTCTCTGTCTAGAAGTCATTTTTCCCGGGCGTTCACGCAGACGGTAGGAATGCCTCCGCGGGAGTGGGTTCAAAAAATGAGATTGGAGCGTGCCAAGTCGCTTCTACTTTTCGAACCGCCTATGAGCATTGCCCAGGTTGCAGTGGAGTGTGGCTACACCGATCAGCCGCACCTCAATCGTCATTTCAAACAGGCCTTCGGGGTAACACCCGGAGTCTGGCGCAATCAGCACCGCTCCTAAGTAGCAGTGAGCTCTACACGAGGGCCCCACCTGCGTCGACGGGACGTGGCGCTGTATTCGACGTGGCGCAGTAAAATGGGAGCTATGTCCCACCGGGCGCCATCGCCCGTTCAGCTCATTGAGGCTCCCGCATGAAAATCTTGATGGTTCTCACCTCCCACGATCAGATCGGGAACACAGGTCAACGAACTGGCTTTTGGCTTGAAGAATTCGCTGCTCCGTATTACGTCTTCAAAGACGCAGGCCTTGAGGTAGGGTTGGCTTCACCCGCCGGTGGCCAACCGCCCCTGGATCCTAAGAGCAATGAACCGGATGCGCTAAGCGAATCGACACAACGTTATTACGAAGATCTCGACGCACAGCGCGCACTTTCTTGCACCTGCCCGCTCACCGATGTATGTGCGGCAGAGTACGATGCTGTGTTCTACCCAGGGGGCCACGGCCCGCTCTGGGACTTGGCTAATGACCAACAATCGATTGCGATGATTGAAGAGTTCTCTGCCAGCGCCAAACCGCACGGATTCGTTTGCCATGCGCCGGCAGCTTTGCGTTCAGTAAAACGCCCGGACGGCGCTCCACTTGTCGCAGGCCGCAATGTCACCGGCTTTTCCAACAGTGAGGAGGAGGCAGTCGGCCTCGCCACCTTTGTCCCGTTTCTCTTGGAAACGGAGCTCAACCAGCTCGGCGGCGTCTATTCCAAAGCCGCGGACTGGCAGAGCCATGTGGTAGTGGATGGGTTGCTGGTCACCGGACAAAATCCAGCGAGCTCTACAGGCGTTGCGCTGGCAATGATCAGCCTGTTTGACAGAGAGTCTGCATAGCCCACTCTGCAATCTGCCTGGCGTCCCGACATGCTCAGCCGGCCGGTGCGTCTCAGGGGCAACCCTCGCTGAAAATGCCCAGCCGGGCTAAAAATTTAAACTGGCGCATCTTCGAACGTGCCTCCGATAATGCCCGGCTACCCACCTTCGGTGGCCAACCCTGCACCGAGGAGAAAGCGGACGATGGCTTCAATGCGTCCCTCACTATATGCCCTGGCGTTGCGCCCGGATATCCGCCCAAAGCAAAAAAGCTTCCTCCGAATGTGCTGGCTGATCTTATCGCTCTCGGGCGAGGTCCGTCTCGGCTGTCGAGGAGCGATCAACATTCTGCTGCGAGACTTGTGCACGACAACGTAGATGTCATGGCCAAGACTGAACGTCGCACACTGTTCAACCTTAAAGCAGAAATTGAACTGGTCACACTAGGTGAGCTGATCGAGGTTTTTGCGAAGATGCTCACGAGCAACGCCAAGGAGGCTCAATGGCAAACATTCCTGAGCGAGCATCCCTTCGTCTTGGACATGGCCTTCGGTTACCCGGTTAAAATGATCGCTGAGCGCCTCTATGTCGGCGGGAAAAGCTTTACTGGCCGCGGTGGGCAGCATTCTGATTTCTTGGTGGCAGCCAAGGCCACGGGGAACCTGGCGCTCATTGAGATCAAGCACGCCCAGCACGACTTGCTAGGCAAGCTCTATCGCAACAAAACGTACATGCCCTCCGAGGAACTGAGTGGCTCTGTCGCCCAGGTAATCAGCCAGCGAGCGCTGGTTCACCGGAATATCTTGATACTTGCCGATGAGCTTGATGACCGCGTACATGCCCACGCAGTTGCAGCCATTATCATCATCGGACGCACGCCCGACACCCGGGAAAAGCAGCGAGCTTTCGAGCAATACCGTAACAGTCTAAAAGATGTTTTGATCGTTACCTTTGACGAGCTTGAGGAACGGCTCCGAAGCATCCACCGGGCGCTAGTGTCTTCACCGCCTACCGTTCCGATTGAAGACGACGATTTGCCCTTTTAGATGGGTAAAGGTGGCGTTGCCAGTCCTGCAAAGGAGAGGTGGCAATGAGGACGGCAATTCTATGCATGGCTCCCACAGCAATGCTTATAGCGCCGGCCGCTTCCACAAGGGCAAGGCTCGTTTCGTGTGAAGCGGCCCCAAAACTTTGGAAAAGGCGGAAGCGTCGTCCCCAACTGGACTTGATCCTCCGATGAAAGCCGGGCAGCTATTTCTTCCGCCATCTCAGCCTCGCTGCCCTCGGTTACCAGATAAATTCCCTGGATGACCAAAGCATCGCCAGGGTTGGACTGCCGATAGTTTTTTTGGAGCGTTCTCAGAATCTCGTGGCCTATCTGGCGGACAGCAGCACGCTCGGCGCCCTGCAATGGTTGAAGCGTAACAAAGTCGCTGCTGCTCATGTCGCCCAACATGTTGCGGCGAGAGAGATCCGCATAAAGGCCATCGAGGTGCGGGTCAACGTGCGCACCTCCATCCTGTTCAGTCATGCTCAGCACCAGATCGCGCCGGGACATTGTTCGATCGCGTTGCCAATCCTGAATCACTGGAGCACTCCACCACTGCTCAAAAGGTACGAAGACTGGCTCACTATGAAGTTCGCTATCGAGCAGCGGAACATAGGTGACACCATCACTCGCGATGCGCTTGCCAACGAGCCCGTTGTAGCCGTTCGAGAAGCCTGGCAGCGGGGGGAGCGAGCTATCGTAGAAGGTATCCTTCATACCTAGCTGCTTCAACAGCGACACGCTCTGCCGCGCGTCTTTGACCAACGTGCGGATAGCCGTTGCGATGCGCTTGGCTTCACCGGTATACCCCTGATCGTAAGCCTTGCAGGAGGCGTCTATGAAGTAGAGTTGATCGTCGAGATGACGACGTAACTCATGTTTCGACTGCGTATGCTTGTCGCACATCAGGGCTGCTCCGGGTGAGTAAAACCACTCCAGAATTTTAGATCCTCAAACTTGAAAAATCACGCCGCCACAGCCTCCTTGACGTGATCAGAAGGTGTGGGGGAAGCCCACGAATACGCCGGTAGCGATGCTTGGAGGCTGCTTACCTAGCGCTCAGTGAGTCAAGAGCAAAACGACTCCCCCAAGAAATCTCCACCCGAACGTTACGTTAACGTAAGGTAATTCTATTGTCAGCTATCCCACCTGATCCAAGCGGGCTCCGGACTTGAATTTGAGTGAGCGGATGCTAGGGGACAATCGCGGCCCCTTCGGCATGCGAGCGGGATGAAAATGGGGGCGGCGATCAATACTGCGTCAGATAAACCCGTCCTGACAGTGAACCACCTTACCTTCCAAGAGTGTCAGCAACACCTCAGTCTGGGCGATCTCATAAGGGGACACTTCAAAGATGTCTCGATCCAGGACGATTAAATCTGCGTATTTTCCTACCGTGAGGCTCCCGGTGACGTTCTCCCTCCACGCCGCATAGGCAGCACTGATGGTGTACCCCTTGACCGCAGCCTCCACACTGATTCTATGCTGGGGAGTGTGGGGCTTCTCGCTCGAGTTCATCGTTGGGTTTTGCCGGGTAACGGCGCACTGAATGATTTGGAACGGGTCGTAAGTCGTCACGCCCCAGTCACTGCTGAGCATGCAGGGGATCCCCTGCTTAACGAACGCCCCAATCGGGTAAACCCACTCAGAGCGGAATTTACCCAGCATCCTAGAAACGACTGCGTCGAACTCTTGATGAGGCTGGGCCCAAAACGTCTGGTAATTCGCAATGACCCCTAGATGCTTGAACCGAGGGATATCGGAAGGATCGACTACTTGCAGATGAGCCAGTTGATGGCGAGAGTCCCAGCGACCGTTAACCTTCTGAGCGAACTCGATACCATTCAAAGCGGCACGGACAGCCCCATCACCAATGGTGTGGACATGCAGCTGAAATCCAGCTCGGTCGAACGCGGCGAAGAACTCGTTGATTTGCCCCTGATCGAACATCAACGCTGCGTTAAGCCCATCATCCGTACGAGGCTCGAGCAGCACCGCAGTGCCGTTCTCCAACACCCCATCCAGGAAGAATTTAGCCGAATGCATACGTACATGATCAGTGTTGAATTCGTCTCGCAAGCTGCGCAGCTCCAGAAGCTGCTGATCCAGTTCTTTGTGTGCAAAAACCTTGGCAGTCGCGCAGACACGAAGGGTCAAATTCCCCCGTTCGTAACATGCTTGGTAGGCCTCCATGTTTCTCCGATTCACCAGCGCATCCAGCACTCCGGTCACGCCACGGCGGTTAAAGACCTTACAGAAATGCTCCATGGCCGTGATGTAATCTGCCTGTGTGAAGCTAGGGGCCACATGGGCCATCGCCCAAATAGCATCTTCAACAATCCAGCCCTTGGGACTTCCATCCGGCAAGCGCAAATACTGCCCATTTTCGGGATCCTGACTACCAGGCGCCACATCGGCAATCTGGAAGGCAGCACTGTTCGCCCACCCATTATGATAATCACTGGCCAGCATCAAGGCAGGTCTGGTCCCAGTCACACCGTCGAGAAGCTCTTTCGTTAGCTCGTCAGGGGTAAAAAGAGCGGGGTTAAATCCAACGCCTCTTATCCATGGATTGCCTGGATTCGCCACGGCAAACTCATGAATAACAGAAAGCAATTGGTCGACAGTCTCGATGTCATGAAGGGAGACATTGTGAAACTGGTCGGCACTGCTCTGCTGAAAATGGATGTGCGTGTCCTGAAATCCGGGCAGCACCAACCGTCCTCCTGCATCGATCCGCGTCGTCCCGTGTCTTGCCCACGTTTCAACCTCACCTTGGGTGCCGACAGCAACGATTCGCCCCTGGGACACCGCAATGGCGTCTGCGAACGGGCACTTCTCATCCATTGTGCGAACCTTGGCGTTAACCACGATTAGATCAGCGACCACTTCCACCTGATTATTGCTCCTCTGTCTAAGAAATTTCTGCTAGCAATTGCGGCTGGCTAAAATCAGGTTTCATTACTCGATGAAACCTCTGACTTCCTTGCGTCACCGGGAAGCTAAAGCACAAATAAAAAACTGGTGCCGTTGCCAGCACCAGAAAGAGTGGAGTTCCTTTTAAAACTTTTTCTTGGCAGTGAAAATGAACGCTGATGAACAGACACTTCCATCGCCGGAGTAGCTGGCACACTCAAATTTCGTCAGATCGTTATCTACATAGGAAACACCAAACTCAACACCCACGAGATTTCGGCTGACTTTAACCTCCCACTCGCGATAGCCTTGACGCGCATGCATATCCCTATCCCAAAAAACATCATCCTTGTAGTCGACATACCCGAAATGCAGCTTGCCGACAAACTCCAGCAGCAGCGAGTGCGAATACTCAGCGTAGCTGTACATCGAAGATTGATGAAAGCTGGACATGCTCGCCGGGGCATATTGAAACCCGATCTTAGCGCCATACCCGATGAGCTCACCGTACCAACCATTGAAGTTGTAGTATTTTGCCCCTGAGTAATTGATATCTATATAGCCGACATTCGCCATAAAACCCATGACAAGTGGAATCATTGCACCTGCCAAGTAATCATACTCGTAGCTTGCGTTGGAGCCTTTGAACTCTACGTTAGCCAGGTAGGCACCAGCATACAACCCGTAAGGAGAGGACAAGACAGCCAGCGCCTGAGCGCCAGGTTTATTACTTGTCTGCGAAATCCCCTTTATACGATAGTCCGAGCCAACTGTGGCATCGGCCAGAACGCTATAACCATTTCCGAGATCAAATGCATGAGCCTGTACAATGGTGCAAGCGAGAAGCGCACCCATAGCCACGCTACGAACTGAGGTCATTTCGACACCTTCAATGATGATAATTAAGGCACATACCAAAAAGAGTTAAATCTTGTAAGGGTACGGCCCAAACGACCAGGCTGACCAAACCTTGCGTCGCTCACTTTCAAAATCTTTAACTAGAATAGGGTTGCTATTCCATACGAGAGTAGGCCGTGTAGAAAGAGTGTACTGACTCCATTGCGGTACGTTCTGACCGTTAGGATCTCCAAATTTAGCGAAATTACTCCAAGCCAGTGACATTTTTTTCGAAAGCTCTTTTGCCACAGCAGATTCATTGGAGCGATAGTAGTTTTCAATGCCCGGTACGATTTTCAGCCTATCGTCCAGTATCCCAAACACAAACGGAATTTCCATCGCATGAACTGCGCCCAACTGAGGCGTTCCCTGCGGTACGTACTTATCGGGCATCGTCCAAGCGAACCGATAGAGATAGGTGTTGCCGCCCCCAAGCGCATGATTCTCTGCGAACCTAACAGCCGGGCCATTCATGATGAAGTCGTTAACCATAGCGACTCTGCGCGCACGTTCAGATGCACCCGGAATGGCTTTTGCGTACGCCTGCTCCAGGGAGGCCACGCTATTGGCATTAGCTACCTTAGCTTCTACGTCCAGGGGCAGAAGGCGGTTGGGTTGCCCACCGTCCCATTCATCGATGAATAGGTTCCGAAATTTGCTGTCGTAGAGGTTCCAGTAGTTAATTTCGTCCTGGTTCGCACCGACGATCACAGGAATTTCCTTCGCTACTCCACTCTTCAGCGCTTCTTCAGGGTTGGCTGGAATTTCAAGGGTTCCGACCTTAGGCGCAAACATACTCGATGAGTTTTGCGCAGTAAACTGGGCGGTCAGTTGCACCTGTAAAAGCTCCTCAGTGGTAGCCGATTTGAAATCTTTCATCGACTTTAGCTTTCCAGCGGCTAGCAACTGTTCAAGGGTGCGCTTGGCAGCCTCCGGGGTCTGCAGGAGATTGAAGTTCCCGCTTTGGATAATCGCTCGTTTGAACAGTCCTTTAGTTTGCGGGCTAACAAGCATCGAGGCTACGGACGCTCCACCGGCGGACTCGCCAAAAATGGTGATATTTTCGGGATCCCCCCCGAATGCAGAGATGTTGTTTTTCACCCATTTGAGTGCTGCAATTTGGTCTCTGAAACCATTATTACCACTCCCAGTATACTGACTGTCCAAACTGCCCAATTCGGCGAAACCGAACAGGCCAAGGCGATAGTTAAAATTCACAACCAAAACACCATTCCTGGCCAACGCGGTTCCATCGTAGGCCGGGGAAGAGCCCGCACCAACGAAGAACGCCCCACCGTGGACGTAAAGCATCACCGGCAGCTTCGCAACACTGCCATGTGGCTTCCAGATGTTAAGGCTGAGGCAATCTTCGTTGGCAAAAACCGGAATCTCGTGAACTGGTCCACCCACCAAGTCGAGCATCTTAGGCTTTTGGGGGTAGGGAATAATGTGATCGGCTGCTTGAGGGCATACGGCGCCAAAGTTGGAGGCGTCCCTGACGCCTAACCATTTCTTCGGCGGCTTAGGAGGCATGAATCGATTCTCCCCTACGGGCGCGTCCGCATAAGGTATGCCTTTGAACGTCACCACATCGGTGTTTAGCACACCCTTGACTTCACCGCTTTCTGTCTTGGAACACGTATCGCACTCCGCTGCGAATACCCCTGTTGAAAACAAGCTTGCCCCTGCTAGTGCAACGGCCATACCTACTGCGGTTTTTTTACGCATTGCTATCTCTCTGCATTGGGTTATCTTTTATATTTCTAATTTCAATGTAAGGAGGCAGTTCACAATAAAATAGCAAATTTTTTATTCTGATGGGCACGAGGCACCCCACATTCGAGCCTCAAGTAACCAAAACGAGCAAGCAAACCACGTTTAAATAAGTTAAGTTCATGTGTGGGCTTGAGTGAAATCGACGGTATCACCGCCTTGCTTATTCGAATAGAGCTCTGATCTCACAAGTCTATTTCCATTTTGGAAACGAACGCGGCATCAACCATTTGATACACACGGCTGTCAGATTGAAACTGCCCGGTAGACTTACCCCCTGTGCACATCAGGTAATGCTACTGGCCAGGCCTGTCATGTAATGACGGGAAAAGCGCACCAGAAAAAATTCGGTGCGCCGCCATGAGGCACTACCTGCTGAACTGCATCTACGGCCGTTAGGTAACGAATTGGTGTTTCAAGAGGAAACACTCCCCTTCAGCCATAGCGGCGATAAGCTCAAATCAGGGCAATCTTTGCTGAGCGCTTGCCGGCACAATTAATGCATGGGGAAAGATTGGACAAATGCTCTGTAACTTTTTTCAGCGGTAGCTTCGATGAGTAAATTGACCTCCTTCGCAACCTTTTTATCAGTAGCCGAGCACAGCAGCTTCAGCCGAGCAGCGGAATCCTTGAGGAAATCTCCGTCTGCTGTGACAAAAATAATCACACAGTTGGAAGCCGAGTTAGGCGCACAGCTATTCGTCAGAGACACCCGTCACACGATGCTGACCGAAGCTGGAAAACTTTACATCGAAACCATCAGAGGTATATTTGAAAGCCTGAAGAACACTGAAGAAGAAGTGACACAATTGCGCAGTGAAATAAGCGGCTCATTACGAATCGCCGCGCCCATCGCATATTCACGAGCTTTTCTGGAAGATGCATGCGCGCTATTTCAAAGTAAGCACCCCAAAATACAACTGATCATTCACCTACTTGACACGCCCATCAGCTTAAATGAAGGCGGCTACGACTTAGCTCTGAGGGATGGAAATACAGACAGCTACATAGCCCGCCCGGTGGGTAGGAATCAACTTTACATCTGTGCCAGCCCACTGTACCTAGAGAAGCTCAGCACGCCAGTTACGATCGAACGCCTTGGCGAACTCGACTGGATGTCATTTTCAAACCCGACGATAAACAAAGAATACTTTGAACTTCATGACGGAGCCATCAGCCATAAAATCTGGCCAAATGTAAAAACCAAGATCATCAGCAACAATTACGATTTTTTGCTCGCTCAAGCTATCAGAGGGAGAGCATTGTTGATAGTGCCTCAATGGTGCGCCAATCCACTGATAAAGAAAGGTGAACTGGTGAAAATACTTCCAGAGTATGAAATCCACCCTAACCCATTTGGTAGCCACATAATCGGCGTGTACCCCGAGCACCGCCGTGCCTCTAGAAAAGTCTCCGCTTTCCTCGACCACTTGCAAACCTACCTTGAGGAGAACGATCTTCACTGAATTTCGGGTAAACGATCTTTCATTGCCTCCTGGCACTCGTCCCGAAGCCCGGCGGGTTGATGCTCGCCAATGGCAGACAACTTCGATAGGTACCTGCCCTCACTGACTAGCCCGCACCCGTCGTAGCATCGTTCAGCCTGGCTGCGGGTTTATTCAAAATAACGAAAACACCCTTTCCATTTAGGAAAAACCAAAACGATTTTATTGGGGTAGAGTTCATTGCGCTCTCCGACGCGGCAATGACAATCCGGGATTCAAGTATAATTTATTACCAGGTGCCCTCATGCTTACCGTATTTAGTGATAAACATCGCCTCCACCACGGACAAGGTGAGATGGTCAATGGTGAAGTCCATCCATGCTTTGAAATACCAAGCCGGGCTGAAACAGTCCTTCAGCGCGTTCGACAGCAGAACATTGGCGACGTCGTTGCCCCTCATGACTTTGGTATCGCGCGGATCCTACGCATCCATGACCAACCGTACTTAGAGTTTTTGAGTTGCGCATGGGATCGCTGGGCAGCAGAAGGTAACAGCTGCGATATGCTGCCGACTGCCTTCCCCGCGCGACGCTTGCGAAGCGATGGCCCGGTACCTGAGGCACTGCACGGAGCGCTTGGGCATTATTGTTTTGACACAGAAGCGCCTATTACCTCCGGTACATGGATCGCGGCCTACTCGGCGGCGCAGTCGGCACTGACAGCTCAAGACCATATCAGCAAAGGTGCGGACAGTGCGTTCGCCTTATGCCGTCCTCCTGGCCACCATGCGGGCACAGACTTCATGGGCGGCTACTGCTATATCAACCACGCAGCAGTCGCAGCACAAGCATTCCTGGATCAAGGCTCCAGGCGAGTCGCCATCCTCGACGTGGACTACCACCACGGAAATGGCACTCAGCAAATTTTCTATCAGCGCTCAGATGTACTATTTGCTTCCATCCACTGTGATCCTCTGGCCGAGTATCCGTACTACCTTGGGCACTCAGACGAACGCGGTGAGGGTGAAGGCCTTGGATTCAACGTTAACTACCCCCTACCCCGGGGAACGGACTGGGAGGCCTGGTCGGTAGCCTTGGAGAAAGCCTGCTTACGAATCGCCGATTACAACCCCGACGCCCTCATCATCTCCCTTGGTGTTGACACCTTTGAAGAAGATCCCATCTCTCAATTCAAACTCAGATCATCTGATTATCTTGAAATGGGGAAACGCATTGCGTCGCTGAAGCGACCGACGCTGTTTATCATGGAAGGTGGATATGCCGTCGAGGCCTTGGGTATTAATGCTGTAAACGTGCTGCAAGGATATGAACTCAACAAAAAATGCATTCAGCCTCCGCTGTAGCTCGACAAAAAATTAACCATGAGGGCCGCCCTCTACAACACGTGCCTTACATTCACCCCATCAAGAAACGTCCATTTATGATCTCTCAGCGCCTCGGCAGTTCTGAAGATGGAAGGAACATTATGCGAATCCACGTAAAAAAAGTTACAAGCTTTGGCGTGTTACTCATCTTGGGACTAGGGAATATTTCCACCTCCACTGCTAGCGAGCTTCGAATTTACAACTGGACAGAATACCTTCCAAAATCGGTTATTGCCGATTTCCAAAAAGAAACTGGAATCACGGTTCAATACGACGTATTCGATACCGCGGAGACTCTCGAGACCAAATTGATGACGGGCAGCTCAGGGTATGATGTTGCCTTCCCTGCTCACTCCCAAATCCCCAGGCTCGAAGCGGCGGGCGCCATCCTTCCTCTAGACCATGAAAAGATCCCTAATTGGAAAAAAATCGACCCCGCGTTTCTGCAGAACCTGGCCCTGAGCGATCCAGGCAATGCGTACGCCGCGCCCTATTTGTGGGGTACAACAGTGATCGGCTACAACGCAGATAAGGTGAAGGCCGCCCTTAAAGGCGAGGCCATCCCCAATTCCTGGTCGCTTGTGCTAGATCCTAAATATGCAGAAAAGCTAAAAGCATGCGGCATCGCCTTCCTCGATGCCCCTACCGAAATTTTCCCGATAACTCTGAATTATTTGAAGCTTGATCCTCACGCGCTCAACGAGGAAAGCTTGAAGCAGGCCCGAGACCTGCTGCTCACCGTGCGCCCGAATATCAAGTATTTTCAGTCGGCCCGTTGGGTGCAGGATCTCGCCAACGGTGATATCTGCGTAGCCGTTGGATACTCTGGAGCTATCAATATGGCGAAGGAACTGGCCAGATCTTCAGGAACTGACGTGAAGGTCGAGATGATGCTTCCTGATGAAGGCGCTCTGGCCTGGTCAGATGACATGGTGATCCCAAAAGGGGCTAGTAATGAAGCCAACGCGTACCGATTCATCGACTACATTCTCCGTCCTGATGTGATCGCCAAAATATCCAATAATGTCGGCTATCCAAACGCCATTGGCGCGTCCGCTCCGCTGATTGACAAAGAGAAGCTGACAAACGAAACACTGTTCATCCCAGAGAACAAACGTGAAAAATTATTCTTCCCCATCATCCCTTCTTTGAAAATTGAGAGGGTCAGTACCAGATTCTGGAACACAGTGAAGTCGGGGGCCTGACGTTCTCAAATAGCGATTGGGGAAGCATGCCAGGCTAACCTGGCGCGTTGGAAAGAGCTTTCTGTATCGCTGGCCCACGAATGAATGAGGCAAAAGCGGCGCCCTGAGGGCGCCGCCACCTACAATGTCAGGAGTGAAAAACCACGCTATCGCTGATCGTGGCTCTCCCAACATCTATTTGCTGGTCTGGTGCGTCGTGGTCGGCGTAGCCGAAAGAAATCCCGAACAGCAATTTGAACTCATCCGAAATCCCCAGCTTCCTGCGAATCGTGTCGGCGTAGAACCCAAGAATTGTCTGTGGGATACCTGCCAAGCCATTGGCAACGAGCGACAGCAGAAAGGTCTGCGCATACATCCCGATATCACCCGCAGTGCGAACGTTATCGCCAAAACTTGGCATGAACAACAATGCCACATGCGGCGCTCCATAGAAGCTCAAGTTTCGTAGCATATCCTCCCTTCGCGCCTCTACATCCTCGCGACTGATGCCTGCCGCGTTATTGCGCGTGGAAGCCATGGAGTGGTGGCGCTCAGCATAGACACCGTAAAAATCCGAGACATCAAACGAAAAATCTGGTTTCTGCTGCCCCAGCTCCTCCGCCAACAGCAAGGTTTGAGCAAGCGCTCGTTGCGCCTTGCCGGAGACAATATGCACCATCCAGGGCTGGGTATTGCAGTTGGATGGCGTGCACTGTGCGTCCTCGAGAACCTTTTGAATCAACTCGCTGGTAGCAGGCTTGGTCAGGTATTGCCTGGTCGACCGGCGAGAGCGGACTGCCGTGAAAAACCTGGTTGGAGCATCATTCATCAGTCACCTCTTCATCATTGCGATTCGGGAGTGGTTTCAGGACTGCGCGGGTGTCAGTCGATTATCTGGCGCTAGCATGAGCAGCGCGGCCAGGAAAATTGCGGTCAGGATGAACCCAGATGCGACGTAGCTGACGCTACCAAGGCCTGCGGTATCAATGACGCGACCACCCACAAGCGCACCGAGACCAATCCCGATATTGCAGCCAGAAATGTTGAGCGATGCTGCGAAAGCTGGCGCCTGCGGCGCTATTTTCATGACTCTCACATGACTCACCAGGAAAAGGGCCGCTTGTGTGATTCCCCACACACCCATTGCCACAGCCAGTCCGAATGAACTGTGAATAGAAGGAATTAGCGCGATCATGCCCCCTGCCAGGAAAAAGCAGAACACCATCGACGCGATCAGCGGATGGCGATCGACCGCTTTTCCTCCTAGCGTATTTCCGATCAAGCCAACCGCGCCGAACGCCATCAGCGACCACCCCACCCACTGGCCGCTAAAGCCCGCAAGTCTTTCAAGAATGTCCGCAAGATAGGTGTAGGCGGTGAACATCCCGCAGAACACCAGGACTGATAGCAGTACATGACCCAAGGTCGCCGGCGTGCGCAATATCTTAACTTGCTGGATCAACGAGGATTCAGCTCGAAGAGGCGGTACCTTGGGGAGAAACTGGATCAGCAATAGGCCTTTCATGATTGATAAGCCCGCCAAGACGGCGAATGCGCTGCGCCAGCCCCATGCGTCAGCCATTAACGTGCTCAACGGAATGCCGAAAACCGTGGCGCAGACGATTCCGAACGTAATCTTGGCCATGGCACGACCGGCGTGTTCAACGCCAGCGATGTCCACGGCCGTCTCGCTCGCCAACGCCCAGAATACCGGCAACCCGAGGGCCGGTATGAGGCGAGCTATCCCCAGGATCCAGAGACTGGATGCCGTCGCGGCCAAGAGGTTCGACAGCCCAAACAACATCAGGATCGACACGAACAGCCGCTTACGTTCAAAGCGTGCAAAATACGCTGTCAAGAACGGTCCGAAGGTCGCAACGGTAAGGGCGAAAAGCGTTACCAAGAGGCCTACTCGAGGCGTGCTCACGTTTAAGTCATGCGCGATGCCGGGTATGAGGCCCACGATCATGAATTCGGTCGTCAGCACGCTAAACCCGGCAGCGGATAACAATAAAATTGGAAGCATTCAATCTCCATACGACAGCGGCGGCTCCCCATGGCCAGCAATGCAAGCGGCACGCAGGCGTTAGCCGTGTGGATCGCTTGGCAGCAAGGGTGCTGGGGACAAGAGCTTGTGCCGCGTGCGAGAAAATGGGGTGACTTGAGACGACATTCGATACTAACAACCAGCACCTGGAATGCCTGATCGGTGCGAGTGATTGCACGATTCAGCGGAATTGGCCATCAGATGGAAGTCCTGATCTGAACAGACGCCAGATCAGGAAGACGCTTTTTCGATTGGAACCAGCGCATTCCCCTCATGGCTAGTGGACTCTATCTTTAGCCATGGTGTGTGCCCCCCTCAGCCTTTGGGAGACGCCTTCACCCCCCCGAATTCTTGAATGCTCAATTCCCGCATTCTGAATTTCTGGATCTTCCCGGTCACCGTCATTGGGAACGCATCCACAAATTTAAAATGCTTCGGAATCTTGTAATGGGCGATTCTGTCTTTTGCCCACGACCTCAACTCTTCATCGGTCGTGGCCGTGTTTACATGAATTCGCGCCCATGCGACCAACTCTTCCCCGTATTTTGGGTGGGGAATGCCAACGATGTAGATGTCAGCGACTGCGGGATGAGCTCTGTAGAATTCCTCGACCTCACAGGGATAGATGTTCTCCCCTCCCCGAATGATCATGTCCTTGATACGACCCACCACGGTGACGAACCCAGCTTCGTCCATGGTCGCGAGGTCTCCCGTGTGCATCCACCGGCTGGCATCGATGACTTCAGCTGTTCCCTGCGCATTATTCCAGTAGCCGAGCATCACGCTGTAGCCGCGGGTGCAGAGTTCACCGATGTGGCCCCGGGGAACGATTCTGCCATCCGAGTCGATAATCTTGTTTTCCAGGTGCGGCTGCGTCCGCCCCACCGTCGAAACCCTCTGTTCGACAGCGTCGTCCGGGCCGGTCTGCAAGGACACCGGACTGGTTTCGGTCATACCGTAGGCGATCTGTATCTGCGACATATGCATCTCGGTCATGACGCGCTTCATGACCTCGATTGGACAAGATGCGCCTGCCATGATACCCGTGCGCAAGCTAGACAGATCAAACTCTTCGCGCTGCGGATGGTCGAGTTCGGCGATGAACATTGTCGGCACCCCGAATAGCGCAGTGGCGCGTTCCTGGGATACCGCTTGCAGCACTTTTAGTGGATCGAATCCCGCACTTGGATAAATCATGGCGCTACCATGAGTCAGGCAACCCAGATTACCCATGACCATGCCAAAACAGTGATAAAGCGGCACCGGTATAACGACGCTGTCTTGCTCGGTCAGACCAAGGCTCTCAGCTACCAGAAAACCATTGTTCAAAATGTTGTAGTGGCTGAGCGTCGCGCCTTTGGGGAAGCCAGTAGTTCCAGACGTGTACTGGATGTTGATGGGGTCATCGAACTGAAGTAATGCTTGGCGAGTATCCAGGTGCTCGGGAGGGACGCCTTCGGCCATGCTCTGTAGCTGCGCCCAACTCAGGAAACCTGATGGCGGCGATCCCGACAGGCTGATTACGCCCCGCAGGCTCGGCAGTCGATTGATGTTCAGTGCGCCCGGTTCGCTTGCCGGCAGCTCAGGAATGACTTCGCTGATCATCGCGTGGTAATGCGACCCCTTGAAGGTCTCATCGCTGATGATCCAACTGCATTGGGACTGAGCAACGACATACTCGAATTCACTGGTGCGGTAAGCGGGATTGATGTTGACCAGAATGGCGCCGATTTTAGCCGATGCGAACTGGGTCAGGCACCATTCCACTCGGTTAGGGGCCCATATGCCAATCCGATCCCCTGCCTGCACGCCAATAGCCATCAGGGCACGAGCGTGTTGATCGACATAGGCTTTCAGATCGGCCCACGACCATCGGATGCCCTGATCGTGAATCACTAATGCCGAGCGATCGCCGAACTTGGATACGGTCGTGTCGAACGCCTCACCGATCGTCTGCGCGATAAGCGGGGTGTGCTTGGAGCCTTGCGAGTAACTCAGCTGGTCCATGGATTAAACCTTTCTTATGCTTGTTGTGCAGCCAACTGGGGTGTTGCCTTATCTGTGCTCCATATTCATGGCTTCCACCATGATCAGCGCATCATCTGCTCGGTCTACCCAGGCACCACCAGCACGCGAAGGGTACCGCCATTCATGGGCGCGGCCAGGACGCCTTCGCCAGCCTGAAAAGCAGGCGTCTCGAGCAATATTACGTTAACGTAAACGTAAGCATCCCTTAGCGCGCTGTCAATGGTTGCTTCCATGCACTGCCCTGCCAATTCGACTAACTCACGCAATGCAGAGGCAGGTGCACCTGTTTAGATCGTAGTGCTTCGCTCGTTTGGAGCATATTCAACAAGCTATCGATCAGCCGTTCTGCGTTATCAGAAATCGAGCAGCTCGAAGGCTGCAATAGCCACAATCCAATATGCCCATCAAATGAATGCATGGATCGATATCGCCGCGAGTCTGTTATCCAGACTGCGAGGTAGCTGTCCATTCATCTTGGCAGCCTGGAGCAGTTGCTCAAGGTAACCGTTGCATCGTGTACTGATTCGCTGACGCTGAACGCGCAGGTCACACATTTCATCGGTCAACTCGCACTCGGCCTTCTGCAGTACCATCCTGCCAGGACGGCGCTCAGGCCAATGCGCAGCTACCTGAGGGCGCTTGTTCGCCCATACTGGAACGTTATTGGCAGGTACGCACCTGCGAATGATGCTGCGCTCGAAAAAAATGCAGGATAAGGCGGGACTGCGAGGGGACCCCTCACCAAATGCCGGTCAAGATCTGGCAGGTGCCAGCTTTATCTGGATAGCAACGCGCAGATACGGATAAAAAGTCAGATGCTATGCAATCGCATCCGCTTGATGTCGCGTTGTGGTGGCTCACCAAAAAGGCGGCTGTATTCCCGGCTGAACTGGGAAGAGCTCTCATAGCCGACCAACCCCCCCGCACTACTGGCATCGATATTTTGGCTAAGCATCATGTGCCTGGCAGCTTGGAGTCTCAGTTGCTTTTGGTACTGCAAAGGGCTCATCCCGGTAACGGCACGAAAATGCTGTCGAAAAGTCGATGGGCTCATGTAGGCAGTCGCGGCGAGATCATCCATGCGAAGCGCCTCGCGAAAGTTCTGTTTAAGCCAGGCTACCGCTTTGGCAATGTGCTGGCTCGGCGAGCCGGCACTCACCACATGCATGAGTTGCGGGCCATGCGAGCCACTCAGAAGGCGAATGATGATCTCTTTGGTGATCAGAGGCGCGACAGTCTTGATCAAGCATGGCTCGTCCAGCAACGCTACCAGCCGCTCCAAAGCTGCAAGAATATAGGCGTCCAATGACTGCACTGTCACTGGCCTGAATTCGTCGTCTTTCAGTCGCTGCGAGAGCTGGAGGCGCTCCGCGAGCTGCATGACCACCGTGCTGTCGAACGTCAACATCAACCCTAGAAAAGGATGAGCATGACTCGCCTCGATGACGTTCGATATGACGGGCACATCTACGCTGGTGACCATTGACTGCCCTGGCGAATATGTCAGGATTTCTTCCCCGACCATCGCCTGCTTGCCTCCTTGAAGGGTCACCCCTATGCCTAAGCCGTAGATGCAATGCAATGGCACCGTGGGGCTGTGGCGCCGATGGAAGCTTAGCCCTGGAATCGCGGTATGGAGGTCGCATTCCGTTCGGGCCGTTTGACTGACGAGGTCTGCCAAACGGCCTGTATCGCTATAAGTCAGGTTATGTCTGGATGCGGCTTGCATATTCATCTCCCAAAAACGCCCCTTGGCTACAAAGCGCTCCGAAGGACCCCGTTATTGACTCGTATAATATCCGCCATGACAGCCAAAGCGATCTCTGCGGGTGTCTTGCTCCCGAGGTTCAATCCAATGGGCGCGCGTATTCTCTCTACGAGTTGCTCTTCAAGCTTCCCTATGCGCTTGACGCGCTCCAGGCGCTTGGTGCTCGTACGCGCGGAGCCCATCGCGCCTATGTAAAACGCCGGCGTCCTGATGGCCTCCAGGAGCGTCAAATCATCCAGCCGGGGATCATGAGTCAACGCCACGACCGCGGTGCTGGAGTGGCACCCCCCCTGAGCAATGTAGTTTGCTGGCAGTACTTCCACGACCTTGACGCCAGGCATGCTGAACTTCGAGGTCAGCTCTACCCGTGGATCGCACACAACGACCTCAAAGCCCAGTGATACAGCGAAGCTGGCACAGTATTCTGCAACTGGGGAAAGCCCTGCGATCAATAGCCGCTGAGCGGCTCCCACGCGCAACCTGACCTGGTCACCCACTATCGAGACGGTCGCACAGACACCTGCATCTAACTCGATATCGGTGACCAACGTCCCCAGTGCTACACTTCTGATGACGGCTTGCCGACCTTCGATGGCTCCCAGCAGTATTGAAAAATGCTCTCGGCTTTCGCACGTTGGTTCAAAGCGTTGTACGAGTACATCCAGAACCCCACCGCAGGGTAGTTCGAGTGACGGTGCGAGACCGCCCTCCCCGTACCGTATGATTTGATTCTCAGGTACAAGCTCTTCACGTCCTAGCCTCTCCAGGAAGTCCTCCTCGACACAACCGCCCGAGAGCGATCCGCAAAAGGTGCCCGATTGCAGTGCCACCAGCATCGCGCCTGGCCCCCTGGGCGCAGAACCATAGGTGCTCAAGACTGTGCAAAACCAGATGTTTTCGCCACGGTCGAGCCACTCAAGACATTGCTGGATTACCTGATGATCAAGACTTTTCATCGGCCGCAGTTCTTCATGCGAGTAGCTTGTCCATGGTAATGGGAAGGTCGCGAATACGTTTTCCAGTCGCGTGGTAAACCGCGTTTCCAATCGCCGCGGCGACGCCCACGATACCGAGTTCACCCACTGCCTTGCCGCCCAATGCACTGGCCTGCGGATCGGGAACCCCCACGTTCAAAGTGAGGATCTCCGGTACGTCAGCGTTCACCGGCACGACATAGTCGGCAAGATTCGCGTTAACTACGCGCCCATCGCGCGGATCAATGTGTCCCTCTTCAAGCAGCGCTTGCCCCAACCCCATGATCATTCCGCCCATCCACTGGCTCTCGGCCAATTTTGGGTTATAGACCCGCCCGCTATCAAAGGCGGCGACCATGCGCTTGACCCTGACCGTGCCGAAATCCTCGTCCACCCGTACTTCAACGAAATGCACGCCCCAGCTGTGTGCCGAGACGCCACCGGTAGTTGCTGGCAGCATTTGACTGAACGCGTGCGCCGCTGCATCACGATCTGCTTCGGTCGCACCCGCCTTGAAAGTGTCGGTCGAGATTTCGAATCGCTCTTTTCCAACGGCTGCGAGCAGGTCGGCCAGGGCTATACCGTCACCCGGACGCTGAGGGGGTTTTATGCGGCCGTTCTTGAACACCAGATTGCCGATATCCATACCGTACAAAGGCGATTTAGGCTCGGTGGTCGCAACCCGCAGCAATTCATTACGCGCGAGCTTCGCAGCTTTGTACACCGCTCCTGTCAGGTTGTTTGCCAGTTGGGACCCCCCGGCGACCGGCGCTCGAGGCAATACGGTGTCCCCCAGAGAAACCTTGATGGAGCTCGTCGGTACATCCAGCACTTCTGCGGCGGCCTGGGCCAGGATGGTGTAGGTACCGGTCCCCAGATCCGTCCCGCCGCTCAGCACTTCAATCAGCCCGCTGCGATGAATCAAGATCTTCGCTTCACCAGGCGTGCGCCATACTGGGTAGGTGCCGGCAGCCATACCCCAGCCTATCAAATCCCGACCTTCGCGCATGGAGCGTGGTTTTGGATTACGCTTCGCCCAGCCGAATGCTGCGGCTCCCGCAGCGTACCCTTCACGCAGCCGGCGCGTTGTCCAAGGGATATTGGCCTTGGGATCGTGGGCCGCCCAATTGCGCAGTCGTAGCTCAATGGGATCGATATCGAGCTCGTACGCCAACTCATCCATTGCTGACTCAAGGGCATAGGTACTGATGTTTTCCCCGGGCGCTCTCATCCAGCCAGGGTTGACCGTATTCACAGGGACAATGCTATGGCGCGCGAGCATGGCCGGTGTGGCATACATGAGGGCAGTCACCGAAGTACTTGGTTCCAGATGCGTGTCGTCGATAGCGGTTTCGTTCCAGCCTGCGTGTACGACCGAAACCAGCCGTCCATCTCGTGTGGCACCCAAAGCAATCTGCTGGCTGGTTCTTGGGCGCCCACCATACCCGGTAAAGGTCTGTGGACGAGTCAACGAAACCTTCAACGGACGACCAAGCGCCTTCGAGGCAGCGCAAGCCATGGCGACATGCGGATGGGGCGCGATCTTGCACCCAAACCCGCCCCCAATGAACGGAGAGACCACGCGTACCTTGGTCATCTCCATGCCCATCCATTGCGAGATAACGCTTCGTGCGCCGCCGACCCATTGGCTGGATTCATACACCGTCAAGTCATCTCCAGCCCAATGGGCGATACAGGCATGGGGCTCCATAGGAACGTTGTATTCTCTCGGCGTGGTATACGTCGCCTGGACTTTGACAGGTGCAGCTGCCAGCCGCACCTCGGCATCGCCCCACTGCGCCTTTAGGTCATCAATAGGCTGATGCTTCGCGCCGGGGTCATTGGGGTTGATGATCGCTTTGGTCTGTTCGTAGGTCACTCGCATCAGGCTTGCCGCTTCAGTGGCTTGCTCGAATGTCTCGGCGACTACCAGGGCGATATGTTGCCCATTCCATTTCACCTGATCATCTTGCAAAGGCGTGAAGGCTTCTGTCGCCGCACCGCCTTTGATGAAAGGCGTAGCTGGCTGGATCGAGAGTGGATTGAGGTGCGTATAGACGGCAATGAAGCCCGGTGCTTTCTTTACCTGATCGATGTCGATATCGACGATACGCCCCGAAGGGACGGTCGACTGAACCGCGACGCCGTATACCAGGCCATCGATCACATGCTCGATGGCGTAGGTAGCATGGCCCGTGACTTTAAGCCCGCCGTCCTGGCGTGACGCGCGTTCACCCAGTGATCCATTGGGCTCTCGCGCCGACAACTGTGCCGCTTCGCCTGTCACAGGATTGAACGCCAACCCACCATAAGCGATGGCGGAGCCGGCAGCGGCTGTTTTCAACAGGCTGCGCCGATTGATCTTTGGATTGAAGATATCGTTCATACCAAACCTCCAGCGGCCATCAACGCCCGTGCGACGACTCGAGGGGCCAGCGTGATTTTGAAACGGTTATGCTCCAAACCTTGCGCTCCGTCGACGCAGAGCTCTGCGGCCGACCGGATGACCTTTTCGTTGAAGGGTTTGCCCCGCAATGCCTGCTCCACGGATCTGGCCCGCCAAGGTTTGGTCGCAACACCGCCCATGGCGACACGCACATCACGGATGGTATGGCCATCAGGCTCGAATTCGAGTCCAACTGCCGCACTGGCTGCAGCGAATTCATACGAGACCCGATCGCGCACCTTCAGGTAATGGGACTGTTTGAGCGCAGGCACCACTGGAACCTCCACGCCCACAATGATCTCACCGGGCGCTAGAGTGTGTTCGATATGCGGGGTGTCTCCCGGCAATCGATAAAAGTCATCCACGGGTATCGAGCGCTCAGTGTCTCCAAGCACCTTGACCTTGGCATCGAACGCGACAAGCGCTACCGCAAGGTCTCCGGGATAAACCGCCACACATGACTCGCTGGCACCGAGTATGGCGTGGTTACGATTGACTCCCTGCAAGGCGGCACATCCAGAACCAGGGCTACGTTTGTTGCAGTTGGGATAGGCCGCCGGATCGCGATAATAGGTGCATCGCGTGCGCTGCATCAGGTTTCCCCCAATGGAGGCCATGTTGCGCAACTGCGGCGACGCTGCGCGCCACAGCGCTTCGCTGACGACAGCTGCCTGTCGCTGGACGTGAGCATTTGCAGCGACGTGGCTCATCTTGGCCAAGGCGCCAATGTGAATCAGCTGGTCGTCGACAGTGGTGTCATTCAACCCACCCAGATGGCTGATGTCGATCAGACGCTCTGGGCGCTCTACCCCGCATTTCATGAGATCGAGCAACGTTGTTCCACCAGCGAGTATCCGGGTACCGGGCACGGCAGCATCCAGATGTGCACTACTGACGTCCCGGGCACGTACGTAATCAAAGGCTCTCATGCCTTGCCCTCTTGAAGACGGGCCGCAGCGGTGCGCACTGCGGTCACGATATGTGGATAGGCACCGCAGCGGCAGATATTGCCACTCATGTATTCGCGGATTGCCTCGTCAGATCCTGTATGACCTTCACGGATACAGGCAACAGCCGACATGATTTGCCCAGGGGTACAGTACCCGCACTGGAACGCATCGAATTCGACGAAAGCTGCTTGCACTGCATGCAAGGTGCCATCTGCGTTGGCCAACCCCTCGATGGTTGTGATATCACGCCCCTCAACCTGGGCCGCTAGCGTCAAACAGCTCAATACACGCTCGCCACTGACATGCACCGTACAAGCCCCGCACTGCCCGTGGTCACAGCCCTTCTTGGTGCCGGGCAATATGGCATGCTCACGCAGTGCGTCGAGCAGCGTAGTTCTGGCGTCGAGCTCAAATACACGCTTATCGCCATTGATGGTGAGCCGGAGCTTGTTACGGTTGGCCATGGGGCTTACCTCGTTAGTGTTGACAAGCAGCCTTATCAATATGCAGCTGTGTCGGTAAGTTGAAGTATGCAATGCGCGCCCCGCCAGGAATTGCCTGATCGGGGCTGTTTATTGCCCAATCTGACGGCGGTATCACGGGCGGCGCGGTCGTAACAGGATGCGACGGGCTCCAGGGGTGCTTGAAATGACGGCGAGGCCTACGTCGCCATTAACCCGAGCCGGACCAAAGTTTGGTCCAGACTCGACAACCCCGAGTCGAATCGACAAGGGTAAAGCGATCGCCCAACACTGCGCACGGAAATCACAGTTTCAATATGAACGAGCGGATGCCAAAAGCGTGTTGTTGCCTGATCGGAGTGAGCGCCTTCCCCCGCGGGCATACGCAGAATAGCCATTGTGCACTACCTCTCCATACGCGCGGGACATCTGACGCTCTGCGAAAGTCTGACCTCCGTAATAGCCCGATAACTCCTCACAATAGGCAATCCTTTCGATGGAATGGGCAAGTATGGAGGAGGCATATGCTGCAGCCTTATATGACGGACTCGCAAAGGGAGGGCATGAACAATGAAGCAACTTCTCAGCGGCAAAACTGCCATTATCAATGGCGCATCCAGTGGCATTGGGGAAACAACCGCCGAACTCCTGGCTTCCGAAGGTGCGAATGTAGTACTTACTGCTCGGCGCGAAGAGAAGCTGAGGGAGATCGTCACGAGAATTACTGACAAGGGCGGCAAAGCTATTTATGTTGTTGCGGACTCTACGCTGCCCGAAAGCCCTTCCCATGTTTTTCAGGAAGCCATCAGTGCATTCGGGCAAGTAGATATCCTGGTCAACAACGCGGGCTTCGGCGATATGTCCTCCATTGAGGAAACCACCGATGAGCACTTCGAAAAAGTTATCCAGATAAATTATTTCAGTGTATTCAGGTTTTGCCGCGAGGCCATTCAGCATTTCATGCCGCGCAATGAGGGGGTTATTGTCAACGTCAGCTCTATCAATGGCTCACTTCCAGTTTGCGGTGTGGCCTACACGTCTACAAAAGGAGCCGTGAACATACTGACCAAAAACGTCGCACTTCGATTCACTGGCACCCGCATCCGCTGCAACGCTGTTGCGCCGGGCGTAACGGATACGCCAATGGCGGCAGAGTGGGCCGCCGGCAAGTTGCCTGGCGGCGACACGATGCTGAAATACTCCAATACCTACTCCAATACAGAGCTTCCACCTACCGCCCCTATTGATCAAGCAAACACTATCTTGTTCCTTGCCTCAGACATGAGTCGCGCTATCACAGGCCAGGTCATAGTGGTCGATAACGGCGCCTATATGGGAGCTTGAGCCACGCCTTCAAGCGCTGACTGCTGCCATCTACTGGGTTGGGTTGCTATCTGCGGCAGGAGCGATAGCCCTGCCAAGTCAGCGCAGGCCACTAATTCGAGCAAGGAACTTTCGATCGGCTGCGTGGTATGCATGGCACCTGACCACACTCAAACTGCCCTACAGGCCATGCTTTACAAGGGTTATGGCGGTTCAGACGGGTTGTCGGAGACGCGATGACATCTCGCCCCTCTCGATACGAAACCTCGTTTTAGGCAATAAAACCGACGGATCTGGCAAATACGGCCTGTGTGTTCTCGCTAATTTCGGATATCACTTTCAGGAGCTTTATATGCCTTCGCTTTTCGATCCGTTTGCCATCAAAGGCGTTACGCTGCGCAATCGAATAGTGGCTTCCCCCATGTGCCAGTACCAAGCCCAGGACGGCATCCTCAACGAGTGGCATCATGCTCATTACGCAACGTTGGCCCGCGGCGGTGTAGGTCTAGTGGTCGTGGAAGCGACTGCTGTCGCTCCCGAAGGCCGAATCACCCCGGGTGATGCCGGTCTTTGGCGTGATGAACAGGTGCCCGGTTTCGCTGCAGTGGCCGAGTCCATCAAAGCTGCTGGCGCCGTACCTGGTATCCAGATCGGACACGCTGGCCGCAAGGCTGGGTGCGCTCCTCCTTGGCTGGGTGGCGCGCCGCTGGAGCCAACCGACCCTCTCGCCTGGGAGCCAATTGGCCCTAGCGCCCTCCCTTATCTGCCAGGCTCTACGTACATTCCTCGTGAAATGGCTGTGAATGAAATCCGCGAGGCACAGCAGGATTTCGTCGATGCCGCTAGCCGCGCACGAGCGGCCGGCTATGAATGGCTGGAGCTACATTTCGCGCATGGGTTCCTGGGGCAGAGCTATTTTTCCAAACAATCCAACGCGCGCAATGACCAATACGGTGGCTCGGTTGAAAACCGCGCTCGATTCATCCTCGAAACGATAAGAGCAGTTCGGCAGGTGTGGCCTGACCAGTTTCCGTTGACGATGCGCCTCGGCGTCATCGAGTTCGGCGAAGGTGCCGAGCAGTCGTTCGCCGAATCCCTGGAACTGATTCGCTGGGCGAAAGAAGCCGGCCTCGACCTGGTGGACGTTGGCCTTGCAGGCACGACGGCAGGCGAACAGGTTCCATGGGGGCGTAACTTCATGGTGCCCTATGCCGAAGCTGTTCGACAGGAAAGCGGGCTTCCCGTAGCCACCAGCTGGATGATCACTGACCCCAAAGAGGCGGATGCATTTATCCGCGAGGGCCAGCTGGATCTGGTCTTCTTCGCGCGCACGCTCCTCGCCAATCCTCATTGGGTCTATCTAGCCGCCCGCGAACTGGGCGTCGATTCACCCGAATCGACCCTCCCTACCCCCTACGCCTACTGGTTGCGCAATTGGTCTGTCTGACCTGGGCCGCGGGCACTGTGCGCGGCTGCCTGCTGGACCGATACCGAACCACCACTATGGAGATTTCCAAATGAAACAGCGTGAACTTGGTAACAGCGGTCTCAACGTATCGGAGCTTGGCTTCGGTTGTATGGGATTGAACGGTGGATATGGTGCGCCAACCGAAGACAAGGCTGCCATTGCCGTGATCCGTGCCGCCTATGAGGCAGGGGTCACGTTTTTTGATACTGCAGAAGTTTACGGACTGCGGGCAAATGAAACGCTGGTAGGTAAAGCCCTGGCACCGTTCAGAGACAAAGTGACAATCGCCACGAAGTTCGGGTTTGACCTGGATAATTACCCAGACCTCAATAGCCGCCCCGAGCACATCAAGAAAGTTGTCGAACAATGCCTGACACGTCTGCGAACCGATGTGATCGATCTGTTTTACCAGCATCGCGTGGATGCTAATACGCCGATTGAAGAAACAGTTGGTGCGCTCAAAGACCTCATCGACGAAGGCAAGATCAAGCATTACGGCCTCTCCGAAGCAAACGTTGCAACGCTTCGGCGCGCGCACGCTGTGCATCCGGTCACAGCGCTGCAAAGTGAATACTCTCTCTGGACACGTGATCGTGAAGCAGACGTCATCCCTGTCTGTGAGGAACTGGGTATTGGATTCGTCCCATGGAGCCCCGTTGGCATGGGCTATTTGGCCGGCAAAATAACGCCATCCGCGACCTTCGACAGTTCTAATGATCTGCGCTCCGAGTTTCCTCGCTTTACGCCTGAGGCCATACGCGCCAATCAACCGTTTCTGGATGTCCTCAACGGCATGGCCGCGCGCAAGGGCGCTACAGCAGTTCAAATCGCCCTGGCGTGGTTGATGGCCCAGAAACCCTGGATTGTGCCCATCCCGGGTACAACCAGGATCGCGCATTTACAGGAAAACCTTGGCGCATCGAATGTAACGCTCGACACGGATGACCTAAAGGTTATTCAGGCCGCCCTTGCCACGCTCAAGGTTGTAGGCGCTCGCATGTCGGAAAAATACCTCGCCAGTTGCGAAGACTGATCTCGATTGACTTACTAGGAGTCTTGAAAATGCAGATGCAAAATCTGAGTGGAAAAATCGCAGTCGTCACCGGTGCTTCAAGCGGCATTGGTGCGGCGGCTGCACGGCTGCTGGTTGACGAGGGCGTTACCGTAGTGTTGGCGGCGCGCCGCAAAGACAGAATCCAGGCGCTTGCCGACGAGCTCGGAGAGCTGGCTTTGGCCGTCGAGGCCGACGTGGCTGACCCTCAAAGCGTCGCAGCGCTGTTCAAACTGGTGCATGATCAGTTTGGCGGCCTGGATCTGCTTTTCAACAACGCCGGGGTCGGAATCAATGGCGTTTTTGCCGATAGCAGCCCTGAGGGATGGCGTACCCAGATAGATGCCAACTTTTACGGCGTACTGAACTGCACTCACGCAGCGATCCCATTGATGCAGGGGCGCGAGGGCGCAATGATTTCGACCGTTTCAAGTGTTGGCGGCCGGAACGGAGCACCGGGTTGGGCCGTGTACTGCGCAACAAAGTTCGCGGTTATTGGTTTCCATGACTCGTTGCGCAAGGAGCTGGGTGATCAAGGTATTCGTGTTTCCCTGATCGAACCAGGCGCGACCTGGACAGAATGGGGTGGTACCGGCGAAAACGACCCTGCCGCTCAGCACCGTGCTCAGGTTGACGCACTTCACTCCGTCGATATCGCCCAAGGGCTGGTGTACAGCTTCGCGCAGCCGCCACGAGTGCTCGTCGGGGAGCTCGTTATCCGGCCGGTACGGCAAATGGACTGAGTCGTCCCCATGGGTATTGTTGATGGGGCACTTGATGCCCCATTTCTACGAAAATCTCCAACGCAGGATCGCTACATGGCCAAGACCTTTGACCCTACCGTTCATCCAGGTACTGCTGGACAGCTTGATCGACGGGGTTTTATCAAAACCGGTGTTGGAATCACTGCTGCGATGGTGATTCCATCCTTCGTCAACGCAACGGCCATTGCGGCTGTCACAGTGGCGCCATCGGCGATTTCGAACGAGGGTAAAAGCGGCAAGCGAGCGCTCGTGATCAATGCGCATCAGACTCATCATGGCATTAGCGAGGGACGCCTGAATCGTACAATGGCAGCATTGATTGCCGACGAGATGAAAAAACACGGCTACACGGTACGACAAACCTATATTGAGTCCGGTTATGACGTGAGTGAAGAAGTCGAGAAGCATCTATGGGCGGATGTCATCGTGACGCAATCCCCTATCTTTTGGTTCGGTAACCCGTGGTTGTACAAAAAATACGTCGACGAAGTGTTCACGGCCGGACTGATTCAGCAAAGTTTTCTCGGCGGAGATGGACGATCCATGGATGATCCCTCGCGCCAATATGGCTCAGGTGGAAAAATGCAAGGCAAGCGCTACCTGCTCTCGCTGACCATGAACTCGCCACGCGAAGCTTTTGATGACCCCAAGCAAAAGCTGCATCAGGGCCGATCGGTGGATGAGGTGTTTGCAGCGAATACCGCAAATTACCGATTCTGCGGTGCTGAGGTTTTGCCAATTTTTGCGTGCTACGACGTGATCAGTGCTCCCACAGTCGAGCAGGATATAAAGCGACTGAAAGACCGCATTGGTGATGAGTTCGGATAAGCGATGCCTCTCCATCCATTGGCCGTGCGACCCAAGGAATGGTTCAAAGTGAGATATGGGCGCTGAACCCGCGTGGCGTGGTATCGCGAAGTAGTGAGCGATGGGGAGAACCAGGTTCCCCCCCCCCACGCAGATCGTTCTTGATTGCTGTCGAGGCGCACGCAGCAGATCCAAGACAATCAGCAAACGATCTCAGTTGACGAGTCAAGTCATCATCAGGCGCGGTGCAACCTGCCGCTTGACTTACTCGTCATGAGCCAACGAAGACGAAAGTTCGCGGTGGGCGTTTGCCTGTTCTGACAGCAGCTTCGCCTTGTTCTCGAAAGCCTGGACGGCGTCTGCACCGCCGGCAAAACGAGCGGGTGGGGTATCGCTACCTGCCAGTTGAACGACTGCTACCGCGAGCTTGGCAGGATCTCCGCCTTGTTTGCCGCTCATTCCGCTCCACGCGCTTACAGTAGCGCGAGTCATTTCCGCATAGTCCTCAATCGCTGGTTCGGCGAAGGTAGTGGAGTTGGTAGTCAGCAAGTCCGTGCGGAAGAAGCCAGGCTCAACCAGCATCGTTTTGATGCCAAACTGCTCGACCTCAGACGCCAAGGACTCCATCCAACCTTCAACACCAAACTTACCCGCGGCGTAGGCACTGCAGAACGTTCCGCCGACTACACCGGCCGTTGAAGATACTGTGACAACCAGGCCAGAACGCTGCTTGCGCATGACTGGAAGCACGGCCCGGGTCACATTTACCGGGCCAAACAACAGTGTTTCGATCTGGCTGCGGAAATGTTCAGGAGTCAGCTCTTCGAAAAAACCAGCGTAGAAGTCACCAGCGTTGTTGATAAGGACATCGACTCGGCCAAATTTGGCAACCGTAGCAGCGACAGCTGCTTCAGCATCTTCTGGGCGGGTAATGTCGAGCTTAACGGTCAACAGGCCAGCACTTGCCCCTACCGCAGCTTCCACTTTTTGCGGGTCGCGTCCGGTAGCCACCACGGTATGACCGGCGGCCAGAGCAGCCTTTGCCAGTTGGACACCAAGACCGCGACTCGCACCAGTGATCAGCCAAACCTTCTTATCCGCCATGACATCTTCCTCGTAATTTGAAATTAATTCGTCTTGCCGGAGCGCTGATAACCACGTCCTCGGCATGGAGGTCATTCTCCTCATCTACGGGATAGGCAGGTTGCTGAGTCCGGGCGAAAGATTGCCTAAAACGACGAATCTCGTGGTTTCTGCCAAGCCGGGGAAGACATGCCTCCGAAGGTGAACAAGATGATTCCTGAGCAAAGATTCATTTTCATTGGAACAGGCAAGCATCCGCCCGGATCCAGCAACCAGTCGCATGCTGCGGTCGACATAATCGCTACAAGCTACGCCATGTAGGGCTCTATCAGGGCCGGCGGTGGGCCGTACACTCGTATTAAGTGATCGGATTGAATAATGGCTATACGATTTGCCTGTAATGGCTGCGGCGTTTGCTGCAAAGGACGTTTGATTCCCTTGACTCTCGAAGAGTCTAGACAATGGCTTCGACGTGGACACGATGTCGCCGTGATTCTCGAGGCATTCGATGACTCAGCGTGGGAAAGCCAACCTGCAAAGTTTGCCTACAATGACCGGCGCTCAGCAGTGGTTGTGAGCGATGCGTCCAAGCTGAAAGTCATCTCTATCTTTGCGGCCAATGCCCTCACCCAGTGCCCTAACCTGGACGACCAAGATCAATGTGGCATCTACGAGAAGCGCCCCCTGGTGTGCCGGATTTACCCTATGGAAATTTCTCCATTCATAGCCTTGAAGCCCGAGCAGAAGGCCTGCCCGCCCCAGGTATGGGAATCAGGGGATGTCATCTACACCGACCGCGTCGTTGATCAGGTGTTGGCTGACAACATCGACCAGTCGCGAGAGGCGGACAAGCGGGATGCGCAGGACAAGGTCGCCATCTGCGAATCGATGGGCATGACGGTCGCCGCGTGGAAGGACAACGCCTTGGCGGTTTATTTGCCAGACCGTGCCAAAATGATGGAAGCCATTGAGCGATACGACTCTGGTTTCAAAGGCCCCACTCCACCAACGTGGGCCGTATGCGCTGAAAATCCGACGCTGCGTCAATCACTTCTCGATAAAGGTGTGGGGGTAGCTGACATCGACAGTGGTGACTACATTTTTCACCGGCTTTGACAGCGCAGAACCCCCCATGGATAGGGGAACGGTGATATTGGCAAAAGCCGCCAGACAATCAGAAATCCTGCGCACTGCAGCAGAGCACGCAGCTTGAGAGGAAAGTGCACATGTCCCGAGTCATCGTCGTCGGCGGTAGTGGACACATCGGAACCTACCTCGTTCCTGCTTTGGTTGAGCTAGGTCATGAGGTGATCAACGTCAGTCGAGGAAAAGCCAAGGCCTACAGCGAGCATTCCGCCTGGGCTGCCGTCCAGCAAATTACTGCTGATCGCTCGGCAGAGAATCAGGTGGACACCTTCGGCCAACGCATTGCAGCATTGCGACCAGATATCGTCATCGACCTGATTTCGTTCGACCTCGACAGTACGCGAAAGCTGGTGGAACCGCTACGTGGGAAAATCGAACACTTCGTTCATTGCAGCACGATATGGGTGTACGGTCACAACGTGGCCGTACCGACGTGTGAGGACGACCCGCTCAATCCATTCGGAGCGTATGGCATCAACAAAGCCGAAATGGAGGGCTGGCTTCTCCAGGAAGCACATCGGGCTGGGTTTCCGGCGACTGTCTTCCGCCCCGGACATATCGTAGGGCCCGGGTGGGCTCCCATCAGCCCCCATGGCAACGCTAATACAGCGGTATTTGCCCAGATGGCGCGAGGCGAAGAAATCACGCTCCCGAACTTCGGTCTTGAAACGCTTCATCACGTTCACGGCTATGATGTCGCGCAACTGATCTTGCTCGCTCTTGCCAACAAGGCAGCATCGGCAGGGGAAGCGTTCAACGCGGTATCCGCTCAAGCTTTAAACCTGCGGGGATATGCGGAATCCATGTTTCGCTGGTTCGGTAAAGAACCAAAAATCCGCTATCTTCCGTTTGAAGAATGGAAGGCTGCTTACCCACCCGAAGACGCCCAACTTTCCTGGGAGCACGTTGTACGAAGCTCGTGCCTGTCCATGGATAAAGCGCGCACGAGGCTAGGCTACCATCCTCGCTACAGCAGCCTTGAGGCTATACAAGAGTCTGTAGGCTCATTGATCGAAGCGGGCACTCTTTAATTAGCCTTTTTCTTCTCAATAGGCAATCTTCTCTTCGAATTTGGCAACCTGAGGCGCTTGGTTATGGGGAGAATCGATCGCCATCACCATCACGTTGTAACCCCGGCAAAGCGCTGGATGCTGAATAGGATTGTTGCCAGTACTATTTTTTCATATATCGGTGCCTACCAAATGTGGGATATACCCGAGACCTGGGAATTGACATCAATGGAATACTCCCAGATAGATCAGCGTGCCTTTTCTCGGCCTGCATTACGTGGGCCCAGCGGCTTAGCGATGCTTGGCTCAATTACAGCATGGAGCCTGACCGCGCTCTACTCGCACTTTGTAAACGGCGATCTTTTTTTGCTGATCATTCCGATCATATGCTCGGGCGCAACGGCTGTGATGTACCTCATGACTCCCAAGGGAAATGTACCAGGAATGATTGGTGCCACGTCGATAACGTTCGTGAATTTGCCCTTGCTATACGGCTACCCCATCTAGATCATTGGCTGGACAGTCACGATCGCGGCTTAGACAATGTCTGGAGATCCATGATTTACTTTGGCTCCTGCTTGGAAAAACCATGCCAGATTTAACCCATTGATGGCAGACATCGGGTAGTCCGAACAAAACCGAGTATTTCGGACTTTCCACCTGAAGCAAGTTCGCTGCTTTGCACCTGGTTGGTTGGGCGGTTTGTTGATCGGATGCTCCGGCTGATGGTGCTTGGCGCAATGGTGCAGCGCCGCGTCCAGCCGCTGCCCCGATTCCGGCGCACATCGATCAGGTTGTCAGTCACGCCCCCGCACCAACAGCCACCCCGCCAGCAACGTCAGCCCCGCGAACACCGCCAGTGTGGTACGTGGGCGGCGCTGCGTGAAGGCCGACACCTCGGCCAGCAGGTCGCCGTAGTGCTGTTGAAGCTCCCCCGCCGACTGCCGCGCCTTGCCTTCCACTTGCAGCCGCTCATTGCCGGTCAGGTCGCCGAGGATGTCCTGGGCTTTGCCTGCCGCCTGTTCCAATGCACCTTTGACCTGTTCGGGTTTCATGGCTACCTCCGGGTGATGCCGACCACTGTGCCGGCTTTACCCCAGATTACGAACCCGCGAACCACCCTGACAGGTGATTTCGCATCAGTGCCCCTGGTGCATTTGCACCCTATTCCTTGCGTTTGGCCTTGGCCTGGCCCGCGAACAGGTGACGTTCCCGGGCCCAGACAATGGCCTCGCTTCGGCTGTGCACGTCGAGCTTGGAATACACCGTGGCCACATGGTTGCGCACCGTGTTGAGGGCCAGGTTGAGCCGTGCGGCTATTTCCTTGTCGGCCAACCCCTCGCAGATCAGGCCCAGCACATCTCGCTCACGCGCGGTAAGGTCGGTGAAGGAGGCCGACGGGAGCTGCCGGCCATTGACGCTTTTGGCATTGGCCAGCTTTTCGATCAGGGTCTGGCTGAACCAGGAAGCGTCCTGCATCACCGTTTCAATGGCTTCCACCAACTCCAGCTCCGACCGCTTGCGCTCGGTGATGTCCATCAGCACCAGCAGGTAGCACGCTGCGTCCTGGAGGCTGACGGTATCGGCCGCCAGCACACAGTCGAGGGTCTCATCACCCTTTTTGCGCAGCTTCACGTCCAGCCCGTCGATACGCCCGCTCTTCTCCAGCACATCAAACAGGGTACCCGCCATCCCTGCGCCCTCGATGAAGTCCAACTCGGCCACGGTGCGGCCGATCAACTCCTGGGCGGTGTAGCCCAGGGTGGCAAGAAAGGCTTCGTTGACGTCCACCACCTGCTGGCGATCGGCGCTGCATACCAGGGTGGGCACCGGGGTGAGCCGAAAGGCCTTGGCGAAGCGCTCCTCGCTCTGGCGCAAGGCGGTTTCGGCCTTGCGCCGGGGTTCCAGGTCAGTGAACGAGAACAGCATGCAGTCCTCTTCGTTCATGTCCAGCGGCTGCCCTGCCACGATCACCAGTTTGGTCCCGCCGCCCGGCAGCTTCAGTTCGGCCTGCATTTGCGGAATGGTCGCGCCCTGGGTCAAGCGCTCGATGGCCAGGTCCTTGCGCTCGGCATTCTCCAGCACGTCCACCTCGTACACCGAGCGCCCGATCACCTGCTCGCGCGAATGCCCGGTCATCTCCAGAAAGCCCTGGTTGACCTTGATGAAACGCAGGTCGCTGAGGCGGCAGATCACGGCGGGGGCCGGGTTGGCGTTGAAGGTCTTTTCAAAGCGCTGCTCGGCACTGGCCCACTCGGTGGCATCGGCGATGATCAACACCAGCGACTCCGGCGTGCCCTTGCTGTCTTCCAGCACCATGCTGCGCACCCGGTGCACACGGCTGCGCTGTTCTGGATCGTCGGCCGGTGCGACCTCCACGATCACATCACTGAACACATCGCCCGCCGCCACCCGGGCGATCGGGTATTGCTCCACCTCCAGCGGATGATTATTGCGATAACGCAAGGCGAAGCGCGCGCGGTACTCATCGCCGTTGGCGCCCAGGTCGGCGATGGCCTCGACCCCGTGCATCTGCAGGGCCGCCTCGTTGGCCCAGATGATGGTCTGGTCGGTTTCGATCAGCATCACCCCATCCGACAGCCCGGAGATGATCTGCTGCAACTGGCGGCGGTTGGTTTCTCTGGCAAGCACGGCCTCACTCATCTTCATCTCCTGTTCCTGTGGCGTGGACATCGGACCCACAGCCCGCAGCTTAGTGCAGTACCCGCACACGGCGGTCGGTGCGAATGCACCAGAGGCACCGGTGCAAATGCGCCAATACACCCCGTACCTGGCCTCGGCACACTGGTACTCACGTCGAAATCGACGATGAAGGCAGCCCCGCTGCCCGCCAACCGGCCGGTGCCACTGGCGCATCGGCCGAACGCACTTACTGCCCGAGGATCGATTCATGAGCACAACCTATGTAGACACAGCTGCTACCACGGCCTCTCCGTTCCGGGTGTCCTGGAGTTCGGTTTTTGCCGGTGGTGCCATTGCCCTGGTCACTTACCTGGTGCTGAGCGTGCTGGGCACTGCCATCGGCGCCGGTGCGGTCGACCCGATGGCCCAGGGCAACCCCCTGCGCGGTTTCGGTACTGGCGCCGGCGTGTGGTTGTTTGTCAGCACCCTGATTTCGGTGGCGGCCGGCGCCTGGGTGGCCGGGCGCACCGCGCCAGACCGCGGTGGCCTGCATGGCCTGCTGAGCTGGACCATCACCACCCTGCTGACCACCTGGCTGTTGGCGTCCCTGGCCGGTAGCCTGGTGGGGACCGCCGGCACCATCGCGGGCAAGGGCCTGTCGCTGGCCGCCGATGGCGTCGCCGCTGCCGCGCCTGGCGTGGGCCAGAGCATCAAGCAGCAGCTGGACAAGAACGGCATCAGCCTGGACTGGGACAGCCTCAAGGCCCAAATGGACACCACCCTGAAGCAGTCGGGCAAGGCCGAGCTGGACCCCTCCATGCTTGAGCAGAAAACCGACCAGGCCGGTAACGACGCCAAGCAGGCGGCTACCCAGGCGTCTACTGATCCTGCCCAGGCAGGCGACCAACTGAAGCAGTGGTTCGACCGCGTCCAGAAGGCCGGTGAGCCAGCACTGAACGCCGCCGACAAGGAAGCGCTGGTCAATATCGTCGCCGCGCGCACCGGCAAGAGTCACGAACAGGCGCAGCAGATCGTCGACAACTACGCCCAGGCCTACGAACAGGCGGTTGCCAAGGTGCAGGCGCTCAAGCAGCAGGCCGAGCAGCAAGCCCGCGAAGCCGCTGACGCGGCGGCCAGGAACCTGTCCAAGGCTGCCTGGGGCACCTTGCTCATGCTGTTGATCGGCGGTGCCTTGAGCATCGGTGTCGGACGCTTCGCCTTGTCTTCGCGCCCACGGGTGGTCATCGCCGCCGTCTGAAACCGCAGGTGATACCTCTCATCGGCTGTCAGCGCGCAAAGTAGCCACACAGCTCACACGCCCTGACAGTCGATGATTCACGGCAGCGTTGCCGGAAAAACGGGCACGGAAAAAGACTTGTCATTGCAACGGAACCACCCAACCAGGAGTGTGGTCGGAGCCCTGCATTACCGAGATTCGGCTAGCCAGAAACAGCGAACCAGCGCGGATCTCGGTGCACTCCCACCCAGCCATACTTCAGCATTGGGCGCCGTAGATGAACGTTCCTCCAAGCAGCAACGCAATGGATCGACCTGACGATCCTGGGGCCGCGACGAGCGAGTGCGCCGGTGAACTCGGCGCTTTGATCGAAGCGTTTGATTGGTCCAGTACCGCGCTAGGGCCATTATCGGAATGGCCCCCCAGCTTGAGAACGCTCACAAGGACGGTTGTACAGTCCAGAGTCCCGATGGCCTTGCTCTGGGGCCGCGCGGGAACCATGATCTATAACGATGCCTACTCCGTGATCGCCGGGAACAAGCACCCCCAGGTATTGGGCATGAACGTCGTCGACGCGTGGCCGGAGGCCGCTGAATTCAATGCCAACGTCATGGAGAAAGTATTGCAGGGACAGCGCCTGTCTTACGTTGACCGCGGGTTTGAACTCAATCGCACTGGCGCCCCCGAACAAGTCTGGCTGAACCTCGACTACTCTCCCATCCCAGACGAAGACGGCACCCCCTTGGGTGTACTGGCCGTCGTGGTCGAAACCACCGAACGGTTTCGTGCCCAATGCGCTTTGCAGGAAAACGAAAGGCAGTTGCGCTTTCTTGACAGTTTGGCCGCGCACACCATCCAGCTCAGTGGGGCCGATGCGATCCTGGCGACAACGACCCGCCTGCTCGGCGAGTACCTGGATGTTGCGATCTGCGCTTATGCCGACGTTGAGCCAGATGCTGACCACTTCACTATCCGAGGCGACTGGTGCATACCCGGTGTGCCGAGCCTCGTTGGGCACTACAGTTTGTCGACGTTCGGCAGTCTGGTTGAAAAACAACTGCATACCGGTCTTCCCCTCGTCCTCGGTGACGTCCACGAGCAACTGGCGCCCGATGACGCGCAGATGTTTTTGCAACTGGGCGTAGCGTCAAGCATCTGCATGCCTCTGATCAAGGACGGTAAGCTGACGGCAATGATGGCGGTCCACGGCAACACACCTCGAGCCTGGAAGACCAACGAAATAAGCTTGCTCCGGGAGGTGACGGAGCGTTCCTGGGCGCATATCGAACGCGTGCGCGCAGCAGAGCAAGTACGAAAAACCGAGCTGCGGTTTGTAGAGCGACTTGAAGAGCAGGTCGCACAGCGAACCGCGCAGTTGATGCAAAGCGAGGCGAACATTCGTGCCATTTTCGACACGTCACATTTGTATCAATGGATGACCTGCCCAGAAGGGAAGGTCATCTACGCGAATGCGACTGCGCTGGCGGGCGCCGGCACTACGCTGGCCGAGACAGAAGGCCAACTATTCTGGGATAGCGCCTGGTTTGAGCGCTCGGCTGGCGCGAGCGAGACGGTGAAAACCGCAATGGCTAACGTCGCTGCCGGGGCAACGGAAAGCTTCAGTCTTTCTGTTGAAGAGCACCGCGGCACTCGGGTTTTTGATTTCTCCATACGCCCCATGCTTGATCAGTCCGGTAGCGTCATCGGCATGGTCCCGGAGGCATTGGACAAGACCGATCGACTCAAGGCTGAACAAGCGCTGCATCAGTCACAGAAGATGGAAGCGATTGGTAAATTGACGGGAGGGATCGCGCACGACTTCAATAACTTGCTTACCGTCGTGCAAAGCAGCCTGGATTTGCTCAGCCGACGCGTACCTGAAGATCCACGCGTTTCCCGGTTGATTGATACCGCGAAGGAAGCGGCAAGTCGAGGCGCGTCGCTGACCTCCCGGATGCTCTCCTTTGCCCGCATTCAGGAGTTACAAAGACAACCCAGTGATGTCGAGCCACTGCTGTTGGAAATCGGCGATTTTCTGAGGTCGTCCCTGGGGTCGATGATTATCCTGGATGTGCAGGTTGCTCCCGCCTTACCTCGAATCGAGACCGACCGACATCAGCTCGAATCAGCACTACTGAACCTGGCGGTCAACGCGCGCGATGCAATGAAGGATGAAGGGCTGCTGACTATCACTGCGCAAGCACGAACCCTTGCCGCTCCAGAGGGCAACATCAAGCCGGGTGATTACGTTTGCCTGTCGGTAGTCGACCAGGGGGAAGGTATGGATGCGCCTACCCTCAAGCGCGCGCTGGACCCTTTCTTCACCACAAAGGCAGTCGGGAAAGGAACAGGGCTGGGACTGTCCATGGCGTACGGTTTTGCCGAGCAGTCTGGTGGTGGGCTCAGATTGCACAGTGTGCCAGGCCGAGGCACAACGGTAGAACTCTGGCTTCCCGCGGTCGGCCAGCCCAATTCGGTGGTGGCGAACACGACCACACACTGAAGGGTTCCAGCTAACCACGCAGCTTCAACTCATGAATGGTTTCACGGAAGTCATTTTCCGGGTGGAGCCTGATGAGCCCCAGCTTTTTTGCCAAGTGCTGCATGGCGTGATTATCAGTGAGATCCAGTGACATCATGGCCACAAAATGATTGCGCCGAGAAGTGAACGACAAGGTATTGATAAACTCGAACTCGCGCACACGGTCCTCGGCATGCGACGGCCGTATCAATACGTGTGTTCCGTTGTTCAACGCGTGAATCCAATGTTCGTCCGGCGTCTGCGCACCGATTTCTGACAATATCGCTTCGACTTCGTGATCAATAGACATGACGCGAACCTCGCTGGATAGGGCACTGCATTAACTGGCGGCTGACATTCCCAGCCCCCTGACCGCTTCGATCATGGCGATGAGTTCGGCTTGGGCGTCCCCGTAAACCATGTTGCAGTTGTCGGCATAGAACAGGGGGTTGACTATGCCGGCATAGCCCCTGCCCTCCCCGCGCTTGACCACATAGACCTGCTTTGCCTGGTCGACGTTGAGGATCGGCATGCCGTAGATGGGACTGGATTTATCGGTCCGGGCAGCGGGGTTGACGACGTCGTTGGCACCGATCACCAGGACAATATCGGTGTGGGCGAAATCGTCGTTGATGTCCTCCAACTGCACGATCCAGTCGTAAGGCACGCCTGCCTCGGCCAGCAACACGTCCATCTGCCCCGGCATGCGTCCCGCCACGGGGTGCACGGCAAACCGTACCTGGACCCCGGCCGACATCAACAACTTGACGAACTCGTAGAGCTTCTGCTGGCCCTGGGCGACCGCCAGACCATACCCCGGAACGATGATCACGCTGGCGGCGTAGCGCATGGCGGTGCCCGCATCACTGGCCGCGGTGGGCTTGAGCTCACCCTTGATGTGACCGGGTTTGGGCTTGTGCCCATCGCCGAAACGGGTAAAAAGCACGTTGGCAACCGAGCGGTTCATCGCCCTGGCCATCAGCAGTGTGAGCAGGATACCCGCCGCACCGACCAGCATGCCGGCAATCATCAGCGCAGGCATTTGCAAAACAAAGCCTTCCAGGCCCACAGCCAACCCCGTGAAGGCGTTGTAGATGGAAATCACCACAGGCATGTCGGCGCCACCAATGGGCAACGTCATCAACACGCCAAATAGCAGCGCACAGCCCACGAACAGCCAGATCCAGGCAGGGGCTATGGCATCACCCAGCAGCAGGTAAGCTCCCACGCCCAGCAGTAACAGCATCATGGCCACATTACCCCATTGCTGGCCGTGGAATCGCCAGGGGGCCTTGAGTACTCCGGCCAGTTTTGCCCAGGCAATCAGCGATCCGGATAGCGATACCGCACCGATGAGCGCGCCCAGCAGCGTCATCATAAGCACGGTCGGGCCCATGCTGCGATGCGCTAGCAGTTCAATGGCAGCGATCGCGCCTGCCGCGCCGCCACCCATGCCGTTGTAGAGCGCGACCATCTGCGGCATTGAGGTCATGGCGATTTTCTTGCCCGCCCACCATGACACACCACCGCCCATGGCCAAGGCGATCATGGCCAGCCCTGCGTTACCGAACACATAGGGCCGGGCCGCATCACTGACCTCGAACAGCACCAGGAAACTGACCAGCACGGCGGCCAACATGCCCCAGCCGGCCACCGTGATCCCTGCCGACGCGGTGAGCGGCGACGCCATGCGCCATAACCCGTAAATCAGCAGAAAAGCGGCAGCCAGGTCAACGACGCCGATCACCGTGGATGTCATCATCATGAACATGACCGTGCCTCAGGTTTTTTTCGACTTCAGGGTCGTGCGAAGGGGCCGGGTACGCGCCGGCGGATGTCTGCTGGGCTGGAACATGGCAAGCATTCGTCCTGTCACGGCATAACCGCCCGCGGCATTGCCGGCACCGAGCAACACCGCGACAAATCCGATGACCTGTTCCAGTGAGTTGCTGGCGTTGAGTAACGCTACCAAGGCGCCTACCACGACGATGCCATGGACAAAATTGGACCCGGACATCAACGGCGTGTGCAGAATCGCGGGGACGCGCCCGATGATCACCCATCCCACGAACGCGGCCAGCATGAACAGGTACACAGCAAGCAGTGGGCTGATGTTCATGACGTACGGCTCCTGGTTGTTGCGCCACGCTGGCCGTGGGGCATGTCATCACCTAGCACGCCAGCATGGGTCAGCACCGTCTTGGCGAGCACCTCGTCATCCCAGTCCAGGGTCACCACGTTGTCCTTCATCATCAGGGCCAGCAGGCTGTATTGGTTGCGAGCGTAGAGTTCACTGGCATCCTGCGCCAATAGCGAAGCGACATTGAGCGGCGCCATGATCGTGACACCGGCGACTGAAGTGGTATGCCCCGGTATCGTGTCTTCGCAGTTGCCTCCGCCCTCGGCAGCCAGATCGACCACGACCGCGCCCGCTTTCATGCCGACCAGTTGCACATGGGTAATCAACGTGGGTGACGGGTGCCCCGGAATGGCCGCCGTGGTGATGATCAGATCCGCATCATGGATGTGCTGCGTCAGCGCCTGCGCCACCTCTGCCGCTTCCTGGGCGCTCAGGGCACGGGCATAGCCGCCTGTGCCACTGGCATCGACACCCGTGTCGACAAAGGCGGCGCCCAGTGACAGCGCCTGCTCCCGTGTCTCAGGCCTCACGTCATAACCCTCCACCAGCGCGCCCAGACGGTGCCCGGTCGCAATCGCTTCCAGCCCGGCCACACCCAGCCCCAGCACCAGCACCCTGGCCGGGCCAATGGTGCCGGCTGCGGTGGTCAACTTGGGCAACGTACGGCCCAGTTGAGTCGAGCCCAACAGCACCGCGTAATAGCCCGCCAAGGCCGCCTGACTCGACAGTGCATCCATGGCCTGCGCCCGACTGATGCGCGGTATGCGCTCCATGGCGAAGCAGGTGATGTGCCGCTCCAGCAACAAGTGCACCAGCGACGGCTGTTTTTCGGCGTAGATGAATGACACCAGGATCGCGCCTTTTTTCATCCTGCCGATCACCTGAGCACTGGGTGGCTGCACGGCGAGTACCACGTCCGCATCACTGACCAAGTGCTGGCAGTCCTCGATCATCGCCACATTCGGGTAGGCGTCATCGGGCCAGTGGCAGGCAACTCCTGCCCCAGACTGCATATGCAAGCGAGCACCCAGTTTAATCAGCTTGGCGGTGAGGGACGGAACCAGGGCCACACGGTGTTCGTGGGGCCTGGTTTCCTTCAAGACGGCGACGTTGACGTACATGCTTGGCTCCGCGCCCACTGGGCGTTGGGTGAGTAACGCCTTCAGGCCGGTGCTTGCGCGCTGGCATAACGCACCAGCTTCTTGTTGACGAATGCCTGGATACCCATATCGCCCAGCTCTCTGCCGTACCCTGAATTCTTGATGCCACCGAAGGGCAGTTCTGCATCCGACCAACTGATGTTGTTGATGAACATCATGCCTGTCTCGATGCGGCTGGCGACCCTGCGCCCGCGCTCGATATCGCGGGTGAACACCGACCCACCGAGGCCGAAGTCGGAGTCGTTCGCGAGGGCAATGGCCGCCTCTTCGTCCTTGACCGGAAAGAACAAGGCCACCGGGCCAAAAAACTCATCTCGGAACGCGGGGTTATCAGGGCTGATGTCGGTCAGGATGGTGGGTTGCATGAAGGCGCCGGCACGAGGGACACGCTGGCCACCCATCACCACCCGCGCCCCGCTGGCGACGGCAGCGTCCACTTGCTCCAGCACCTGCAACAAGGCTGACTCGGTGGACAAGGGCCCAAGCGTGGTCTGCGGATTCAACGGGTCTCCTGGTGCCAGTGCCGCGAAAGCTGCCTGGAGCCTTTCCAGGAACGAGGCGGCAAGCGTCTCGACCACGATAAAGCGTTTGGCGGCGCAACAGGTTTGACCACCGTTGTACATGCGGCCCCACACTGCCCAGCGAACGGTCAGGTCCAGGTCGGCGTCTTCAAGCACAATGAAGGCATCGCTGCCCCCCAGCTCCATGGATGAAGGTTTGAGGTTCTGCCCGGCACGGGCTGCGATACTGCGTCCGGCGGCGACACTGCCGGTCAGGGCCACGCCTTTGACCCGTGGGTCATCCACCACCCGATCAGACTGTTCGTGGGAGATCAGCAAGTTGGTGTACAGGCCCCTCGGCGCCCCGGAGTCCAGCAGCATTTGCTCGAAGGCCATGGCACATTGCGGCACACAGCCGGCGTGCTTGATCACCAGCACATTGCCCGCCATCAAATGGGGGCCCGCCACACGCGCCAGTTGGTAATACGGAAAATTCCACGGTTCGATGCCGAAGATCACACCGATCGGGCTGCTTTCCATGTGTGCATCGCCAATGCTGGGATGCAGCACCTGAGGGCCGAGAAAGGCAGCGGCATGTTGCGCGTAGTAAGCCAGGATATCGGCACTGAACATCACCTCGCCACGCGCTTCATTGATACGCTTTCCCATCTCCAGGGTCATGATGTGGGCAAGCTCCTCGACTCGCTCGCGCATCAACACCGCCGCACGGCCCAGGATGATTGCGCGTTCTGCATAGCTTTTCTGCTTCCAGGACAGGTAGCAGGCCTGTGCGTCGGCCAACTTTTGTTCCAGTTGAGCATCACTGATATCGGCAAAGGACTGGCTAAGCTTGCCGTCGTAGGGGTTGACGCTGTTGTAGCTCATGATGATTGACCTGTTGTGGATCGACATGGCGCAGGTGCCAGGCACCTGCGTCAATCAGACCTGGATGATGACTTTGAGCGCCTTGGTGTCCGCCGCGTGGGCAAAGGTTTCGTAGGCGCCCAGGATGTCGTCGAGGGCGAAGTGGTGAGTGATCAGTTGCAATGGATCGATCTTGCCGGCCGTCAAGGTGTCCAGCAGCATCGGTGTGCTCACCGCGTCCACCAGCCGCGTGGTGATGGTGATGTTGCGGTCCCATAGAGCCTCCAGGTGCAAGGTGGAGGACGTGCCGTGTACCCCGATGTTGGCGATGGTGCCGCCGGGGGCTACCAGCTGTTGGCATAGCTCGAACGTGGCGGGCAACCCGACAGCCTCGATAACCGTGTCGGCCCCCCGCCGTTGGGTCAGCGCCATCACGGCCTCCATGGCCTGGCCATTAGCGCTGTTGATCACCGCCGTGGCACCAAAACGCGTCGCCACGCCAAGGCGGTTATCATCCAGGTCGATCATGATCAACTGCGCAGGGGAATAGAATTGGGCGGTGAGCAAGGCGGCCAACCCGATGGGGCCACAGCCCACAATCGCCACCGACTGGCCGGGCTGCACCTTGCCATTGAGCACACCGCATTCAAATCCGGTGGGCAAAATATCGCTGAGCATGACCAGGGCTTCTTCGTCCGCCCCCTCGGGCAAGCGATACAAGCTGTTTTCGGCATGGGGAATTCGCACGAACTCGGCCTGGGTACCGTCAATGGTGTTACCCAGGATCCAACCACCGGTGGTGCAATGGGAGTACATGAGCTTGCGGCAATACAGGCATTTGCCACAGGCGCTGATGCAGGAAACAAGCACATGG